>NZ_FOJS01000095.1 GCF_900111865.1 Parageobacillus thermantarcticus | reverse complement strand
TGAAAAAGGATGTAAGGGATTTTGTCGAAAAATATTTTTTTGACACCCCTGAGAGGCCGAAAAGCCTTGATATATCAACATTTCTAGAGGGAGGAAATATTATTAAAATTTTTACATTCAGATGCTGTCGATCCCCTCATTTATCCGTAATGAAAGATTGATAAACTATCCCCCTAAAGGGGAACGAAAAATGATTTATAATTACTCTACACTCTTCACTTTATTACTATAGAAATAATTAGAAAAAAAGGAGGAAAAGAGGTGATGAGATAATGGGCAAAAAGAAGCAGAATTCTAGTAGTGATAAAGTTACCCAATTTTTCGCTGATCACCAAAAAGCGTTAGAGAATCCGATTATTAAAGGTTTTCTTGTTAATAAAAACAACTACAAACTAGTTGTCAAAGCCATCATGGAACCAACGAAAGAGAATAGAGAAAAAGTAGATGAGGCTTTTACAAAGCACTATCACCAAGTAAAAAGAATTAAGTACATCAACAATTTAATTCGTTTCGTCAGTATTGATTATGACAAAAAAGTTCGCAAGTTAAACCAGCGTTTCTTATTGATTTTAGATCAACCTCTTTCCGACAACGATCGCTCCACTATGAAAGATTTAATTATAGATAACAACATAAACTTAGACGCTATCGAAAAGCTGTCGTTAAAAAATCAAATTCAAAACGAAAGGCTATATAAATCTTTAGATGTCCTAACCCAAAAACAAGTTTTTATTCTTGAAATGATTTATGTAAATCATTTATCTCTACGTGAAATTGCCGCGATTTTAGGTTCCACTCCACAAAACGTCTCTAACCTCCACAAAAAAGCATTAAAGAAATTGCAAAAAGAAATTAGTTAAAGGGAGAGAGGACTATGAATAAAAGCAAATGTAGTCCTGAAGAAATTGTTGAAATATTAGAACAGTTTGAGGGGAAGATTCAAAAAACCTTAAACAAACCGCATATCAAGAGAGAGAGGATCTCGCCCAAGAAATTCGCCTGAAAATAATTGAAAAACTGACCACTTTAGACTTTAGTGAAACGCTAAGCTTTTGGAGTTTTATTGAAAATAACGGAAGATGCTAATTTTAAAAGCGACGGGCAAGTCCAAAGCTATCAATCGATAGCTTTTCATTTTTTGGTTTATAAAAGGTTGGATCATTCCACTTTATGAACTGTAGACGTGGTGACATAGACAAGTGGCAAGGCAAGGGTCTGCAAAACCCTCATCGTCGATTCAAATCCGGCTGTCACCTTTTTATCCCCATTTCTCTTTAAAAATGGAGGTAAGATCATGAAATCACAGGAAATTGACAGGGATTTAAAAGCATATATGCAATTAAAAATAGATCTTCTCAAGACTGCGGAATGCATTAACGATTGCACGGAAGAAAAGGATAAAGAACATTTTCGCACAAAAGCACTTCATTACGCTAAAGAACTCAAGAAATTAAGAGAATATATAGAAGAAGTACATGGACTAAAATTATGCCAATGCTGTTTTTTCACCGAGAGCGAGTAAAATGTATTCGAACATAAAAAGAGCCATGTTGCTTTCCTTTGGCAGAATAAACAATAGACCAAAAACACCAAACATAAGGAGGAATGCAACCATGGCTCCATATCTTACCTAAATGATGAACTTTCGCACGGGTTATTAACCAAAGATGAGGGATTAGTGAAGCTGTTGGAACAAGTCTTAAACCAAATCCTCGAGGCGCAAGTGGAAAAACAGCTGGGACCGCCGTTATGAACGAACGGAAGAACGGAGAGAAGCGAGGAGTTGCCGCGAAAGTTCCTTGACAACATGATTTGTCCGGAAAAGAGACTGTCAAGGAGGCTTTTGTTTATTGCAAAATTAAAGTGCAGAGATGTGCAAAATTTTTATGCAAATGGTTATGCAGAGGGGCTTTACATGGAGGGGCAGTCATGATAACC
>NZ_FOJS01000075.1 GCF_900111865.1 Parageobacillus thermantarcticus | reverse complement strand
TCTTTTTCCTTGTTTTTTCATCAAATTGAGGGCGATGAGAGTGGAAAGGAATGTTTTACCGGTTCCCACTCCGCCATAGAAGATAAGGTTTTCCTGATTTTTCGTAAACTCACCTTCTAAAATATAATCTTTTGTGATGCCTGGGGCTAGTTGAATCTCCCGCCAATCATAAGGTTTATTTGGAATTTTCGGCAATGTCGCCTGTTTTAGTAGTAAATTTATCCTTCTCTCATCTTGATGCTGCACTTCTCGTTCAAACAGCTTCAGTAAAAATTCCTCATTTGTTTCCGCATGGATGGTATGGTAATTGGCTGGAATCCAGCTTAATTTTAGTCTTTTGGCATATTCCTTAATCATTTGTTCCATGATGCCACATCTCCTTGGGATTCGAATAGGCGGTCATAATGCCTTACTCCTCGGATGGCTTCCGGCATATCTGGAACGTGTTTTTTCGGTTGAATTGGCTCTCGTATACCTCTTCCATTGATTAATTGATAAAATACCTGTTTAATCGATTCTACTTTCGGATGACCATACTGGGAGGCAATCCTCAAAGCCTGTGTCGAAACTTCGAAATCATGTTCTTTTAGTAAAACAGCTAGTAGTTGTAATGCTTCCTTCTTTTCTTGAACGGTACAATTGGAAAAATAATTTTTCCATTCTTCCGGCATCTTTTCATAGAAATCCGTATATTTTAATGCATTTGGCCTTTTGGCCATTAACGTAAGATATGGTTGCCATTTCATTGATTTTTGTTTTGTGCCATATAAACGCTCGTGCTTGATAATCAGCTCATGCTCTTCTGTTAAAATGGCAATCTCATGATAAGAGATCTTTGCCAAAACCTTTTGTTTGGCAAAACGGGGAGACGTGGAATATAAATTGTTTTCTAAATGGATGAAACCATACTTATCAGCCGTGACCTGCTCATATCGGACACATTCAAATTCTTTGGCTGGCAATTGAAGAAATAACGCTTGTTCTTCTTCAAATAATTCAGCGATGAGTCGCTCCTTCTCATAATGCGGACGATTCCAGTCCTTCTCACATTTCTCCCATAAAGATTCATTAAAACTTTCTAGTTGATAGATTGTTTGTTCAGGTAAAAAGAAATTGTTTCGAATATATTTCACCTTTGATTCGACATTCCCTTTTTCATTTCCGCTGGCTGGGTTGCAGAACTCGCATTCAAAGCCATAATGTAAAACGAATCGTTGAAATGTCTCTGTCAATTCTCTTTCTCCGTTTGGCAAGATCGTTTTTACTGCAGGGGAGAGATTATCAAAACGAATGACCCTTGGAACCCTTCCCATATAGTGAAAGATTCGTTTTAATCCTTCCAAGAAACATTCTTGATTTTGAGCTGGCATGACTTGCACATAGGCCGCATTACTGTAAGGGAATGAAACGACCAGGTAAGGAAAATCGACGTATTTCCCCTGATAGAGAAAAGGAGCTTCTCCAAAATCAACTTGAGCCGTTGCAGGTTTCGATTCTAAAGGTAACGCAGCTGATTCACTTTGTTCGAGCAGTTCTTGTTTTCTTTTTGATACATAGAGCCGAACAGAACGATCTGAACCTGTAAATCCATATTCTTCTTTTAAGATTTCATACATTCGTTTCGCAGTTCTTCGATATTTTTTCTTCTTTGTCAAGTCCTCTTTAATCCATTGATCCAATATCGGTTTCACTGGATCCATCACTTTCGCTTTTCTCGTTTGTTTAACTTTTGAGGGATTGAAGTCTTCCATTTCCGCATACTTCTTCACTGTTCTTGGATCACGATTCATTCTTTTGGCAATATCGGAATAGGAACATCCTTTTTGGTTTGCTTCATATCTGATATAATGAATTTCAGCCACTGCTAACATCTCCTTGAATACCTCCCGTTGAACTGTTTTGTCCAACTAGGAGGGTAGTGTATTTGGGGAATGTTGGCAAGTGGTTTTTTGTTTTATAGGACCTGCATAAATTAATTGCCAAACGTTACATTTTTAGTTTGCCATAAACATTAGTAAGCCAGTTGCAACTTCTGGTGATTACAATGCACTAGATATTAACAACTATACTTATGGACCAAACGGCACTGAAAATAAATTCCCAGCTGGTTCTTATGTAGAATTAGGTGGAAATAACCAAACAGTAGTGATTACTGTGGGCGGTACTGATACACCAACTGGTAAACTTGGTGCCATGGTTAAGGATGCAAATGGTCAACTAATTGATCTTGCTCGTGCAACTACTAATATCACTGGTACGACAGTAACTGCAACTCAGTTCAAAGGGTATGTACAAAACATTAAACTTTTAGCCGACAATAAAGTATCATTTGAGTTAACACAACCAGTTAAAGAGATCGATGCTTCTGGCATTACAGTTGCTGGTGTAACTGCTACAGGTGCATCTTTTGAAAACAAAACAATTAAAGACGGTAGCGGAAATATGGTATATGGTTCTGTAGTAACTGTAACATTACCGGATGGTTCACTTGGAACTGATATTGGAACTGGTGCCGATGCTGGTAAATTATATAAAGTTGGCACAGGTTATCAAACAAACACATTAGTGTTAGCTCAAGATTCTATCAAAACAGTAGCTGGTGTTTCAGTGCCTGCAGGTGGTGTAACAGTAGCAAATTCTGATGTTGCAGCTAAAGATTATGCAGCACCGCAAATCAAGAAAATTTACACATATGAAAAAGCAGGCTCTACTAATGGTATGATCGACCGCGTGGTTGTTGAATACAGCGAGGCTGTTAAGGCTGCAGATATCAACAAAAATGCTTATACTGTAGAAGGCTATACTGTAGAAGATGCATATGTGGTTACTGCAAATCCAACAACAACTGCTTCACCTACTTTAGCAACTACAGGCAAATTTGTAGTCCTTGAGGTAGCAGAGAGCGGAAGACTTGATACAGATAAGAAACCGGTTGTAAAACAAGTTGTAGATATACGTGACACTGAGGACAACGTTAAAGCTGCAGAAAGTACTGCAAGTGTAGCTACAACTGATACTGCTGCACCAGTGCTTCTTTCAGCTACAACAGCTCAAACTAATGCATCTAAGACGTTGTTAAGCGGTTCAAAAGCATTCACCATTACTTTGGGTGATGATTTGGCTGGTGCATATGGTAACAGTGCAAAAGTTCAAATCGTAGCCGATGCTACTAATACTAATAAAGTTGAAGCAACTTGGGACGCTACTAACAAAGTATTGAGAATCGAAGTAAAGGATGCCGGTACTGGTACAGCAACACTTAATGATGTTAAGGCTGCAGTAGAAGCAGTTCAAGTTGGCGGTGATGCTGGTGACTTTGTTGTAAATGTTGGTTCCAACGGAGCTTCTACAATTGCTGAAGCAGATGCGGGTTCCGCAGTTAGCTTCTCCGGTGGTAATGATGTTGTTACTTTAACATTCAGTGAAGCATTAAAAGAGTCTACTATTGATACTGCTAACTTTACAAATGACTTTGATATTACTCCAGCAACTGCTGAGGCTGGAACAGCTGTACTTTCTACAGATAAGAAAACTATCACTCTAACAGTTACTACAGCAGATGCTCAAGTTAAAGGTGCATCTATTGCTGCTAAAACTAATGCAGTAGAAGATGCTAATAGCACTGCTGCAGATACTACACCTGTTACAATTAACTAATGATAGTTCGGTACCTGTCACTCTCCGAATTTTGTCGAGGAGTGATAGGTTAGAAGGAAAGCTCTGCGGAGAGAAATCTCTGCGGGGCTTTTCTTTTTCCTGCTTTTTTGATTTTTTAAAAAGAAAAAAAGGCAAAGCGACAATGGCTTTACCCTGAAATGGATGATATCTAGTCATCTCAAACCTTAATCAACACCTCTTCTCTTTTCCGTTTTATTTCGTTTCCAAAGATACGGACCAATGAATAGTAAGCACTTTTAGCCTGTTCGTTTTTAACCGCTCTTTCCAAGTATTGCATTATCTTTTCGCCGCTATCTTCGTTTTCTTGTGGGGATAATAGATCCATCTCCTTTTGATATCGGAGCGAGACGCGATGAATGAATTTGATCCTTTCTCTTTCTTTTTCTGCATCGATTAGTTCGTATATATCCTTTGATTGATGAATATCCTCGAGCAGTTTCTTAAATTCTTTCGATTCCTCATCGTTTAAATAAATATACGGCAGTTGGCAACGTCTATCTTTAGAAACAATAAGATCAAATTTTTCTGATGAAATATTCGTTATATCTAAAATTTCGTTTCTGCTTAGACTGTGTTCGATTAATTTTTGAATGGTGGGTACTAGAGGTATCGAGTGTTTTTCTTTTTCTTTTATTAACTGATTTAATTGTTCGACTAAATACCCTTGTTGTTTTATAAGGTTATGGAAGTCTTCGATGCATTGCTTGGTTTGGGCATCAATTCTTAGTAAAACATCCATTTGAATACACCTCCATCTTAAGAAGTGGAGTGGATCGCGTTTTCGTGAGCGAAATGGTTCAATATTATGTGTGAAAATAACGGTAGGAATTTTACTTATTGTCGGCATATAATAATAAGTGCATGCATTAAGGTGAAAAAGAGGGATATTGTGAATAATCGAGAATAAGTATATTAAACGTTTGCAATTAATGATAAATGCTGACGTTTAGGTGAAAAGAGTGGTGATAATAAAATGAATAAAGAAGTAAGCAAGATCATAAAAGATATTTTTGTGCGCCAAAAGGGATTTGCGAAGACAGAAGACTTAACCAGAGAAGGAGTGAGCAAATATTATATTCGAAAGTTCGAGCAAAATGGAGAAATAATTAGGATAAAACGTGGGCTTTACCGTTATGCTGAATTTGAAAATGACCAAAATGAAGAAGTGGTTGAAGTATCAAAAGTTGTCCCGAATGGTGTTCTTTGTCTTTTGTCGGCATTGTCTTTTTATGAGTTAACAACTTATAACCCGTGGGAGTACCAAATTGCTATTGAAAGAAAATCAAGGAAACCCAGTTTGCCTGATTATCCACCGATTAAAATTTTCTACTTTTCAAAAAAACAGTTTGAATATGGAATTGAAGAAGTGGAGGTAGGCGGCCATAAAATAAGCATTTATAATCGTGAAAAAACGATTTGTGATATTATTCGATACAGGGAAAAAATAGGAATCGATTTAATGAAAGAAGGTTTGCGAAATTATTTGCAAAGTCCTGAAAAAAATATAAGTAAATTGGTGGAATGTGCTGAGAAAATGCGCATCAAGACCGTTTTATTAAAATACTTAGAGGTGCTTTTATAATGGGAAATGTTAAAAATATACCTGCTTCAGTTGGAGAAAGACTAAAGAATATTGCCAAACAAAGCGGAAAAACCTTTGATTTAATTTTATTGTTGTATTTTCAAGAAAGGTTACTATATCGACTTTCCATTTCTAATTATCGGGATAAATTTGTTCTAAAAGGCGGTCTCTTTTTATTTTCCTTAACACAATTTAAATCTAGACCAACAAAAGATATTGACTTTTTAGCCAGACAAATTTCGAGTGATATTCAATATATCAAAGCTGCGTTTGAGTCCATTTGTACGTTAACCGCTGAAGAAGATGGAGTCGAATTTGATGTAAAGGGCATTACGGCTGAACGAATTAAAGAGGGTGCTGATTATGAAGGGATTCGTATTAAAATTCCGGCAGCACTTGGCAAAATAAAAAAGCAATTGCAACTGGATATTGGGTTTGGTGATGTCGTGATCCCAAAACCCCAAGAGATGCAGTATCCTACTTTATTAAATATGAAGCCCCCGGAAATTCGAGTCTACTCAACTTATTCAGTAATAGCTGAAAAGTTTGAGGCGATGATCTCACTATCTGTTGTCAACAGTAGAATGAAGGATTTCTATGATATTTTTACACTTTTATCTACCGAAAACTTTGATGGGCGTGTTTTATGGGAAGCAATATTTGAAACCTTTCAAAGACGTGGAACGAATTTAGAAAAAGAACATCCTGTGTTTTCACCTTCTTTTGCAGAAGATGAAACCAGAATAAAACAGTGAAAGGCATTTTTGCGAAGAATTGGTTTAAAAGAAAATTTAGAGTTCTCCTTTGTAATGGAGAGAATTAGAGATTTTCTTTTTCCCATATATGACTCAATTTTAAATGAAAATGAATTTTTTAAAATGTGGAATTGCCAGACTCTTAAATGGGAGTAATATATAAATGTAACTTAACATTTCGACTTCTCAAGCAGCACACCCTAAGCGCTGTAGAACTTCTTCGCAGTGATTGTCAATGTACTCTAAAAAACTGTTCACTGACTGTTCAATGGCATGAAGATCTTTGTGAAATCGGTTGGCAATGCCAGACTCTTTCAACCATTTCCAAAGACGCTCAATCGGATTTAAATGAGGGGAATAGGGTGGTAAAAAGAAAAACATGATTTGCTCTTCGTTTTTACGCAAAAATTCTTGCACTTGTTTCGCATGATGAATCCGTGCATTATCTAAGACTAAAAGAACGTATTTCCCCTGATACGTTTGTAAAATGCGCTGGACAAATTCAAGAAAGGAACCCGTGTTACAAGCGGATGCCTGTTGCACGACGACCTTTCCATCGAGGACATTTACCGCACCAAATAACGTGACACTGGCATGATGTCCATAGGTAGGGATTTGCTTTTGTTTTCCTATTTCAGCCTACGTGGCTCTCAATGCTTGATAGGAACGAATATGTGTTTCGTCCGCATACAATACAACCATATCGTCGGCCATCAGTTTTTTTTTATCATCTCCATCTCTTGCACAAATGCCCGTTGCTTCTGTTCGTCTCCTTTCGCCAAGGTATAGGTGGGACGAGTGTAGGAGAGTCCAAGGCGGTAAAGCATTTTATTCACCCATGCCCTTGTCATGGAAATCCCGTATTGATTTTGAAGGTAGGATTGAATGATACGAGTATTCCAAGAAGCAGCCATCCCCAATCCTTGTTCGAAAGGAGTGCTGTGTAAAATCATGTGTTTTAACTTCTTCTGTTGTTCTTCTGTCAGATGACTTCCCGGGAGGAGTTTTTTTATCGAGTAACTTCTCCAATCCACCTTCATTAAATAACTGGACATAGGTAGACACGGATTGACGTGGAGGTTCAACATCTCTGCCACTTCTTTCCCGAGATAGCCTTCCATGATCAATCGGACGGCGGTCACTCGTTGACGCAAAGAAGCATCTTTGATTTTTCGTTCTTCTTTTTTTAACATCTTTCCGAAAGAAGTCTCCCACTTCTAAACGAAGTGAAAGTGGGAGATGAATTTCGGTTAGGTATAGCCTAAAATTGTCTCTTTTTTGTGTGTTATGATATAATCAGTTTTAGAAAAATGAAAGGCTGTTGTATCAATGAAATTAGACAATAATAACCATTCAGTGTTCCTATTGTATTATCATCTTGTGCTGGTTGTAAAATATCGCAGACAAGTGATTGATGATACCATATCTGACTATGCAAAAGATATGTTTGTGAGATTGGGTAAAAATTACAATATTTCCTTGGTCGAATGGAATCACGATATGGACCATGTGCATATTTTGTTC
>NZ_FOJS01000079.1 GCF_900111865.1 Parageobacillus thermantarcticus | reverse complement strand
GGTTGCGGCGCTGCAGGTACATCTGAATCGATGACAGCTGGACAGAGACAAAAAAGAAAATGGCGGTATATTGCTTTTGAATCTTGGTTCGATCTGTAGTAAAATGAAAGTGCTCTTGCATGGGGATTCTCCTTTTCAATGTTTGGTTGCACTTTCATTTTAAGGAGATCCTCATGCAAGGGCTATTTTTATGCTTGTTTGAGTTTATCTAGCACCACGGGTATTTTTTATATTTGGATGTGAGACCTAGGTGAGATAACGCATTTTCCCACGTTCCAAAATAGCGAAGAATGGTGTTTTCTCCTGGCAGCCATACTACACGTCTATGTAAGTCAAGAGAAATCTGTTCTTCTCCGTAAAAGTTCACAAGTTGTTAAATCGATGATAAAATTTCCTCCTCCATATATTTTTTCTTTATTGTAGGTAATCCAACGCTTTCTAATGCTTTGTTCCATGTTCTAAACCGATTGAAAATCACGGAAACAGAAGGGTGGTTTCCTGATTGTTCATATGATTATAACTATAATCTAATATAATTTCCATTTTCTTTATAATTAAAATCGATGGAGCGCATTCGACTTCGACATTTCTTCATCAGTATAAGGATGGTTGCGTACTTCAATTGGTTGTATCCAGCTTTTTTTTAGTGCTTCACTTCAAGATTTCAAAACGATTTTCAATGTTATGACAGATGTTTTTTCTTAGTTGCTTGTATTGCTCTTTAGAGGGATACTTCCAATAATGCAAGGATTTTTAGGTTATCTGAAAATTTTAGTCGAGTGTCAGGTACGAGATACCCTCATAAATGGTTAAAATGCTTTGAAATGATGGTTGAAGGTTATATATTTCCAAAAATAGCCGAAGCACTTGATATTCACATTTCAACTGCATTTTATTGGCGATACAAAATTTTATATGCTATCCGTTCTCTTGGCCATCAGAATTCTAAAAGGAATTGTGGAAAGCAATGAGACGTACTTTTTAGAGAATGAAAAAGGCAAAAAATTTATCACTCACAGAAAGGCTCGTAAACGTAGCGGTGTAGCCAAAAAACGTGGCATTTCCAAAGAGCAAATTTGTGTGGTGATCGTTCACGATAGGAATGGTCAAATCCTATCCCAAACGGTAGGAAAAGATCGTATTACGTCTATGGAAATTGATAAGGTGTTAGGAAACATATTGACACCTCTGCTTTGTTATGCAAAGATACAGCAGCCAACTATAAAAAATTCACTGCGGTGAAGGGATTACAACACAAAGCCATTAATGTTCGCAAAGGTGTCTATACAAAAAAGGAATTTACCATATTCAGCACGTCAACGAGTATCATACTCATTTGAAAAAGTGGATGGATAGGTTTCAAGGTGTGGCTGTTTATTGCAAAATTAAAGTGGTTCTTACGCTTTTTTGGTGACAGCTCAAAAAATGTGAGAAATCGGCTAAACCACTCATTGCGTTTCTAGCGATTTGCCTTTGGATGGTCATGAAGAAGCGAATAATTATCCCATTATCTTAATTATCATTCGCTATTTCACCGAATATGCGTAAGAACCATTAAAGTGCAGAGATGTGCAAAATTTTTATGCAAATGGTTATGCAGAGGGGCTTTACATGGAGGGGCAGTCATGATAACCTGTTTGGGTTTGCCAAATCTGTTACAGCTGGCCGCTTGGCAAAAGAATCATGCAGAGGCTCCATGTCAAGCCCTCAATAGCGAGAATTCAGATTGAATTTTACAATATAAACGAATTTATATACTGCAATACTCTGCACTTTTTCCTTGCAAAAAACAGTGTGGCAACGAAATACCTTGATAACTACTTATTCTGGCATCGTTTTCTTGAATTGAATAAGAAGATACCCAAAAAAGAACAAGCGAAAGAAATGTTCCTTGCCTCTTACCAACAAGTAAATTTTACAACTGTTGAAACAATTAGAAGGAGTGCATAAATCAATCCCCTTCTAAGGCATTGATCTTGTAATTGCTTCAATAACTAACGTAAGAACACCTAAAACGATGGTCATTAAAGTTGAACTAAATAATACTTTTCTACTGACAACAGTAAATTTTTGGTTTCTAATGAACTTTCGATAAGCAAAATAGACAAGAATACCCAATATAATTGAGGCAATCCAACTTATTAAGCCTACTTGTGTAACCAATTTTCGCCAATCGAAAACCCAAAAGTATAGAATGGCGAAATGAATGACTACTAAGGGTATCGTTATGATTACCAATATTAACCTTAAAATAATCATCACTCCCAGATTTATTATGCCATTATTTTTGAAAAAATTTGGTAAACATTATTAAGTTATTAGCAACAATATTTTAGAAAAGAGCCTTAATTTTTTCTGATAAACCTCTCTGTCCAAAATTTAATATTTTTGTTGATCAAAATTATTTTTAATGTTAGAATAAATTCAAAATTATTTTTGTAATTATTGGTTTTATTTCCTTAATCTGTTCTTGTGATACTAAGCTTTTTTATAATCGCAATCTACTCATATACGACTTACAACACAAACATTTTTAAGTGCGTTTTTTGATTATAGATCAAAAATAAGAAGGTGAAACAATGAATATCGGATTAGCCATTTTATTAATTATAATTATCATTCTCTTATCAATGTTTTTAATTCCTTTAAAAAAAATTAAACCTAATTTATTCAAAATGGGGCTAACTTTTATTGGTATTTTAATCATTGTTGTATTTTTACTTGTAACAGGAATATATGATCCTTATGCAGATCACATACCAAGCAAAAAATAAAGGGGATGAATGCTTTTCGGCAAGCCCCTTTATTTTTTATATTAGTAATGCCATTTAGTTCCTTCGAAATTATCGTGCCAGTGGAATTTTGTAGGATGTCCCATAGCTGGTGAACAATTTCTCGTACCGTCACAATATTCTGTGCTGTCCCATTTATCTAAAGCGCATTGAGGTGTACGCATCCAAACCGCAAATACCCAATAGCAATCGCTTCCTTTGAAGTGGGTCCAGTCATGCACATGTCTGCCATCTGAATCTACGCCATTATAATCATTACAAGGAATATGAGGGGATTTATGGCTCAGAATAGTTATCGTCCCCGTGTTATCCATACTATTATCGTTATGATTGTCGTTTTCATCTATAGCAGGATGCATTTCATCCAAAAAATTTTTAAGAGGAATGAGAGCCTTAAATTGATATGTTTTTTTATTACCGACTTTCACTTTATCAGTATAAATGGTTTTCTCTCCGTATAAAACGTTAATTTCGTATTTACCTAGATCTAATTGTGGTGATTCGAATAAACCATTTACATCAGGATGTAATGTTGATACTGTATTTCCATTGGAATCATTTATATTTATCGTTAATCCTTGTGGGTTTAATGCTATTCCTTCTTTTTTATATTTACCAATAAAATGTACTCCATCTTGTTTCATATTGTCGATTAAGTCTTTTGGTGCATCATCCAAAGAAATTCCAAATGTAACTTGTCCATTAAGAGTTAAGTCTTTTTCTTTAGCATAAGTAAATGATTTAACAGATATTGTAATAAGAGAGAAAAACAAAAATACAGCCACAAATAATACACTTAAATTTTTTGTTCTTTTTGACAGAATCATAACATTCCCCTCCTAATCTTTTATATTCTGTTTTTTTGAGTATATTAAACCATTATTAGGTTTAAATGTAAATTGATAATATTAAATATTAGAAGCTTTTAATTAATTTCTAATAATTTTTTAATAATATTTAATTTTAAAAGGTGAATTGTATCACCAAAAGAATGGGGGATTAATTTATGAAAAATACATAGAAGGAAGAGTTCAAGATAGTTGGAGAAATATGAGTACGATATAAAGTAAAAACACAATTTGTTTAATCTTGATTCTCTTTATTGAAAAATATCCAATAAGCCGTTTATGAAAGGGAAAAAACAAGAGCTTGAAATCTTGATGATGTATTTTTGGCACCATGAAATCGAAGGTGATTAAGGAAATTATTGGGAGGAGTATTTAAGTAAGGCATTATCTCTTTAGCATAAAGTATAAAGTTTCATAGGGGTTTTTAATAGGTGTTCAGTAGGAAGAAAGTGTTGTATGTGGGAAAGAGATTTTTCTCACTTATTGAAGACCCAATGCTTGTAAATATTGACTTAAACTTTCTTCTACACATTTTGTTGTAATTAACGCCACAAAAGGTTCCAAATTTTCTTCTACGCTCGCTTTCTCCAATGTTTCATAATAATTTAATTGTTCCTGCATGTAGGATACTATCAGAGATCTGAATCTTGTAGTTTCGTTATTGTCCAGCGTTTTCATCGTTAATTCCTTTTAATGTTAAATAATGGAGTTGTTTGATTACGGACTCAGTTAAAAGGTTCTTTTTTGGGCTGCCAGTTCCTCGACAAAATCAATTGCTTCGCATGAAAAAGGAAACAATGAGTGCATATCGAAAATATTATACGCATAGGAGGTGCAAAAGCATGTTGGAGTTAATCCCTAAAAGAGAAGGAAAGAAAATAACATTAGGAAATATGGAAGAGCTTCCAGAGAAAATAGAGTTAGTTGATGGGTATTTTTCATTTACGAAAAATGAGAAAAAAACTTTATTGTTAGCGATTCTTACAAACACGGAGCTGGAGTTTCTAATTAATGTACTGTAAATTATCACTTTATTTCGGAACAAAAGAGCCATTTTTTTGCACATTCCTTCAGAAAGCCCTCTCCCCTTTTCTGAAAGAATGTGCTAAATTTTTTGTGAATTATTTCGGAAGAGAAAATCCATCGGTTCAGAGGAGGGGAGGAGGACGTGATTCAATTTCATGACTTTGGCATTGACGTCCAAACGTATGCAGAGCGTGGAAAAGAAAACGACTTCCCTCTTCTGACACAGTGTCCGCATTGCCGGGCCAAACGCCCGTTGCACCGCCACGGTTACTATGAGCGAAACGCATTGACCCCACATGGTGATTATCGCATTTGGATTGTCCGGTATTGCTGTCGGGAATGCTTGAAGACGGTGAGTGTGCTGCCTTCCTTTCTCCTCCCGTATTTTCAGTATACGTTGTCCGCCGTATGGCAAGTTGTGAAAGAGCAGTTGGGATTGACCGAGGGGACGAACCAGGCTCCGTTCCTCCCGACAAAGGACGGCATCATCTTTTATGTCCGACGGTTCTACCGAAACCTATCAAACCTTCATAGCTTTTTTGCGAGGCGGTGGAGGATCATAGGCCCTATCGTGAAAAAAGAAAAGGAACGGGCTTCTTGGTGGATCCGGACGTTGGAGGAACACGGTCTCTATTCGGTCATCAGAGAGGTGTGGGAGGACGGATTCCGACACCCTTTTGCGAATCAAATGGGATCCTGATTTTACATATATATCCTAAATTGGAAATGATTGAGGTTCCCACAAACCTTTCCTATCGACGGAGAAAAAGCAATTCGGTACGATAAGGGCAGGAGGATCGGAACGGTCCTGATTCCAAGTGAGACCAGGAGGAGATTCGAATGGATGAGTCGATGAGACACGACATTGCCCTGTTTCGGTACGGGCTAATCGCTCCGTTGGTGAATGGGCAGGTGGAACCGAAGACGTATCTGAAAGAGGTGAGCGAGCGAGTGCACCATGTTCCCCACCAGGGCGACAAGCGAATCGCAGCCAAGACGATCCTCGATTGGTGCACCCGATACAAAAAAGGGGGCTTTGACGCCTTAAAGCCGAAGCGCCGTTCGGACCGCGGCCACTCAAGGCGTCTGTCGCCCGATGATGAGGATCATATTTTAGCCCTAAGAAAAGAACATCCCACCATGCCCGTGACGGTGTTCTACGAACACCTAATCGAGCAGGGGGAAATCCCAGAAAACCATACCTCTTACTTTACTATATACCGATTATTGAAAAAACACAACCTTGTCGGGAAAGAAGGAGTCAGTCAAGATTTTGTGGGAACTTTTTTGGTTCGCTAAAAAACAGGTGTAAGTCATAGGTTGGCGAACCATTTTTTTGAATTTCATCCGTAAGCGCTTTCGAACTCTCATCCCTTGTCATGACAGACGGATATGTATACCTTTTTTTACCATCCCTTGAGTTCAGACAGGGCATGATAGATCGGTGTCCCGGACGATTGCTGTAAATATGGCACGTTATTCCGCGTTACCTCCGGAAGAAGACGGCGGACATGTTGTTTCGCCTTGTTCACGATCGTCTGTTTGGTGGATGCCGTTTCCTCCGCTGGATGCGACGATTCTTCTCCGAAACGA
>NZ_FOJS01000094.1 GCF_900111865.1 Parageobacillus thermantarcticus | reverse complement strand
AAGCAACTTGCTTTGTTTCATTCAAAAAATTGACACAAATTATTCAAAAAAAATTCACAATCCACTAAAAAAATGTGATTTAATATACAATAGAACTCACATTTCGCACCCTCCCAACGAAAATCGGGAGGATTTTTTGTGTCCATCGTCGAATGAATCCTTGACATACAAGGAAAGTGAAGGAGTTTTTCTCTCATGAACGTTCAAGTCAAAAAGGTCTATCGCAATTATTATTTGAATATAATAAGTGCCCTATTCAAGAAACTGGGCCTGCCCCAATTGATTGACCATCTCGTTCCCGTTGATCCACAGTGCCAGACTCGAGTCAGCGATGCCGTTCAGGCCATCATCTACAATATGTTTGACGGCCGGCAAGCCCTCGTTCACGTGGAACGATGGGCTCAGGAGATCGATCTAGAGAAACTCATCCGTCCCGGTCTCCATCCTTCCTGGTTGAACGACGATGCCTTGGCTCGTCATCTCGACCGCTTGTATGAGGCCGATATTCACAAGGTGATCAGCACTTGCTTGATTCACATTTATCGCAAAGAAGGCCTTTCCCTCCGAGCCTTTCACGCCGATACGACGGACAAGACGGTTTACGGCGCGTATGAATCGGCCTCATTAGAGGCTTTGCAGATCACACATGGCTATAACCGCCATCATCGTTGGCAAAAACAGATCGGCTTCGGACTGGTCGGCAACGAGGACGGCATCCCGTTTTACGGCGATGTGCACGACGGCAACCTGCCTGACAAAACGTGGAATCCGGAGGTGCTGTCCCGTGTCCACGAACAGCTCAAACAAGCCAAGATGGAAGACGAATGGATTTACGTGGCCGATTCCGCCGCGATGACAAAAGACACTCTGGCGCAAACCAAAGCGGCCAACGCCTTTTTGATCACCCGAGGCCCTTCGTCGCTCCGCATCGTCAAACGGGCATTCGCGGAGGCCGATTCGGCCCACATCCCGTGGAGCGACCCCTTTACGCTGGCGGAGAGAAACGGCGCCACGTACCGGGTATGGGAAACATCCTCCACCTATGAAGGCCACCCCGTTCGGCTGATCGTCGTCGAATCGAGTGCGCTCGACCAGCGAAAAGGAAAGACGCTCGAAAAAGAACGAACCAAAGAAGCGGAGCTTCTTCGCGAGGAACAAGCCCATTGGGAGCGCCACCCTTTCTCGTGCCGGGAAGACGCTGAACAAGCCTTGGCGTCCCTCAAGACGTCCCTTCGCCCACGGTTTCATCAGGTCAAGGCCGCGGTCGAAGAGATCGTACGCCCGAAAAAACGGCGCGGACGGCCGAAAAAAGGGGCGGAACCCGAGATGGAGACGCGGTATCTCTTGCGCCTTGACGTCGAATTCGACCAAAACGCGTGGGAACAGGCAAGACGGAAAGCGTCCCGGTTTGTCCTCGTCACGACCGTTCCGGAGGAATGGAAGGGCCAACAAATGGATGCCCAAGAGATCTTGAAGCTATATAAAGGGCAGATCTCGGTGGAAATGAACTTCGCTTTTTTGAAAGACCCTTTTTTCACGGATGAGATCTATGTCAAAAAGCCAGAACGAGTTGCGGTATTGGGCTATTTGTTTCTCTTGGCCTTGGCCATTTACCGCGTCTTTCAGCGCCGGGTGCGCCAGTTCATCACACCCGAACACCCATTAAAGGGCGCCGGAGGCCGCAAGCTGACCCGACCGACGGGGCAGGCGATTTTCCAGCTGTTTCAATATGTGAACGTCGTCCTCCTGGAGCTGCCGGATGGACGCATCCAACGCTCACTGGATCGCTCCCTCACCCCTGAACAACGAAGGATTCTGCAGGGGTTGGGGCTGGATGAGAGCATTTACGTGTAACGTCATACGGAACGACCAGCGATGGTAAAAAAAGGATAGCCATCGCTCGTCGTGTTGGTCAAAAAGTTATTCTGAAAAACTAAATAAAAAATCCTTTGTTTTGACCTTGTTAGGGTGCGAAATGTGAG
>NZ_FOJS01000046.1 GCF_900111865.1 Parageobacillus thermantarcticus | reverse complement strand
AGTCGAAAGCGTGATGACCCAAATTCCTCATCCCTATAACCTCGGGGACAAAGGGTTCATTAGCCGTGACTTGCAAAAAAGGCTGTACGAAGAATACCAAATGGCGCTTTGGACTCCGTCTCGAAAAAACCAGAAACATCGCCCGTCCGAGGCATGGGAGAAGTGGATCCAACAAAAACGCAAAGTGATCGAGACGGTGTTCTCGGTTCTGGTTGACCAATACCGGATCACAGAGATTCGAGCGAATTCCATGATCGGATTTGAAGTAGCGCTCGATGGCATATTGTTAGCCTATTCGCTGGTCACACTAGGGCTAGTTGAGTTCTAACGCTCAACTAGCACCACGGGTTTACTTGTAACATTCGGTTGTACGACGTTGTCTTGTTTTTTGACAACAATGTCTAAATCAAAATCATCCAACTTCGCCATTCCTTCATTAATGTATTGGTATATATTTTTTATAATTTTCTTTAATTTATTGTGATTATAATATGGGACTGTCTCAAAGAGTTGTTGACCCCAGCAAAACACATAATATCTTGACATTTACATGACGGCTCGCCTGTTCAAGAGTAGGATGGTGGAGCTGGCGTAACGAAGAAGAGCTGCTACACTGAAGCGCCCCGTATCCTTCTCAGATGCAGGGAGCTATTGGTTCGCTCAATAAACCTCCTTTTGATTGTCCAATGAACACCGGAGCGGCACTTCGTACAGTTGCTTGTTCAAGATGATCGCACCCCTCGCGAATTTTTACATAACGCGCATTATAGATCATCCTACAGTCATATGGGTCATACCAGTAATCGCCCCTTCACTCATCGAATACACTTGGTGACATAATGACTGTATGTCCACCTTGTTGTGAGACGTCAATAAAATCGTGCAGCCCCTTTTGTTTTCTTCCCTGATAATCTCATACACCTTGTCTACAGATTTTTCATCCAGGCCATTCATTGGTTCATCGAGCAATATAAGTTGCGGCTTCTCCATAATGCACTGCGCGATGGCCAGTCTTTGTCTCATTCCGAGAGAATACGCCTTCACCGGCCTTTTATCATGCGGATCCAATCCCACTCTCTCGATCGCCTCTTTCACCTCACTCTCTCCGATTTTTTTCTGAATCATGGCCAAAAAATTTAAATTATCGAATCCTGAGTATTGTTCAAGGAAACCTGGTTTTTCCAACAAAACTGCGATATCGCTCGGAAACGATACGTCTTTATGCAACGTCTGGCCAAATACTGCTACCGTGCCGCTGGACGGCTTCACAAGTCCGCTTATGACTCGGAATAACATCGTTTTCCCAGATCCGTTCGGCCCGACGAATCCATAAATCTTTCCTCTCTCCAACTCTAAGTTGATATTGCGCAAAACTTCTCTCCCTTTTATCGTTTTTGAAACATTGGACAAGACGATCGCATTCATATCGAAAACCTCCTAGATATAATCCGCGTTCTTCACTCTCTTTATCGTCAGATACCCGAACACACCGATCAACAAGAGCTCCACGAACAGAGCCGACCACAACATAGGGCCGCCCCGCAAGAGATCCACCATGCTGTAGTACAAAGGAACAAAAGCCATCGGCCTCTTTACGCCTACAAAAAACAAAGCGAGAATGATGGCATTCGCCAGGTGATTCGTCGCATGCACCTTCAACAACATCCACACGCTGGCATGCCAATACAAATTCACTGCGATGCAAACGAACATGAGCACTAGTGAACGGTCAAACGAAAAAGCCATATGCGACACACAGAGACCGAAAACGCTGGCGATCAAAAACGCCGCCAACACATACACCAATGTAAACAGAACGCCAACCAGCAGCCTGGCCATCGTGTACGACGTCGTATCCCGCAACAAGATCCATAGTTTATATTCAAAAGATTTATCTCTTGTTTTCCAAATGATTTGGAGCAACACGACATATCCGAAACAAAACATCAACCAATACATCCAATTCGACATCGTCACCGACCCAAATAAACGAACGAGCGACTCGGATAGGTGTTTGGAAGAAAACGCCTCTGATCGGATAGACATCATCGTTCCTAACAACGGAAATAGGATGCATGTGATCCATACCCTTTTCAAGTCAACCTTGATGAGTGTGAACTCCAAAGACATCGGTTTCATAAGAGATCATCCTGAACATAATAATTTTTGTAGTTTGACGAAAAACGAACTATATTGATCAACATCATGATGATCAAGGCTAAAAAAATCATTGTCCAAACTGGAGACACTCTTTCACTTATGTAGAATACGTAAGGAATCACCCGGGCAGTGAACATATCCAATATGGCCAGCGTCATGACCGTCATGACGCTGAGAAAGCGTTTCGCCCAAAGATCCGTTAGTGCCACAAAAATCAATCCGAATATGGCGGTGACAAAAAAGTACATGAAGAGAAAATAAAGGAATGAACTTTTGTCATCACTGTGTGGCACATATAAAAAAACAGCATGGTAGTGCTTCATGTTTGGATATACCACATATTTCACAAACGCTGTACATAATCCGCCTACTACGGCAACAACGAGAGACACAAGCCCCGCGAAAACGATGACCAATAGTGCTTTATGCATCCCGATCTGTCCCCGAGTGCGGTATCTTCTTAGCACAATCCAAATATTGGTTTGAAGCGTTGAACCTAAAAGAAATAAAAAAGCAGGCAGATGAAAAAATTCATACCGATAGAGCAAGACAAAATCTTTTAGGCTATGCCACTTCGCAATAGTGCTCGATCCCCATGGAAGGACGGCTGCGATCATCAACAAGGCCATAACCCCAAGAACCGTTTTGATGACGGTTCGATGCAGCTGCACATTTTGCCAGACAAAATCGAAGTTCTGTTTACAGAACATCCTCATTCTTCTTCACTCCATACCAAAATACCCCTAAGGCCATCATGAATTGGAGAGCGAACACGATGACGATTTTATGATAAGACAGTCCTTCTACTGGTTGTGACGGAACTAAGAAATTAAATGGGTCCCAGCCCAACTTGTTCGTGATCGTCAACACCGCCCAACAAACCATATAAATGATTTGCGGCAACAACGTGATCAAATATCGATTCTTCATCACTAACGAAAACGCCAAACCAAGGCAAACATAACCGCCGGCAAATAGCCCCCCGATCACGTAATAAACGAATATGTACCAGTAAGGCGAGATCGCAAGCAAAGACGAAAAGAGCGTTTTCTTTTCCCCCTCAAATGAATTATCCGGCAACTGCAGCGTCCCATCCATGAGCTGCCTGTATGCATGCGAAAAACTCGAATAATCCCAATGGTTGGTCAAAAGGTTCACGAGCACAACCCCAAGAAGAAGAGGAAGAAGAAATAAGAAAAACGCGCTGATATAGGCAAACAAAAATTTCTTCCGGTAATATACGCCTCTACCCATTCGCGTTAATTGGTAATGAAGATTTCCACTGCTTTGGTCTCGATAAATCGAATCCGCTAATGGGATCGATAACAATAATGGAAAAAGGAAGTAGTATAAGGCTGAAAGCACGTTAAAACTATAGCCTCCTAGACCAATCCATGCGAAGTGGGGCGATGTCAAGGAGAGAACATTCTGATTGTGATGATAGATTCGTTGGAGCAACTTCACATATTCGTTGTATTCTTTCACCCCCGTCACGACGGCGCCAATGACGAGCAACAGCAGGCACGCTGCGCTGATGTAAAAATTCTTGTTCTTGACCATTTTTAATAACTCTGCATACATGATATCCTCTCCTATATTCTTTTGGGGCTGATCCCCTTCGCCACCTTCGTGGCGAAGGGGAATAGCTCGACGAAGGAAACGGCTCTCTCTCCAAAATGCAGTTGATCATATCCGCTTTTGAGCCGATCACTTATCCGGATAGAATTTACCCGCAATATCAACTGTGACATAAGTGAAAGAGGCATTTTCCGCAACTAATGAAACTTTTTTACCAACAGCGCTTTGGTCTACAGTGAAATAACGTGTGTCATTGTCGGTTACATCCTTTGCGGTTGGCGACACTTTCGTGGAGCCTTGCTGAATCCACATATTCGCTTTATATCCTTGTCCAACGACCGAATTTTCCACTTTGCTTTGGATGTTCGTCGCTTTATTTGCGCTCGCTAATTCCGTGTCAGCTCCAAAGCGCGGGAGAACTGTAGCATAGGTAACATAGGACGCTGCGCTAACTCCCCCTACCACAATTAATGAGATAAAAGCAATCAAAGTAGTAACCATTTTAATTTTTTCCTTCATGATTCGATCTCCTCTCCCTAGAAATATTTTCTCTAAATAATCGATTTTCCTCAAGCTAAAATTGGCTTGTGATCAATTTTCTTAGAATTTTTTAACGCTGTCATGGTCTAATATGGATGTTGATAAATATAATTCATTAGCATCGAATGCAAGAGTTGCAAGATACACAGGAATTTTGCGTTAAGCACATTAAGATGCCTGTGATACAACCCGGGGTACAAAGAGATTTACTTGTAATATTAGGTTGTACAATGTTGTCTTGCTTTTTGACAACAATGTCCAAATCAAAATCATCCAACTTCGCCATCGTTCATTTCCTCCTTTCCCTTGTTGATATTTATCATTAACTACTGATGATGAAAAGTGTACAACGATATAATTGATTCCGTCCTTTCTCACCAAGTAGTTAATGCAAAAACTGAAAAACTTCTTTTCAGCATTTAGCATAGATCGAAATTCTAATATTTTTCTAAATTCTAATATTTTTCTAATATATTGGTATATATTTTTTATAATTTTCTTTAATTTATTTATTGCGATTATATACGAGGCTGTCTCAAAAGGTTGTTGATCCTAACAAAAACACAACATATTGTCACTAAATGATTACTTAATATGCGTATACATTAGGAAGAAGAAAAGGTGTCCTCCCTTGTGGAACACCTTCCGTTTTCACCCTTTTCAGCCTGCTCATTCTTCGTTCAGAAGGGAACGCAAACATTCCGAAATAATCTACAAAGCCAAAATCAATCTGTTTGGTATCTATCGGTTAACTATAATATATATGCTTATTGAAAAGTTAACCTGCGCATAAGTGGCGCCCACTCCGGTTATACTGCTTCTAAGGAAAACCATAGAAAACATCCATGAGCAACTTTTGCTCTCCACCTAGGCATGAAAATCCCCCTCTCCTTCCCATAATGAAGGATAGGCGCAAACAGTTGAACAGAACGTTGTGCTTAACAGTGGCCTGGACCCTGTGTAGAAAACTGTCTTGAATCCACTGGGTGCCCCACCCATTGTCCGCCCTTTCCCCATGAAGTCGGAAAGGTGACGACGCATAGAAAAATGCCGCATGTCTCCCGTGGATTCGCTGTTTGCGCACTCAATCATCGAAAAAGCCGATTCCGTTGAGCATCACGTCATCAATATCTACTTTTCTCCCGCTTCCTTGAAACATATCTTCCATGATGTTCCAGTCATTATGCGTCTTGCCTCCTTATGAAAGAGATCGATCCACAGAAAACATCATCAATTTGTTCCTTTTCTTACAAAAACATTAGATTGAGGCATTAATATAAAAAATAGCACGAAGACAGCATACTATGTTTGTCCTTATTCCAGCCAGAAGCAACATCACGATAAAATTTTTTCATTATGAAAGGAGCATGAACATGGGAGAGTATATGTTGGAAACCCATCATTTAAGCAAAGCGTTCGGCAAACAACTAGCGGTAGACAATGTATCGATAAAGGTCAAAAGAAATACCATTTATGGATTGCTTGGACCGAATGGAGCCGGAAAATCCACTGTTTTAAAAATGCTGACAGGACTTCTGCGTCCTACAAAAGGGGAAATTATGATAAATGGCCATCCTTGGAGCAGAAAAGACCTTAAAGATATCGGTGCGCTTATCGAATCACCGGCTCTTTACGGCAATTTAACGGCCTATGAGAATTTACTGGTTCATGCCAAATTGCTTCATTTGCCTGACTCCAGAATCGAAGAAGTTTTGAAAATCGTCGGTTTAGAAAACACGGGGAAAAAGAAAGCATCTCAGTTTTCTCTTGGCATGAAACAGAGACTAGGAATTGCGAAAGCTCTTTTAAACAACCCAAAACTGTTGATTCTCGACGAACCGACAAACGGATTAGATCCATTAGGCATACAGGACTTGCGAAAACTCATCAAATCGTTTTCCGAAAACGGAATCACGGTCATCTTATCCAGTCATATCTTGTCGGAAGTCAAACAATTAGCAGATTACATTGGCATTATTCAAAGCGGGAAACTCAAATACGAGGGCAAAATCGACGAAAGCCAAGATCTCGAAAAACTCTTTATCGATGTGGTGAACGAGGGATGAAGGAGGATGGGAATCATGCTGAATATGATCCAGTCTGAACGTTTGAAATATAAGCGGACTTTTGCCAAAAAACTCGTATATATTGCTCCTTTTTTCTTTGTACTGTACGCCATTATTACCATGCCTACGATTAATTCAGAATATAATTATTTCGAATACACCGTATTTAATTGGTGGCCGTTAATATTTGCTCCGTTAGGAACGTCATTGATCGCATCGCTTTCGGCAATGAGAGAAAAAAAGTCGGGGAACTATAGATCCTTACGTTGCCATGATATTAGTATTATACGCATATGGTTCAGCAAAATCATTGTAATTGCCTATTATACATTGCTCTCAACAATTGAACTCATTCTATTGCTAATCATATTAAAATTAATTTTGCCCAACAGTATTTCATCAGCAACTGTCGTCATATTGGCCAGCCTTACCATTTGGATCACATCTTTAGCATACATTCCTATAGGGTTGTTTTTTGCAGAACGATTCGGAACAGTGATTTCCATTATTGTAAGTGTGATAGGGATTGTATTAGGAGTAGTAATGGCTTCAGAATCGTACTGGATGTATATTCCATGGAGCTGGGGAATGAGACTGATGTGCCCGATTGTGGGGGTTCATCCGAACGGAGTTCCTTTGGAAAAAGGAAGCACTTTATTGGATCCTTCCGTTATTCCCATGGGAATTGCCATCTCCATTGTCATTTTTCTTTTATTGTCTTTTGCTACAGCATTTTGGTTTTCGAGAAAAGAGGTGAACTGAAATGTCTTTTCTGCAGGTTCTGTCTTCCGAATGGTTAAAAACAAGGCGTACAACAATCAGACTGATCGTGTTTGTAACGCCGGTCATTTATCCAATCTTTATGTTATGGTATTTTTCCAGATACAATGCTCTCTCTTCTTGGCAAGTTAAAATATACGGAGGATTTTTTGAAGTATTGACTGTCTCTTTACCTATTATTATCTCGCTGCTTACCGGTTTGATTTCATACCAGGAAGAAAAATCGGGATGTTTTATGAACTTGTTGACCGGTCCTATTTCAAGAGCGAAATTTTACTTAGGCAAACTTTTTCTGCTGATTTTTGCAGCAATTGCGGACATATTCTTGGCAACTTTCCTTATGTTGTTAGGGATGAGATATATATTGAACATAGACAATGTCCATTATGATTTGTTTTTGCAGGGAGCGCTGTTGTCTGTTGTTGGCTCACTAATTCTTTTTTCCATGCATATGCTTATCAGCTTTGCATTCGGTATGGGTGCATCTATAGCGATCGGAGGCGGAGGATTCCTTATTTCGGCTATCATCGGGGCAACTGTCTTAGGAGATCATATATGGAATTATATTCCATGGGCTTGGGCCGTTCGCCTTTCGCAAGTTCCCATGTTATTAATGCCCGAGGTAAAACAGGCCTTGGGCATGCAGTTGGCAAGTTCCTATTCTCAGGAGTTATGGAAAGGGATTGTACCTGCGATCACATGCTTCATGGTTGTAACGATCATCGGTTCCATCTGGTTTCATCGTTGGGAAGGAAATAAACCGCATGAATGAAGATTCACCTTCCATCTAGGCATGATGTTGAAAAAGGGGGTCTCAGAGCAGATATGAAAAATTCCATCTTATTCCTGATACTGATTGGAACCATATTCTTAGGAGGTTGTTCGCTTTTCAGCGACCTGAAAAAAACGGCATCACACAATATGGCGATCGATCGAACATTGCCAAAATACGAACTGAACAAGAAAAATTTAAAAGAAATTAGCTATCAAGGCCGAACCTATGTCATTCAAGCGTCAAAAGTAGATCGACATCAATTGAACAAACCGATTGGGAAAGTAACAGAAACGATTACCATTAATGAGCATCATCAAATCCTAAGCAAAAAAGAGCTGAGAAAGATCGAAATTGTTCCTGATAAAAAAGATGAAAAAAGAACTCACTTGAACTTTGGTTGGGTATACAGCATAAAAGGCGTAAGCCCGGAAGAAGAAGTGGCCGTAACAATCAACAATCAATTTCTAATTGCGAAAAGAAAATGAATCTCAACGTTGCGATAAGAAATAGAGCTTATAACAACCCGTATAATCTCAAACAAGTAGACAGCAGCTAGAGAAAGATGGGGATATGCACACCTTTCTCTAGCCTTTCTTCCGCCGCCAACGCCCATCTTCATTTACTAGGGTTGTTGGGAGGTTGTGAAATTTGGGGATAATTTGATATCTCCTTAATATAAAACTCAACGGTTGCTCCTCCGTTTTCATTGTTGTAAGCCCAAATCTCCCCATCATAATTGTTTACAATTTTTTTCGCGATATAAAGGCCTAAACCAAAATGATTTTTATATTGTTCATTCTGATAAAATGCCTTGAACAACAGAGACGTATCTTTTTCCTTGAACCCTGTCCCTGTGTCCGAACATTTAAAATAGATTTTGTTGTCGTGTCCGTCTGCTTCATCACGCACTTCCAGTTTAATTTCCCCACTTTTTGTAAATCTCAGGCTGTTATATAAAATATTATCCAAAACCCTCATTAACATGGCTTCGTCAAGAAAATAAAATTGTTTCCTTAAATTCACATCAAAATAAATGTTTACGGATTTTTTATTATAGATCATTGTTGATATTTCTTGCTTTTTCTCATTAAGCATTTTGTTTAAATCAATTCTTTTAATATTCAATAAGAAGTGTGCTTTTTCCACTTTATATAGCAACGACAAATTGTCTGTAAGCATGCTCATTTTGCTGCAATTCTTGCGGATAATATCCAAATGGGGAGTAATATCAAAATGATCTTGGTTCTTCAGATCATTAATTAAATCGATTTGTCCTCGGATTACGGTTAATGGAGTTCTTATATCGTGGGCAATCGATGACACCATGATTTTCCGTTCATCATCGATCTTTGATAAACTTTCAATCATCTCTTTAAGGGCGCTGATCATTGTATTAAACGAATCCTGTATCCTTATAAACTCTTTTCTTTTCAGCCCCGAGACTTTAAAATCAAAATCACCGTTCGAAATTTTATCGGTAGCCTGAAGCAACACTTTAATATTATTAAACAATGATTTATACAGCCTGGATGTAAATAAAATTAAATATATAATAAAAAATATCAACGGAGAAATCAACAATACAACATAAATAAACACTATTCCGAGGCGATCATTATTATTAATGATGAATCCGAAAGGGGCTTTCAGCACATACACCGCTTGAATAGAGTTATCATGTTTAATAGGTATAAATCTGTAAACATAACTTCCTTTTACAATCTCATGATTTATAACTTCACCAACATCTATTTTGTCCCCAGCAACTCCCTTATCACCATACATATGATTACCGTTGATGTCCAAAACTTCCCCCTGAATCTTTTCGCTATAGGACTTTGTATCAATTAATCGCCCCATTAAAATTGATGCTGAGTTTTCTTCAATCTTTTCTTCAATTAAATCGAGATATTTAACAAAATAATTCGTCGGTTTGATAGTATTATTATTTGTAAACATAAATATGAATAATAATAAACATAAATAAGTAATAAGTGAGGATACAATGGTTGACAAGAAGATCTTAACAACCAATAAATAAAAATCTCTTTTTATTGTTTTATCTTTTTTCATATGTAACATCCCATTTATAACCTAATCCATATAATGTTTTAATATAGGAAGTTTCTTTATCTAAAGCTCTTATTTTCTTCCTGATATTTTTAATGCTCTCTGTAACCGTTTCTAACTGACTTTCTGAATCCAATCCCCATACACGTTCAAAAATTCTTTCTTTGGAAAAAACCACATTTTTATTCAACATTAACAATTTAATAATCTCATATTCTTTTTTTGTTAAGTGCAATTTAACCCCTTTGCAAAAGACCTCATTGGCCAAAAGATCAATGGTAATATTTTTAGAACTTAAAAGATATCTCTCATTCGAACGGATCCGCTCTTCCCTTCTTAAGTGGGAATCGATTCTTGCTTTTAACTCCTTTAAACCAAAGGGTTTGGTTATGTAGTCATCCCCACCGATAGACAAAGCTTGAACCTTATCTTCCTCCAGCGTTTTTGCACTGACAAATATAATGGGGCAATCCACTCTATCACGGATAATACCACACAATTCCATTCCGTCAATGCCTTCCATCATAATATCCAATATAATCAAATCAAAATCGCCGCTGATCATTTTCAACGCCTCCGTGCCGCTGTGTGCAATTTCAACCATATAATTATAAAGCTCCAAATATTGTTTGATCGTAAGACAAATATCTTCATTATCGTCAACTACCAATATTTTTCTTTTACTCACTTTTTCATACCCCACCTTATAGCTAACAGCATTTTAACATATTCCATATCTATGCAGATAGGGAACCTCTTAACCTCATAAGAGAATACCTTGTTTTTTCCTAGCCTAATAAATAAAATTTAAACTTCAGATAATAAAAATGCACAGTCCCAAGGCGTTTTTTTAGAGTTTTGTATAGCTAATAGCGTCAATAAAATTCCCGCCGTTCCGTCTATTAATCCGACACAATCATAATATTCCTTGTTCTCTTCACTTCCCTCAATATTTTTAAAACCAAAAGGAAATTCATCATTGTAAAATTCCATTATATCATTGGCCAATTTGTGGGCTGTTTTTCTAAAATAGCTTATATTCGTTTCTTCATAAAATCTGTTGCAGATATACGCAACTCCTGATAAACCATGACAAAAGGAAGGAGAAAAAATGTCGTAAAGCCGTTTACTTGCCAGTTTCATTCCGCTGACGGCGCAGTCAATATATGATTGATTTTTTAGCGTTTTACCTGTTATAAGCAACGAATAAGCGACACCAGGAGTTCCGTAACACCATGCATCTCTTGTATTTTTGTTCAGGACGGATCCGTTTTTGTATTCTTCTAGAGAAACATGGGTGCCCCAATAAGCTCCATTTTCATCTTTAATCTGAAACTTAATAAGAAAATCGGCTAATTTTTGAATGCATTCATCTTGCCCGTCTACATAAATATTCAGTTTTTTGGCATTGCACAAGACAATTAATAAAGCAGGTATGCCGTGAGACAGCCCGATGTTAAAGAAACCGGATGGCCAGTTTCTTTTTTCCATTTCCGAAAAAGAGTTCTCAGGAGGAATATACCATCCGGGGGCTTTTATATCTTCAATCTGTTTGTCTTGAGACAAGTCTACAATGTATTTTAAGATTAACGTTATGCTTTTTTTCATCTCTTGCGGAAATAATAGGCAGTAACTTGCTATACCCGCAACGCCCGAAATGGCATCATAATCATCCATATTCGGATACGGTTTCTGTTTCAAATAATCGATGATTTCTTCTATTCTTTCTTCGATGACCTGGTTAATATTTGAGATAAAGTTTTGATATCTTTTCCCTCCTTTGGATAAACATACTGCTGCAAGACCAACCCCGGCTAATCCGGTAAACATGGATAAAGAAGAGAAACCGTGCTGATTAATTTGTTTGCCGATCTTTTTCATATATTGATGCCCCAATACATCCCAACCTTCATCGGGATATTGTTCGCTCAATTCACCGTACAGCGCGCATAAAGCCGGCAAACCATGGCTTAAACTCAATTCATTAAACGGATTTATACTCCTGTTTCCGATTTTAATATAATTACTTGGGTGATTAATGATCCGCTTCATATTCTCATAATCCGATAATTTTTTAGCAACATTACAAACCAGCTCTTTCATTGAGACGCTCATATTCCACCTCGTTTTGCAAAGTTTCTAATTCATACATTCTTCTGTATAAATCATTCGTAGCCAAAAGTTCCTGATGCGTACCTATGCCGATAATTTCACCGTCATTCATCACTACGATTTTATCGGCAAGCTTAGCTGTTGATAGACGATGTGAGATAAATATACCGATTTTATCTTTTGTCATATTGATAAACATATCAATGACTTCTTTTTCCGAAATGGGATCCAGTGCCGAGCTAGGTTCATCCAATATATATACGGATGCATCCCGAAAGAACGCCCTAGCAATAGCTACTTTTTGCCACTGTCCTCCCGAAAGTTGCACGCCGTCAACAAACCATAAACCAAGCTGAGTATCCAAATCCTCGATAAAGTTTACCTGCGCCCTCTCCATGGCTTGTTTTAATTCCTTGTCATGATCAATGCGCGTAATATCGCCGAACCCCACATTTTCCCTTAATTTTAATTCATACTTGACAAAATCTTGGAACAAAACCGCAATGCTTTTCCTCAATTGTGCAGTATCCAAATCATTTATGGACACACCATTGTAAAAAATGCTATCTTCATCATGATCATACAATTTCAATAAAAGTTTTATAAGGGTACTTTTTCCCGATCCATTGGCACCGACGATTGCTATTCTTTCACCTTTATTGATGTCGAGGTTAATATTTTTTAATACAACTTTCGGATTCGTCGGATAACTGAAGGTTAAATTTCTTATCTTAATATTTTCGATTTTGTCTATTCCTAATGCCAATCGGCCTTCTTTATTCAATACTTCCTCATCCAAATCCAAAAATTCAAACAGTTGATTGATGTATAGATTGTTTTTATACAGAGAATGGATCGTATTTAATATTTTTCTGGAATTATTGGAAATTAAGTTCAAGGCCTGAATAAGCCCGACGACGTGACCGACAAGGATTTCGCCTGCCAACGCCGAAATGATGATGATGACAAGTACGATATTTATACATATTTGTTCAACGAGCTCAAAAATAAATGTAAAAACCGTTCTTCTTTTAAAAAGATTAATATCTTGTCTGACAAACTTTTTGTTGATTTCTTTAAATTGTTTTAAGATATATCCGGCCAAGTTATATAATTTTACTTCTTTGAAAGTGTTGTCTCTTGTCATTAAGTAAGACAAATACCATGATTTTCTTTTTTCCGGCGCACGCAGCCAACTAACATTAAACTCTCTTTGACCGATTTTGAAAAAATAAAAAGAAAAAATGACTGGTATGAAGATTAATATAATCAACACCCAAGGTTTCCAATTGATCAGGATCACTACAGACGAGAAAAGTGTTACAATCGCCGATATTGCACCTAATATGGACAAAAACACTTCAAATGGTTTGTACGGTGTTTCATTCTGAACTCTTTGCAACATATCATAAACTTCGGCATCCTCAAAATGTTTTAAGGACAATTTTGTACACTTGTCCATGACTTTTAAATTAAGTTTGTAATTGATTAAAGTTTGAAATTTATTTTGGTAATATTCCGTAAAACTGCTGATGATTTCGCTGAATAAATTGGAAAAAATATAAAAAATTAATGAGGATATGATAATACGAATATTTTGGAACCCGATTGCATTAAGCAAGTTTTGCGAACCGAATAATGTAATAATAGGCGCGACCCCCATTAATAAACTTAAAAGAATAATGATAAAAAAACTTTTTTTGTCGACGTTCTTTATGAGAACAAGCGTCTTGGGAACCATCTTTATTGATTTCACAATATCTTTTATGGTAACGTGATCATCATACTCTTTTATATTCATAGTATTTTCAATCCTCACGTGCTAAAATTAAACCTTATTCCAGTCATAAAGGCTTTTTAGCCTGAGTAAACAGGAGAGGACTTGCCGATCTTTTGCCGGTGGCTTTTGTTTAAAAAAGCTTTAAGTCGTGAACTCATTTATGCAAACTCCAAGTGCTTGCACAATGGACAGAATCTTTATTTTTTCAAAACTGCTTCATGAAGTTTAATATATTTTAATGCATATAACGTATGCGCAACCAATGTACGGATTTTCTTTTCAAATTCTCGGTCGATGCCGAATAACCTGTTACAGTGTAAATGAATCACGCTGTCTAAGATGGATAATTCCGAAGAAGCTTCCAGACCTTCCTGGATTTTGCTTGCATACTCTTTTATGCTTCTGTTTCTTTGGTTCAAAACATTTAATAATAACATCCCCTCATCAGTTTCTCTTAACCCTTTCCAATCATTGTCCGTATTACAAACTTTCATGTAAAAAGATCGATTCCTTTTAAAGTCTTCCCGATAGTCTTGTTTGTTTACTTGCTGTTGCAAGAAATCCAATTGGCTTTCATAATCTAGGCCGAACTGTTCCATATAATGAATGATGGAAACCATTCCGATCACTTCATCGCTAAAATTAATAGTTTTTAAACGTTTTAGCTTTAATATGTCTTCTACTACTATGCTATCAAAACAAAATAAGGTTTCTGCAAAATTTATCAATTCCGTTCCGCCATAACGCTCAATTTCTCTTTCATAGGAGTCGATGGAAAAACGATTCAGCACCCTTTTTTCAATTAAAGTTCGCAGCCATTGTTTAATATCGGGATAAATCTGTAAAAGTTTCTCTTCACTGGCATTGAGTCTTAATCTTATATGTTGTTCTGGGTCGGCATACCGCATAAAGAAGTATTTTTCAATTTCTCCTTTAGCTAACTTTTCACGACAATATTCTGAAATATAAAAGGCAATTAAATCATCCGCGCTGGAATTGACTCCGTACAATTTTAAATAAAGCCAATCCTCAAAAGGCAATTTTATTCTTATATCCGATAAACTTGGGATATGATTTGATTTTTTCGGTTTGGCGTACCATTTGTTATTTTCTTGTTTCACTTTAACTAACGGAATAACCAATTCACAAATATATTCTTCTTCGGCGCTATCTTTAACCAAATTAAGATCAGCATCTTCATAAGAACTTAGAATAATATTTCCGTATCTGTTGTTAAATTCGTGATGAAGAATTCTTAAACAATTTTCGTCCTCAGTATTCAACAGAACCCGATTATCCGCAAAAGTTAAATAAACATATTTCGGCACATGATAATCAGAACAAAATTTTTTAAAACGTTTTTTAAATTCCGCAAAATCAATTTTATGGTTTGTTTTAATAATCTTATTGATCACCCATTTTTGTGGCGATATTGTGAAATTTTTGTATTCAATTTTGGGGATGTAAGAATAGTCATAAAATATTGTATCCCAAGGGAAATTATACCAAATTTTTTTACCGTCCAAACTTACATCATACAAAAAACGAATCGCATTAGGTGCAGTTCGTGTATTCAACATATTATTCATAGTAATTATCAATTTTTTATTTAGCGTTTTACTTTTTGCATAAAAAATATCATTTTCTATGCCGATCAGAATATCATTTAAACTTAACCGATGATATTCATCTCTGCTGTTGTTAGTAAATAAAGCAAGTTCGTATTCGCTGTTGTGAATATTTCTTGTTACATTTGCATTTCTCGTTTCATTTGGCAAATAAACGATTTCACAAGTTACATACTCACCAGAATCATTATTCAGGTTCAAAATTTCTTCATTTAATGTTTCGAAAAGCTTCTCTTCACCTTCCATCATATAAGAAAATCTTCCAAAACTTTTCCCTGCATGGGTAGATCCTAAATTAGGACCAAGATAATATTTGAAATTATTGTTCTCAAAATCTTGCTTGGAATCACATTTTATGATTACGTTAATGTCTAATGAATCCGGGATGCTGTTGTAATCATAATCATCCAGCCCCAATTCTTTTATCTCGTCTTCCGTTATCGTTATACTTTTCTTGTCTTTAACCGCCTCTACATATTTATTAAGAAAATATTCTCTTAATTGCTCATCGGTCAATTGATTGATCACGCCGACATTGAGTCTTGCGTTTTTGGGATTTTCATAATCCATAGGAGCTCCTATACCGAAATCATCATCAAGCATTTCCAGTAAAGGCACTTCTCTGTCCACACCATATTTTTCGATAAATTCTTGCTTATATCTTGAAAACGGAGAATCTGTTTGTTGATAGGTCATCGAAAAAGGCAAAAGTATGCGCATTAATTGATTTAAATCTTTTATAACTTGTTTGTTCAGTTTCTTTTCTTGTAAATTTAATTTCGTATCAACTTGCAATACATATTTTGTCTTTGCCAAATTCGTCATTTTTCTGTGCAAATCTTTATATATTTTTTCACCTTCGCCTAAAGGTGTCATGGTATATCTGCGAATCTCCTCTTGAATATCGATTAACTCGTTGACCCATTCTTCTATATTGCTTTTTTTCAATTCCTTTATCAGATAATCAAGCTGATCCATCACAGTTAATGGTGGACGGAGATTAGAAATTAAAAACTCGTTTTCTATTAATTGTTTTAAAAAATGTTCAATTTTTCCTTCAATCGTATTTTGAAATCTTTTCATTAATTCTTTTTTTAATTTTTGGTAAGGGATCAAATTGCCGGCCAATTCATACGTGATTTCAAAAGGAGAAGTTACTCTGGCGCTGATTTCATTGACTTTCTTGTCGCTGTCTTTTAACGTCGAATGTAATAAATATACCCGTTCTCCTTTAAAAAATATACTGTCGTTAATCTTGAACCATAATTTATCATATTGTTCTTGTTCTAATTTCTTCACGATCTTCATTAGCCATTCCAAATCCGGTCTGGCAAATTTCTTATACTTATTCGCTCCATATCTTATCGATGTATTTTCATCTGTATATTCGCCAAAGTCTATTCCTGCAAAAAGACCGAACGGCGTTGGTCTCGTGCTAATTCTTATCAAATACTTATAAATGGCTTTAAGAAAATAATCATATTTTTTTATTTCCTTGCCGTTGCAAAAATCAATCATTTTATTGTATAAACTTTTACTTGCTATTAAGATACTCTCTCTGAATACAGGATTATTGCAAATTTCCAACAGATGTTCTTTCATTTCTTTCTCGGTAAGTCTTTGATCAAAAAATTTTAAATAATTGTTCACTGATAGAACTGGTGTTCGAATCATAAACGTATCGATGTTTTTAAAGATAAGATCTTTCATAAATAAAGCCTCCAACTCAATGATTCTCAATCTCCCGTAAGTTGTAGGTGATGCCATATGGAAACAAATGACTCGTGCCCTATCCCTAACGTAACTACTGTAGCAAGCGGTATCACTAAGATTCCTTTTATCACCCTGCCAACAGTCTATAAAATACTCCTACAAGCTGTCTGGTTCGTTCTGCGGGGGACGAGACGTAATTCGCGTCAAAGGGTTGGCATTACTTGTTCTTTTATGTTGGATGCCATCAAGAAAATCGTGTTGTCTTATCGTGTCTGCTCCAACCGAGAGAATCTTTGACCATTCCAACCCCATCAACGGAAAAATCAAGAATGGACAAGGGCTTCTTATACTCTTTCTGCCCTTGCCCTCACTGACTTCCTTCTCTCCCTTGACGAGTGTTGATCAAGGTTGAATTTAAGTGCCAAATTCCCTCTATTTTCTGTCGAAAGTTGGCTTGTGACCGATTTTCTTAAAGTCGTTTAACGCTAACATGGTTGAATGGATGTTGATGAATCAGAACCATTAGCATCGAATGCAAGAGTTGCAAGATACACAGGAGTTTTGCGTTAAGCACATTAAGATGCCTGTGATACAACCCGGGGTACAAAGAGATTTACTTGTAATATTAGGTTGTACAATGTTGTCTTGCTTTTTGACAACAATGTCCAAATCAAAATCATCAAACTTAGCCATCCTTCACTCCCCCTTTCCCTCTTGGTATCTATCATTAACTACTGATGATGAAAGGATTCACAATCCAACAAATTATTCAATCCTTTCTCATCAAATAGTTAATGTCAAAACTAAAAAACTTCTTTTCGATACTTAACGTAGATAGAAATTCTAATATTTTTCTAATATTTTTGTGTATATTTTTATGATTTTTGTAAATTTTCCGTGAAAACAACGAATCCATGAGCGGTTATTTTCGTGCTTGGGTGGCGAGCAAAGCTTACTCATGGATGTTTTATACAAGTTATCAAAGTTTATACGCGATTATTAAGTTAACTTACTGTTTTATCATTTTTTATCGTTTCACTTTACATTATGTAAACTATAAAATAAAAAAATAAGTTAACTTATCCACTAAATTAATTATTTCATTATTTTTTTGATGTATTATTATGCAAACCACTCAAATACAATATAAAAAAGAACCAATCCATTAATTTCTTTTGCTCACTGTGGTTTTTGGATATGTTATGATGATATCGTAGACATTTTGATTGTGCTTGTTATAAATGTATAATTTTTACTGAATATTGCATATGCTATTACTACCCTTTTCAGGTGGTGATGGCATGTGAAAAGAAAGGAGAATCGTCAATTGAAAACTCCTGTTATCAGAAGAAAAGGATTTCAATCATCTAGAACTTTCCGTTCCAGACGGTTTAGACAAGCTCGATATGTACAGATGAATGCTGCTTTAAGTTCACAAATTGACTTTGATCGACTACCTCCTGGTGACATGCTGGATGTTGATTTTAACGGTGTTGTCATTATAGATCCAAATAATCCTGTTCATCAACGGTGGTTAGAAGACTGACGGTGCCAGGAGGAATTACGATATCTATTTTCATTTCAAGATCCACGACAGGACGGTGCTTATCGTCCTGTTCTTATTTTAGGCTTCAGAGGTAGTCGTGCACTTGCTATTGCGTTAAAGATTACAAGATCAGCAAAATCAGCACGTTTTCCTCACCGTATAAGAATTATTCATTGGAGATATGCTGGTTTGCGAGCGCCTTCTTGGGTTCAATTATGAGCTGAATGAATACTATAAAAATTTTTTGAGGCCAATCTCTCCTCTTTTGTGGAGATTATGATACAATTGTATACAACTTATCATCATAAATCATTTTATTTCCGGATATAATGGTACCCGAAATTATTTTCGGGGGGTGAAAATAATGACGAAAAAGGAGTGCAAAGACATGGATACTCCGGTTGTTGAAATGAAAAAAAGTTGTATAAAGGAATTAATGGAAAGCGGAAAAGTCGAGTTATTCAAGGTTGATGATGAGGGGAAAGTCATTTTAGATCCAAATAATCCCGATCATCGAGAATGGCTTGAGGAGTAGAAATAAACATTATGACAGTGAAGCCTAGAGACATCTATGATGTTTTCTATGAAAATGCGCGCGCTTGAAACAGCTATTTTCATGCCGGGTGGAGAGCAAAAGTTGCTCATGGAGCTTTTCCGTGAAAATCCCCACCACTTGGTGAGTGCGGTATACGCTCCTGATCCGTGCGGGTATACTGAAAATGGCCAAAAAAGGCAATAGGAAAG
>NZ_FOJS01000087.1 GCF_900111865.1 Parageobacillus thermantarcticus | reverse complement strand
AGCGTAAGTGGGAGAGTATTCATTCAAACATAAGCTTCAAATATCATTAAATGGTTTGAACAAGGTCAGTACCTTGTTCAATATTTTAGCGATCTTAAACTAACAAACGATAAAAGTTTCCATTGACTAAAAAAGTTTCTGATGTACAATTTATTTAGGCAACATTTTCTTTGCTCTTACATATATCTAATTCTAAGTTGTAGGAGCAAATTTTTTTACCCCAAAAGTTTCCTTAATGCAAAATATTTAGCGAAAACCAATCATGAGGTGATCATCATGAGTGAAAATATAAAAAAACTGCCGTTAGTCGTTGAGGAAGGTTGGAGAAAGAAACGGACACAACCAACATTGCCCGAAGTATATAGAAGTTTGCGTATACCAAAAACGGGTTCTTGGATGAAAAAGTTTCTTGCGTTTGCTGGACCAGGATACTTAGTTGCAGTGGGGTATATGGATCCGGGAAACTGGGCGACTGATATTGCAGGAGGTTCTCAGTTTGGATACACGTTGCTTTCCGTTATTTTGCTTTCAAATTTAATGGCAATATTGCTTCAAGCATTAGCTGGTAAGTTGGGAATTGTAACGGGAAGGGATTTAGCACAAGCTTGTCGCGATCATTACAGCAAGCCAGTGGCAATGGTCTTATGGGTTTTATGCGAGTTGGCAATCGCGGCTACTGATCTAGCGGAAGTGATCGGGGCGGCAATCGCTTTGAATTTGCTCTTTGGCATTCCATTAATATATGGGGTTATGATTACAGTTCTAGATGTACTGGTCGTATTGCTATTGCAGAATAAAAGTTTTCGCTATATTGAAATGTTGGTGGTTGTTTTAATTCTAACCATTAGTGCTTGTTTTGCGATTGAAATCTTTCTTTCTAAGCCAGATGTGGGAGGCATATTGAAGGGATTTGTTCCAAGCAAAGAAATTATTGACAATCCAGCAATGCTTTATATCGCAATCGGTATTTTAGGTGCAACCGTAATGCCACATAATCTTTATCTGCATTCTTCCATTGTACAGACACGTCAATACGAACAATCCAGCTCGGGCAAACGACAAGCGATTAAATATGCCACTTGGGATTCAACCATTGCACTTTTCTTCGCTTTATTTATTAATGCAGCGATCCTTATTGTTTCTTCTGCTACGTTCCATAAAGCAGGAATGAAAGATGTTGCGGAGATTGGCGATGCTTATCACTTGCTCTCTCCACTGCTTGGAACAACACTTGGAAGTATTTTATTTGGAGTTGCTTTGTTGGCTTCTGGTCAAAACTCCACATTAACGGGAACCTTAGCTGGTCAGATTGTGATGGAAGGTTTTCTAAATATTCGCCTTCCTGCTTGGTTAAGAAGGCTGATCACTCGATTGATTGCCATTGTCCCAGCCGTTGTTGTAACTGCTCTTTATGGCGAAAGCGGAACGGCTCAATTACTTATTTTGAGCCAAGTGATTCTTTCTTTGCAGCTCTCTTTTGCGGTAGTGCCTCTCGTTCAATTCACTAGCGATAAAAAGAAAATGGGTGAGTTCGCAAATCCATTATGGTTGAAAGTTCTTGCTTGGATGGTAGCGGTTGTGATTATCAGCTTAAACGCATATTTGTTGTTGCAGACTTTCTTTGGTTAGCGAATGGAGAATTTCCTGTTATAAAATATTTCATTAAGGTGTATTGGCATTTGCCATAAAAGCCTTTATCGCCGGCCCAGTCCTAATGTTTGTGTAAAATCCGACTCCCAGTCCAGCGAACTTAGGTCTCCGGAAAAAACCGCTTTGTGCCGCTTCTTTTTACACAAATCCTAGACTTCATCTAGGTAAGGAGCAAGGGGACATTCTAATTTGTTTTGTCATTTTTATCACCTCTTAGAAAAATAATTTTTTATTCAAATGGTTACTCTAATATTTGACAAGGATTTATTTTCATATTACAATAAACTTACAAAATAATCAAATGTATATTTGAATGAAAACACAGGGGTGACGTTATGGCAAGTGCTAATAAAAAAGAACAATTTCAGAGAACAGATGATTCTTGTGAAATTTATTGCTTTGATGAAGAAAAGGTGAATAAGGTACAAAAGAAAATGGAGTATTTTGATTTTGGTAAATTAGCATCGCTATTCAAATCTATGTCAGACGAAAACCGATCTAAAATTTTGTATGCTCTATGCCAAGAAGATGAATTATGTGTATGTGATATCGCCAATATCATTGGGGCTTCTGTTGCAACAACTTCCCATCATTTACGCACCCTTTATAAACAAGGGATTGTAAAGTATCGAAAAGAAGGAAAGCTAGCATTTTATTCGCTGGATGATGACCATATTAAGCAGTTAATCATGATTGCGTTAGCACATGAGAAAGAGGTGAAAGTCCGTGTCTGAACAACAAGCAAAATTATCTGAGAAAGAAATGAAAACCTACCGTGTTCAAGGATTTACTTGTGCAAACTGTGCAGCAAAGTTTGAAAATAACGTAAAAGCATTGCCCGGTGTTCAGGATGCTAAAGTAAACTTTGGAGCGTCTAAAATTACCGTTTGGGGTACAACAACCATCGAAGAATTAGAAAAAGCAGGGGCTTTTGAAAATTTGAAGATTCGAGAAGATAAAGAAAAAGCAGTCAAGCGTGAACCTTTTTGGAAGCAAAAAGAAAACATGAAAGTGTACATTTCCGCCGTTTTGCTTGTGATTAGTTGGTTTTTAGGGAAGCAATACGGAGAAGAGCATATCTTTGTGACAATTGGATATGCTGCATCGATTTTAATCGGTGGATATTCGCTATTTATTAAAGGTTTCAAAAACCTAGTTCGATTACAGTTTGATATGAATACGCTGATGACAGTGGCAATTTTAGGAGCTGCAGCGATTGGTGAATGGGGAGAAGGTGCAACGGTTGTCATTCTATTCGCAATAAGTGAAGCATTAGAGCGTTATTCCATGGACAAAGCTCGTCAATCCATTGAATCGTTGATGGATATTGCTCCAAAAGAAGCATTAATTCGCCGTGGAAATGAAGAAATGATGGTCCATGTTGACGATATTCAAGTCGGGGATATTATGATCGTGAAGCCTGGTCAGAAATTAGCGATGGATGGCATCATCATCAAGGGTACATCTACGTTAAATCAGGCTGCGATTACAGGGGAAAGTGTTCCCGTAGCTAAAACAGTTGGTGATGAAGTCTTTGCGGGAACATTGAATGAAGAAGGATTATTGGAAGTAAAAGTGACAAAACGAGTAGAAGATACAACTCTTTCGAAAATCATCCATTTAGTGGAAGAAGCTCAAGCAGAACGAGCACCTTCTCAAGCGTTTGTGGATCGTTTTGCCAAATACTATACACCAGCCATTATCATTTTTGCTCTTTTACTAGCCATTATTCCGCCATTATTTATGGGGGCTGATTGGAGCGAATGGATTTATCGAGGTCTAGCTGTATTAGTGGTTGGTTGTCCGTGTGCGCTGGTCATTTCCACTCCTGTTTCGATTGTAACCGCCATTGGAAATGCAGCGAAAAACGGTGTGTTAATTAAAGGCGGCATCTATTTAGAAGAAGCAGGATCTCTAAAAGTCATCGCTTTTGATAAAACAGGGACATTAACAAAAGGTGTTCCATCTGTCACTGATGTGGTCACTTATAATGGCAATGAAAATGAATTAATGACCATTACAGCAGCAATTGAAAAAGGCTCACAGCATCCACTTGCTTCCGCCATTATAAGAAAAGCGGAAGAAAACGGATTGAATTTTAATGATGTATCGGTTGAAGAATTCCAATCCATTACAGGTAAAGGTGTGAAAGCTAAAGTAAATAACAAAATGTATTATGTCGGAAGCCCAGGTCTTTTTGAAGAACTTCTTCCAAATGGCATCCAATCAGAAATAAAAGAACAAATTACAACCCTTCAAACACAAGGGAAAACGGTCATGGCGTTAGGAACGGAAAAAGAAATTTTGGCGTTAATTGCCGTGGCAGACGAAATAAGAGAATCATCGAAAGAAGTTATTAGAAAACTTCATCAAGTCGGTATTGAAAAAACGGTAATGTTGACAGGGGATAACCAAAGAACAGCCGAAGCCATCGGAAAACAAGTCGGCGTTTCCGATATTAAAGCCGATTTACTTCCAGAAGATAAACTGAATTTCATTAAAGAGCTTCGCGACAAGTATCAAAGCGTCGCAATGGTTGGGGATGGTGTGAACGATGCACCAGCTCTTGCAGCCGCAACCGTTGGTGTGGCGATGGGCGGTGCTGGAACCGATACAGCCCTCGAAACAGCCGATATTGCTTTAATGTCTGATGATTTAAGTAAGTTGCCATATACGATTAAATTGAGCCGCAAAGCTTTAGCAATTATTAAGCAAAACATTACCTTCTCTTTGGGCATTAAGGCATTGGCGTTACTGTTAATTGTACCTGGCTGGTTAACACTTTGGTTAGCGATATTTGCCGATATGGGAGCAACATTAATCGTAACATTAAACAGCATGCGATTGCTAAAAGTTAAAGAATAAACTTTGTGTTCAAAAAATGTAAGGAATGCCATTTGGTTATCCTTTTTTCATGATAAAGATATTTCTTTAATCAACTCCCATGGAAGAACGAATGAACTTCCATCATCTGTGATGTCGCGA
>NZ_FOJS01000085.1 GCF_900111865.1 Parageobacillus thermantarcticus | reverse complement strand
CAAAAACGCAAAGTGATCGAGACGGTGTTCTCGGTTCTGGTTGACCAATACCGGATCACAGAGATTCGAGCGAATTCCATGATCGGATTTGAAGTAGCGCTCGACGGCATATTGTTAGCCTATTCGTTGGTCACACTAGGGCTAGTTGAGTTCTAACGCTCAACTAGCACCACGGGTTTGTTTATGTATATCGTTTAGTCAAAACCATCGACAGCACGGTCTGGCCCAATAATAAAAAGAAACCAGAGAGCACCCCATTGACTATCGCTTTTGACATAACGTCACGAAAAGAAAAAGGGCTTGAGACAAAAGCCATCGCATGATACCATGGCATTACTTCTCCATTCGTTAAATACTCCGTTACTACATAAGTGGCAATCATAACGATCGACACCATGACATTCCGAAAAATCGCAACTAACAAAAAACCGACTGTCGCAAATAGCAAGCTTAGTGTTCCAACATAAACAAGCAAAGGGGCATAATCTTGATTTTCCACTACAGAATGCACCATCCATAAACTTCCTACCAACAGCAATAAATACATGAGTATAAACGGCAATACACGGGATATCCCATGATACCATCTCGATAATGGATAGCTGGGAAGAAGTTCGTGCAATCCTCCCTCAAAATATTCATCATATAAATGAATGATCCACCAGCACGCAAGAGGAGCAATAAGAAATTCAAGCGTATTATAAATATATAAAGAAAAACCTTGATATGTAGCCAATTGATATATAAACAACAGAAAGACAATAAGGGGGAGAAAAAATGACCATCCCATTGATTTTATTTCAAAAACAAGATTTATCTTTTTCAATGGTTATCCCCCTTCATCATATAAAGGTAAGCATCTTCCAATGTCGGATGAACACGTTTCGCCTCTTTTATGCTTTCCTGCGATAACATTCTAACAATATAGCGATCCCCGGCTTCTTTCACCGAAATAATTTGCGATTCCGGAATTTGTTCTAAGTCGCGCGAATTCACGTCTTTTTCCCACACGAGTCCGTCTACTATTTGCAACACTTCTTGTCTTGATCCTTCCAACAGAATTGTCCCCTTATTCATCATAGCAACATAATCACATGTTGTTTCTAAATCCTCGACAATATGGGAAGAAATAATAATGGTTCGGTTGGCGGAGATTTTCCGAAGCAAATTGCGAAATCTTACCCTTTCTTGAATGTCCAATCCAGCAGTAGGTTCATCTACAATAACAATTTTCGGATTGCCTAATAAAGCCTGAGCAATCCCAACTCTTCTGATCATTCCACCTGACAGATACTTGATTTTTTCGTTTCTCTGTTCATAAAGATTCACATTTTCCAGCACCGCATCAAGCTCCGATATTCTGCGTTCTTTGTTAGTAATTCCTTTTAAAATAGCAAAATGATGAAGCACTTCATAAACCTTCATCGTTTTATAAGCGGAGAAATACTGCGGCAAATAGCCAATTAACGGTTTCACTCTTTGGTCGTTCTCCCACGAAATATCACCGAAAGTAATTGTCCCTTCTTCCAAAGGAAGCAAAGTCGCTATGATCTTCATTAATGTTGTTTTTCCAGCCCCATTAGGACCGAGCAAACCGTAAGTTCCCTTGATATTCAATGAAATATTATTTAATACAACCTTGTTTTTATACCGCTTTTTCACATTTCGAATTTCTAGTACGGACACTTATAAATCCTCCTTGATGACGATATATTGCTCTACGAGCTTCTTTAATTCGTTCCAATCCTGACTTCCACTTTCAATAAGCTGGAACCACTCTTGGCAAAAGCGATTTTTCATTTCCACGTTTCCTTCCTTCTTTATCCATTGGACGATACTGCTTTTAATTTGATCCTTTTCCGATTTTATCGGATTCATACGAGGCAAAAAACTGCCGTCATCTGGAATGCCATGTTGTTGGTTATAGACGTAAGCATAAACGGAATCGAATAAATGGAGATACTCCATATCTTTTATTGGAATCCCTTTGTATTTCCAAGTAAGAGCAGGAACGAGCATATACGTATAATTGGCCTCATCCTGCGGAAGAATGGTTGCCTGATATTGCAATGACGTCCCATAAATAAGATGGTCAGAGGCAAACCATATGTACTCCTCGACAGCGAAATCATTAATGGAGAGAATAGGGACAAAAACAACCAACTTTGGAAACCCTTCATATGGAATATGAAAGTTGCGTGAAATGGTTTCCATAATATGACTAGTGCGCTCTTTAAATTCAGGATATTGGTACATATTCTTCTCCCAAGTCATCGGTTGCACAAATTGCGTACCATCGTTCTTCCTATTCATTTCCGCTATCTTACCAACCACTACCGATAACCCAAATGAAGATCTTCCATGCCATTTCTTACTCCCAACCTTTTTTATATTCGTATATAAAGGAGTAGGCCCGTCATAGGTTAAAGTAATTTCGGCATCATTGCCCCACTGATGATTATTTCTAATAAGACCAATTTTCGTATATTGAAAAGCAGGTTCTACATTGCTCGATGGCAGCCACGGAAAGTAATATGGCAAATATACCGCTCGTGAATTAGCGAAGAACAACGGCGAACTCAATCCTTTATAAGAAATGGAAAGCTGACAACTTTGCTTAGGTGGCAATTCGCTTGGCAGCTGAATGTTTAAAAGATCGTTTTTTTGCTGGAATGACAATTTTTTATGGCTGCTCGAAACGTCTATCACCTTAAATCCATGGTACAAAGACAAGGATATATTGTCTAACGGCTGTTTTTGATTGTTCACTATTGTAATAGCGGTATCGATCTCTACTAGCCGTTTTATCTTCATATGGACGTCATACTTTGTAATCGCAATCACTTGATGCGGTACAGAATTCTCATGAGACAAAGCCCGATAGTACGTTTCATCGACACGCTCCCTTGTTCCTGCCAGTAGAGAATTGCTAATATAGATTTGTCTGTCTAAAGTAAAGTAATAAATCAAAGCTCCTATACTCCCTATACATACCGCAACATACATATAAAACCGTTTTTCTATGTTGCCTCGTTTTCTTAAAAAATGGGTGAAAAGAAAAAGAAAACTGATACATAGCAGCATAAATAATCGTTTCATCCAATGGTAAAGAGAAAGTTCAAATCCATATAAATCGTTAAATAACGCATAAGGGTTTGGTTCTCCAAGATTGATCCATGCAAGAAAATCAGAGAATACCGGTTTGGATGCGGCTGTACCAAAAAAATAAGAATTTGCCGGCCCAATTAACGCCCAAACGAAAAGAATAAGAGGGTAAATGATTTTTCCCTTAAACCAAGATGCCAACAAAGCTCCTATTAGCATAGATAAAAAGAAGGAAATTCCCCAGTATAGGACAATATAAAGAAACGCATCATAATAGAAAGGAAGAAAAGATATACCCTTTGGCAAAAACAAAAATACATAGATGGAAAAAACAAATAAACAAATCAATAACACAAGAATGAAAAAAAAGAGTAATTTCCCGATAAACTTAGAAAAATTTCCTTTTGGGATCGATGAAAATATATCGTGTAAATGATTATTTTCTTCCAGTCTAATCAATAAAACCCCAAAAAATAAAAAAGCAAGCATTCCCCCTTGTACTGCAAAACTCATTCTTACTAATGCTTCCCCAGGAGAAAAGTTATATCCGGTAGAATAAAAATGAAAACCGTAGTACACATACGTAAGAAAACAAACTAGCAAAATCCAAAAAAGCGGATTTCTCCGAAAAAGGATCCACATGACGTTCATAGAATTGAAAACCTTCATATGGTACACCTCATTTTAGCGATCAGATGCGGAAAGCAATACGAGGTTGACATTACCCTCATATTGCTTTCCCTTCATCTACTGATTTTCGATATATGTTAAACCATTCGCATAAACCGCTCCACTTTCGCCAGCCCATTTCGAGCGCGGATAATACTTTCCGTTAGTTACTTTTAAATTATATACGGAGCCTTCTTCATAATCGTAAACTCTTCGATTAAACACTTCTGGATCGAATCCTGTAACTTCACGCGACACCATAGCATAGAAGTCAATATGGCTGTTATTTTGGTACGTAACTTCATTCAGAACTCCATCACCGACAGAAATACTTGAGCCAGAAACATCTAAATGTGAAGAGTCAATTCTGGCAATAGAAGATGCTGCTAGAGCACTCGCACCTATTAACAAGGATAAACCTAAAGATGAGACTATTAAAGAGAATTTGTTCAATTTTTTTCCTTTTGTCATCCCTCTTTCCCCCTTCATTTTCATATCAAGCCGGCCGACTTTACCCCCACTATATCAAAATAAACAAGAAAAAACATCCGTATTTTCCGCAAATTTGGTTGCAGAAAATACGGATGTTTAAGGATGTCCATAAGATTAAACAATCGGTGACAGCTTTTTAGCGTACATCGAACCTCACAAAGAAAAGTTTTTTAGTGCTTAGGACGTATCACTCGAGAAGCAACAGGCAACGGAAACTTGAGCTGTTAGGCATCCGTTTTAGGGAAAGTTTTTACCGCCTTTCCCATCCCTTGTTCTTCAACGATCTTGAAACAGCGCAAGCATCTCTATATTGCTATTGCGGTTTCCTGTCTGCTCTCTGAATGAAAACAAATGTTGTAAACATAAGCACAATAACCGTTATCGATAAAATCACCAATTTCCTTAATAAAAACGGATCCCAAACGGGCGGCTGGAATAAAAAGATGTGCGGCCATGGCATAAATTCCCCTAACGTGACCACTTCTAAAACCGTATAAATGATAATAATCGTTAAGGAAATCTCAATGTTTTTAATCAGCACGATAAGGGATGTTCCAAAAAACATATAGAATAGCACTAAAATAATAAAATGAATCACGTTCAAAGCTGATAATGAAGACATCCCGTACTTCACCACAAAAGCGGTACACAGAAGAAAAACCCCGATGATATTGACAATGAAGTATCTTAAGAAGTCAATCCCAAACCGTTTGGAATAATACGGAACGTAACTATTCACCCCAGTGCTAGTGTATAAAAAAGCCCAGCACAAATAGGGCATTTCGGTCATAGAAAATGCTCTAGGTAGCGGAAAGAACTCGATCGATCGTTTCGCCTGCCAACAGAAGACATAACGAATCCCACACGTTTTTTTCGTGTTTCGTCAGTGTGGAAACGATGCTTCTTGCGATGCAAAACGACTGCGCGAATGTTTCTTCGCGAAACGTACCCGAAATGTTCTCTTTGACTTTGACCATGCGAAGATCGCGTTCGGCTTGGTTGTTATCAAAGGGAACATGTACTTCACGTAAGAAACGCAGCGCTTCTTCCTTTCGTTTTTGAAGGC
>NZ_FOJS01000084.1 GCF_900111865.1 Parageobacillus thermantarcticus | reverse complement strand
TAGCGGAACTTTTTGTTCCGGTAGTAGCGGAACTTTTTGTTCCGGTAGTCGTCTTTTTCGGTTCTGTTTTCCAATAAATTTTCTCGGTTGGCTTGGCATCTGGAAGGCGTGATTCTCCTGCTAATTCCAATACTCGATCAATCAGCGGCTTTAGGTTGTAAACGGCATTTTGTCGTTTACCATCCACGTAACGATAGCCGATCTTGATAAGTCCTTTTTTCTCTAATCCGTCTACAATTTTGCGGACGGCACGTTCAGAGATCCCACCCAAGTATTTTCCGAGTGTTTCTTGCGAAGGATATGGATCACGGGAATCGTGTTTAAAAGTGGCCAAAACGCAAATAAACTGAAATTCTTTCGGTGTCATTAATTCCGATGCATAGCGGATGATTAGGTTCGGAATAGGAGTAAACCCTTCGTCGAGAATCGGTGTCCCCCAGATAACTTCAACATGTGTCATTTCTTTGTTAAATCCGTCATTAAACATAAAAAAATCCTCCCCTTGTTCTTCTCTCTATAGAAACGGGCAGGATAAGGCACTAAAGGTAATATTCGGTTTAAAAAAACAGATAGAATGCTATTGTTTTTTTGACTCTATCTGCACTATAATGAAAATATGCAAAAACCGAATAAATGGGCATAGTAGTGCCTTATACCTGCAGCGTCACGCACCAAGGGCGGCCAACCCAGCGTGGCGCTTTGTCCTTTTATATGCATATTATAGCACTGTCTAAAAAGGATTGCAGACAGATTTTTGCAAATTCCTTATTGCAGGAGTCGAAATTTGAACTAATGTGAGAGAAAAAGGGGAACGCAACTTTGCGTTATCCCCTTTTCAAATGGTATAATACATGTGCCTGTTTTTTATTGGAAAGCCGTAGTGTCCCCAACACTGCGGTTTTCTTCATTTTCAAGCGGTTTGATCTCTGGAGCGAATGAAACAAGAATGAGTTTACCCATTTTACCATCATTCCTCCGTATAATCCGCATAACTAGTGAAGGAGAGCAATTTCAAATAACGATAGCCATGGATGAACCCCTCAACGAAATGATCTTCTGCTTCAGCTGCCATAAGAGCATACAACTCGTCAGTAAAGTCTTCGAGAAGCTGTTTTTCTTGCTCATTTAACACACTTTCCAATGCTTTGTACTTTTCCTCAACGGCCAAGCGGCGCTCCTTGGTGTACTTGGAAGTCGCTATATTATTACCTTCACGCGCTAAAACCTCAATAGCAACACCTTTAAGCACTTCCACCATGCCGGCATCGTAACAAGCTGCTCCAAATTTAAGGGCATAATCAAGACTTACTCGATGCGATTTAGCGATTTCTGCAATCTTGCCGGCTGTAACCATAGTGTCCATAAAATCTCCCCCCTGTTTACCAAAAAATGATTAAATCTCTATTCATTCCCTATGATACGACGAAATATTCGTCGAGTCAACGAAAAAACAATGAATATTTTACCTTTTTAATCAAATATTTGTTATTTCGATGTTATAATTGTCGTTGAATGAAAATATTGGAAAGGGGACAAGGGGAACTATGAAAAGAGAAATTGTCTTAAATGATACAGATCTCAAACGCGCATTGAAGATTATGATGGCAGAATCCGATATTGACAGCATGGCTGCCGTGGCCAGAAATTTGAACATCAAAGAAACAACTTTCCGATCAGCTATCAATAACAATTCTCTTCGAGTGGCTGAACTTGTCAGGATATGTGAAATGATGGGATATGAGCTTGTGATGCGAAGTAAAAACCAGTAAAAAATCATCCCTCATGTTGATATTATCCCTCTAGTGTAGACAGTTGGGAAAATGCCCATACTGTCATTAAAAACACTGGAGGGATTTGTTTATGTTCGAGAACAAGCAAACACCGAAAGGGAAGACCACTTATTCCGTGGAGTTTAAATGGAGGGCTGTCCAGATGTACATCGAAGAAGGATGGGGATATAAGCGGGTATGCCAAGAGTTAGGGATTCCCTGCACGAAAACGATCAGACTTTGGGTAAAACGTTACCATGAACATGGTCTAAAAGGGCTCGAAGAACGGCGCGGGACATCCAAGTCTCCATTCAAGGGAAGGCCTCGAAAAAAAGAGTGCAGTTTAGAGGAAGAGAATCGAAGACTGAAAGCAGAGAATGATTATTTAAAAAAGTTACGAGAGCTGGCAAGGAGGTGAAACCGAAAGAGCGGTTCTCGATCATTCAGGAGTTATCCAACACCTATCCGATTGCCTGGCTATGCCAACTGGCCGGTGTGTCAAGAAGTGGATACTATCGATGGGTGAACCGGCAGGGAATCGTCACAGAGAAGCAAAAGGAAAATGAACAAATCAAACAAATGATCCTCGAATGCCATCAAAAGGTCAATGGGATCTATGGATACTACCGCGTGAAGGCATGGATCAAACGAAATTATGGGAAGACCGTGAATCATAAGCGAGTGTACCGACTGATGAAAGAGTTGGGGGTTCAGGCCAAAATCCGTCGAAAAAAGCCGAAGTATAAAGCGGGAAAGGAGAATATCGTAGCGTCGAACGTGTTAAACCGTGATTTTGCGGCCACTGCAGCCAACCAAAAATGGGTGACGGATATTACCTATGTGCCATTTCAAGGAACCTATTTGTATCTGTCTGCTATTAAAGATTTGTACAACAATGAAATCATTGCGTATCGCATCAGTCGTTCGAATGACTTAAAATTGGTGATCGAAACTGTCAAGGATGCCATCAAAAAACGGGATGCGCGAGGAGTCCTTCTCCATAGCGATCAAGGCTCCCAGTACACATCCCGCCAGTACCATCAACTGCTGAAGGCTCATCATATCATTCCTAGTATGTCCAGAAGAGGAAACTGTTTAGACAATGCCTGCATGGAAAATTTTTTCGGGCATTTGAAATCGGAAATGGTGGACCTTCCCACCTTTGAAACGGAAGAGGAAATGATCGAGGCGATCGATCAGTACATGTATTTTTATAATTATGAACGGTGCCAGAAAAAACTAGACTACCTCAGCCCAGTGGAATACCGAATTGCCCAAGCAGCGCAGACGAACGGCTGAGAATGTCTCCTTCTTCAGCTTGCCAACGATGAAGTGGAATGAAGGAGACGTTGTCAAGTGCTTTCCTTGACAACGTTTCCTCATTCCACTATCCTAACAAGCAGCTGAAGAAGGTGGGTATTTTTCACACTGTCTACTTGACAGGGATATGTTCATGTAAAGGATGGTTTTTTATTTCAAATAACCACGAAATATGTCGTTATATGGTAAATTAAAATCAAAAAATAGGTCTAGGGGGCTGAATTTAGTGTCAGAGAAAGAAAAACAATCCGACAAAGAAAGGCTATCCGACAAAATTGATACAGTATTTGCAGCATTAAAGCAGGAACTTATGTATTTCCACGATAAAGATCCGGAATATGCGGAGAAAATGGTGGATTGGTTTCTAGAAGTGGCGATTAAAAACCATATTATCCATCGGTATAAAAACGATCCAAGCAAAAAAGACAAGGAAATGGTACGAAGAAGACGTGCTAGGGTATATTACATCGATTTTGGCGTAAATGTCGGTTCTGAATTCAATTATCCTCATTTTTGCGTTGTAGTAAAAGAGTTTAAATATCACGCGCTCGTAGTTCCACTCTCCAGTCTGGATGAAGATGATACACAAAGCTGGAAACTCGATGAAGAAAATATGTGCGTTGAGATAGGAGAAATTAAGGACCTCCCATTCGAAAAGCCGAAAACTTACGCTTTAGTTGGTAAAATGAGAGAGGTTAGCAAACAACGTTTAAGCGATTATAGGCATCCAGAAACAAAAGAATTCGTTAAGTTAAAACTCACTGACGATCAAATGGACAAAATTGACGAAGCAATCATCAAGTTATGTACAAAGAATAAAAAAGAAGAGACGAAGGATAAAACAAATTTGCAGGATCAGAAGGATTGATTATAAGTACAATTAAAACGCACTTAAAGCTACTTAAAGCTACTCAAAGTTACTTAAAATTACTTAAAACGATTAAAACGTATTGCTTTTTCAGTAATATTTTATTACAATATGGACATAAGAATAAATGAAGGCTCTAACGCCGACTTGAATTTTAAAGGCCTTTGCGCCGACTTGAATTTAATAATATTGCCCTTAGCGGCCTAAAAGGAAAAGCCGTCCCGTTTGTGGACGGCTTTTTACGTTTTATTCGTTTTCCCTTCCAACTTGTCCGCGATCGCGAACAGTTCTTGCTTGATCTGCTTATTTAACTCAATCGGGACATGTACTGTCGTTTTTTTGTCAATGATGAACGAGAAAGGCTCATCTTCGTCAATAAGTCGTGCTATCGAACGTAGTCCAGCAGCTTTGAAGCGGCCTTCTAACATAAATCCGGCAATACTGCGCATATAAAAAGCGTCGCCCACAAAATTCCCAACAATGATTTTGAATTGATCGTTCACAGACATTCTTTTTCCTCCTCACAATTGATTCATTTTCCGAATAAGCTCTTCTTTCGTCGGGTTTGTATATAACAGCGTCGTGTGAATGTTGGAATGGCCCGCCTGATTCGCGACCTCGTGAACACTCATCCCGCTATGGATCGCATGAGAACAAAAGAAGTGCCGCAAATCGTGCGGAGTAATATCCTTGCCGATGCGTTCCGAGTACTCTTTAAACAGTTTATTGACGGTTGTACGGTCCAAACGTTTATTGCGATTGCTAACAAAAAGGTATTCACTATCAATTCCTTTTTCTTTCCGTTCCTTCAACCATGACTGGAGAGCGGATTTAACCTTGTCGTTCATAAATACCACTCGATACTTATCTCCTTTGCCGCTTCTTACCGTGATTTCTCTGGAAACAAGGTTGAAATCGCTCATTTTTAGGTTGAGCGCCTCGGAAATCCGCAATCCGGCATACGCCAAAAGCGTAACTAACGCATAATTGCGTTTATTGCCGCTATCCAGTACCAACTGCCGGAATTTCTCGACATCTTTTAGTTCCACTTTGGCCAACGAAGCGTATTGTTGTTGCACCTTCATGTAGTCCTTTTTTGTTAGGACCATATCCCGCTGCACTTTCGTTTCGATCAAAAACTCATTGAATTTGACCAAAGCATTTAACTTCGTATTGATCGTCTTCGGCTTGGCATTTTTGACGGTTCGCAGGAAGGAAATGTACTCTTGGACGTTTTCGCGATGAAGCTGTTTAAATTCCACTCCTTTAGATTCATCAAACCATTTCAAAAACCCTTCTACCGACTGCAAATAGCCTTTAATGGTGTTTTCGCTTTTCCCTTCTTCCCGTAAATAGCGTTCGAATTGTTCCAGCATTCCCCTCACCCCATATAAACTATGTTGAATTTATTTTATGCGCATCCGCTGTAAACTATGTTGAATTTTTTGTCTTAATTCTAACATCATCATCATCATTTTTCAACATAGTTTATATTT
>NZ_FOJS01000019.1 GCF_900111865.1 Parageobacillus thermantarcticus | reverse complement strand
CGAAAAATGGATGTCAGGGCGCAAATACTTGGATATGTCCGAATATTGGCAGTGGCGGAAAACGAAAGAGCAAGAAGCTCGATCGGTGAATCAGGAAGTTTCGGAGATGAAAAGAGTAGGGTAACCCCTTCGCTGTGTCAAGGAGAACGTGGAATACCGGAGCGAAGCGAGGATATGCCGCGAAAGCTCCTTGACACGCCTGTTCCTTGACAACATGATCGTTTGTCCGGGAAGGCGACTGGCAGGGAGACTTGCCGGACTTGCCTACCATACGTCAAGTCATCAGGTCCATGTTGTCTATCAAAGGGGAATTTACACAATAATTAGGACTTGACCCTAGCTTCAGAGGCGTGGGTATTATCCGTTGTCCAATTCCTCCACCTTTTTAGCCATTTTATCGTTAATTTTGGATTATTTGATCTAATCTTCGACAAAGCTCAAGAGACAGGCACTGTGGTACCATAGCTCCTATTTTTTATAGACTTACAGATTTAGTTGACGAAGTTGAATTTGCTTAGAAATATGTTCCCCATTAATGATACCCAATCCTTCGAATTTCAATCTTTTCAAATTTCTCTCAGAATTAGACGCATTTTTTTGAAAAGTTGCAAACAGTATAAAAAAATCTTTGCTGTCTTTAAAATATTCTAATAAAAGCTCCATGAGCGCGCTTTGCTTGCTCTCCACCCGGCATGAAAATAGCCGCTCCAAGCGCGCATTTTCATAGAAAAAAAGACGCTGCTAGAAGAAACACATCCTTCCAGCAGCCAAACCATTATTTACTCACAGAGAAGCAATTTGCTTCTACTTCTTCCCACGTCATATAAATGCGAACAATATCTTCCTCAATTAACTGTGTTCCTGTTTGCACTTCGATAAATTCTAAATCAGTAATCGCTTTAATTCCATGCTTTGCACCAACAGGAATTTCAAGCACATCACCCGGCTTCACGCGACGAATTTCTCCGTTAAAAGCAAATTCTCCTTCACCTTTAATAATGGTCCACACTTCACTGCGATGATGATGCATTTGGTAGCTTAAATTTTTCCCTGCGGTAACACCGATTCGTTTTATTAATACTTCTCGTCCATCCTCAAACTTGGTATAATCTAATACCCGATACCAACCCCAGCGGCGTTCTTCGTACATTGGACGCTGATCAAAATTGTTCACTAACTCTTTAATTTTTGGGCTCTTCGCTTTGTCAGCGACTAAAACACCATCTGGACTTACTGCAACAACCGCATTAGATATCCCTAATACAGCTACAGGAATATCAAGTTCGTTAATGAGATGGGTATTTTCACAATCATCACTAATAACACCTTTACCAATTTGATTTGTTGCCATTTCCTCTGTTAACGTATTCCATGTACCAAGATCTTTCCAATAACCGTCATACGGCAACACAACAATATTTTCTGTCTTTTCTACGACCTCATAGTCAAAGCTGATTTTCGGTAACTTATCATACTGTTTTAATAACTCATCATATTGAATTGGAAGTCCTTTTTCTTTCAACAATGAAATAATATAGTCAAGTTTAAAAGCAAACACACCACAGTTCCAAAGTGCGCCTTGTTCAATTAATTCCGCTGCTCTTTCTTCGGTCGGCTTCTCTGTAAAATGGCTTACTCTTAAATAACCGCTATCACTAGATTTAGAAGCGGGAACAATATAACCGTACTTCGCAGATGGATACGTTGGCTCAACACCGATTAACGCCAAATCAGCCCCACTTGCAAGTACAGTTTCTTCTAGATCTTTGACTCGATGAAAAAAGCGATCCTCTACATAAGGATCGACAGGTAACACCGCAATGACTTCATCTAAACGAATTCCTTCTACGCTATACAAATAAACCGATGCTAGAGCGATCGCTGGAAACGTATCGCGCCGCATCGGTTCAATAATAATCGGTACATCTTGACCTAATTGACTTTGAATCATATCGACTTGGGATTTGCTTGTAGCAATCACAGCGGAATCAGCTAAGCCAACATTTCCCAACTGACCCCATACACGCTGAACCATCGACTGCAGTTCACCATTTTTGTTTTCTAACACTTTTAAAAATTGTTTCGAACGAGCATCATTTGATAAAGGCCAAAGGCGTTTGCCGGAACCACCGGAAAGTAATACAAGTTTCATTGAAAACCTCCTAATTTTTTAATTACATATGTTGAAGTTTGTTATTTACATAGTCTTGAAACTCTTTTCTAAATCTTTCTGGTGAAAAACGCAATGCATTTTCACGACAGTCTTGATATTGAATATCTCCCGAGATATTCTCAAACAACTGAATAGACTGAATTAATGATGCCACAGTCTGTTCTTTAAAAAATAAACCTGTTGGATTCTCAGCTTGTCCATATCCTCGAATTGTTTCTAATGCCCCACCTTTTCCATAGGCAATAACTGGCGTACCACAAGCTTGCGCCTCAACAGGTGTGATTCCGAAATCTTCTTCTGCGGCAAATACAAACGCTTTTGCCCGTTGCATATAGTCTCTTAAAACTTCAAAAGGCTGATATCCGAGCAACTCCACATTAGAAGCAGCCTTTGCCTTAATTTTATGAAAATCCGGTCCGTCACCTATAACCACTAATTTTTTATCTGGCATCTGTGAGAAAGCCTCAACGATTAAGTCGATTTTTTTATATGGAACCATTCGAGATGCTGTAAGATAAAAATCTTCTTTTTTATCGTGGAAAGTAAAAGCGGACACATCTACCGGCGGATAGATGACATCCGCTTCCCTTCGATACACTTTCCAAATTCTCCGAGCGATAAATTTTGAATTCGATACAAAATAGTCGACACCATTTGCCGTACGATAATCCCAATTTCTTATGTAGTGTAAGATCGTCTTTGCGATCCAGCCTTTCATTCCTCGGTCTAATCTCGCCTCTTTTAAATATTGATGCTGCAAATCCCATGCGTAGCGGATTGGCGAATGAACATAAGAAATATGCAGTTGGTCAGGACCGGTTATCACTCCCTTCGCGACTGCATGAGAACTAGAAATGACAATATCGTATTTTGATACATCCAATTGCTCAATAGCTAACGGCATAAAAGGAAGGTAGCTGCGATATTTTTTCCGAGCAAACGGTAACTTTTGAATAAAAGACGTGTGAACATTTTTATTTAAAATAAAATCCCTTTTGTCTTCGTCTATAAAATCTACTAGACTAAACAAATCGGCATCAGGGTAAACCATTAGCAACTGCTCCAATACTTTCTCAGCGCCTGCATAGGTGACTAGCCAGTCGTGAATGATTGCGACTTTCACTTTGCTAGCACCTCCTCAATCACCTTGATCGTTTCCTCTGCACATTTCTCCCACGAGAACATCTTAGCTCTTTCTAACCCTTTTCTCCGTAATTCCTCTCTTAATTTATCATCCGATAATAGCAATTTGATTTTTTCAGCAATATCCTCTGAACTATACGGATCAATATACAATGCGGCATCACCACAAACCTCTGGCAAAGAAGCTACATTTGAAACAATTACAGGACAGCCGCAAGCCATTGCCTCTAAAGGCGGGAGGCCGAAGCCTTCGTATAAAGATGGGAAAACTAAAGCATGGGCATTTGCAATATACCGCTTTAATGTTTCATTATCAACAAATCCTGTAAACTTAATCCTATCTCCTAGTCTTTCAGCATATTTAATAACTTCTTGATCACCAGTAATAAAACCTTCTTTTTTACCTATAATAACTAAATTGTGAGGAATTTCGTTTTTGATTTTTTCAAAAGCTTTTACTAGAGAGATTAAATTTTTATGCGGTTTAACATTGCCTACATAGACAATATAAGATTTTGAATTATTTAAATCTGTATCTTCATCTCTAAATTCTCTCCAAAAATTATTTACCCCGTTATATATCGTATAAATATTATCTTGATTTTTATTAACAAATTTTAGAAATTCATTTTTTGTAAAATAGGATACTGAAATAATAGCATCCGCCTTTTTGCTAACAGCCTTGAACATTAATTTAGCATATAGCCTTTTGTGGAATCCATCTACAAATTCAGGTTTAGCAAGATGAAATACATCGTGTACTGTTACGAGTATTTTTCCTTTATAGAAAACAGGAATTATATAATGAGGGGACCAAAACAGCACACTATCTTTAGGAATTTTAGATACTAAATGCTGTTGCTCAGATAAAGAATATATCTTTGACTGTAAATTAATAATAGAAACATTAGATTTTTGAGTCCATTCATAATTAAGCAGTATATTTGGGTCACCTAGTAAATAAAAATGATAATTATCTAAGCTATTAATGATATTAGGTAATATATTTTGGATATATACTCCTATACCTGATGCATCTATCATTCTTACGTCTATCGCTATCTTATTTTTCATTATATATATGCACTCTTTCTTGTTTTTTGGTATTAGAGGGTGTTGCAAAACTAGAGTAAAAACTCGAAGTTATGCATAAGGATACAACATAACACATGCAGTACATATCGATGAAACCCATACCATCGCGGCTGTTCCACCCCGTCACTCTTGCAGTGGTGCAGAGATGGAGCTTATATCCTTTAAACCAGTGGTATCGGGTGGACACTCCCCACTTTGCTTGCGAATCGTAAAGACTGCTTCGAAGGGCCGTGCTGTCGATCAGCACGATTTGGTTTGGGGATACCGTACTTCTAAATCTTTGAGCAGTTGTGCATGAAAAACAGGAAATCCCTGTTCCCGGAACCACTTCGCCGCGCGGGAAAACGTAGAAAGAGGAGGAACTTCACTAAGCCCGCTGAAAACAGCGAAAATGCTACAGGACGCGCACTAATTTTCGCAAGGAACGAATGGGAAAAATAGGTTTTCAAAAAGAAACATTTCAACAACGATTTTTTCGACACTGGCGGCCTTTCTGTCACATACGGTGTTTCTGGCAACGATAGAGAGCCAATATATCGAAATAAGGATACTAAAAGTGGATCGATTTCATAAGACTATGCATGTTCACTGTTCCAATTGGAAATCATGATAGTATCCACCCCTTGGTTTTTTAGTCACTGTATATGATTTCCAAGGTGGTGGATTTTTTATATGCATTTATGCATTCGTTATGCGTTTTGCAACACGTTCTAAAAACTAAAAAACCGACAATAACCCTTTCCCAATAAAACCTATTCTCTCTATTTTCCGATCCTGATTCATAATAAATATTTTTAATAACTTCTTTAATGCCTTATAGTATGCATAACAGAAAGCTGTAAGAACTTTCAACCTCTCTTTTTGAGTACGCTTCACAAGCCAATATCCATTCCGAATATCATAAAAGGCTACAATTGGAGATAGATTTTTTTCTCCACCTGAGGACGCTGACACTTTATGATATATGACAGATTGAGGAATATATTTAATTTTCCATCCATGTAGCTTAGCTCGAACGTTCCAATCTGTTTCTTCATAATATAAAAAATAATCCTCATGCATATACCCTACAGTTTCCAATAACTCTCGTCTAAAAAACAAACTGCATCCTGTTATATAATCCACTTCTTTTACTTGATCATACTGCCCTATATCCTCTTCTTTAATTCCTATATGTTTTGTCGTACCAGTCCACGTATTCACCTTCCCGCCCGCAAACCAAATCTTATTCGTACCATAATAGTAAATCTTTGAGCCAACAATCCCTACCTGTTTATCTTTTTCTAAAACTTCCACTAATGGAGTTAAAGCATTTGGATCTACTACCGTATCATTATTTAACATCCAGAAATATTGATATCCTTGATTATAGGCTTCTCTGATTGCAATGTTGTTCCCACCAGCAAAACCTAGATTTGCTCCAGTTTGAATAAATGTAATTTGTATATTAAACTTGCCTTCATTATAATCTTGTTGTAGTTTGTCAAACGAATCATCCTGCGATGCATTGTCTACTAAAAATACATGAAAATAAGGATACGTTAAATGTTCTAGCGATTTTAAACATTCAAACGTATCATCATAAGCATTCCAGTTTAAAATAATAATCGCTACGTCTTTATCAATTACTTGTTTCAAATGTTCATCACTACCTTATAGTTTAATTTGTATTATAAACTCTTTCAACGCTTCTCTCCATTCCCTCATTTCACTAAACCCATTTAACTTTAATGCCATATGCTTAAACACAGAATAAGCTGGTCTTGGTGCTGGTCTTGGGAAGTCTTTTGTTGTACAAGGATTTACCTTAATTTCTATCCCCGCTTCCTCAAAAATTGCTTTCGCAAATTCGTACCAAGAACAATGTCCAGAATTGGAAACATGGTAAACTCCGTATTTTTCCGTTTGAATCAGCTCCAAAATACAATTCGCTAAATCAACTGCATACGTCGGACAACCGACTTGGTCATGGACGACCATTAACTCATCTCGTTCTTGGGCCAACTTTAACATTGTTTTAACGAAATTATTTCCATGCTTTCCATACACCCAAGAAGTTCTGACGATAAAAAACTTGGAATGTAAATCGCGAACAAACCGTTCCCCTGCTAATTTACTTTTACCGTATACACTAAGTGGATTTGTTGGAGCAAACTCGTTATATGGTACATTCGCTGTTCCATCAAAGACATAATCGGTACTGATATAGACAAGTTTAGCTTCCACTGCTTCCGATGCGACAGCAACATTTCTTGTTCCGTAGGCATTAACTAAAAACGCTTGATCCGGCTCAGATTCTGCTAAATCAACTTTTGTATACGCTGCGGCATGAATGACAACATCAGGGTTAAATTCGCTAATGACCTGTTTTACTTGGTCAAAGTTTGTTATATCTAACTCTTCTCGTCCATAACCATAAACTTCATACCCTCTATCAGCGAGTAAATGGACTAAATCTGTGCCAAGCTGACCCTTTGCACCTGTTACAACCACTTTCATAGCTTGTCACCATACTGCTTTTGATAGTAGTTCATATATTCGCCCGATTTAATATTTTTCCACCATTCTTGGTTGTCGATATACCATTGGATCGTTTCTACGATGCCCTTTTCAAAGGTATATTGTGGCTTCCAACCAAGCTCAGTCATAATTTTCGTTGGATCAATCGCATAACGACGATCATGCCCTGGACGATCGGCAACATATTTAATTAAATCTTTCGAAACCCCGAGTTTTTCAACGATTAGATGCACAATTTCATTATTGGTCCGTTCATTATGTCCGCCTATATTGTATACTTCCCCCGGTCTTCCTTTATGAATGACTAAATCAATCGCCGCGCAATGGTCTTTCACATGCAGCCAGTCGCGAATATTTTGGCCGTCACCGTAAATCGGAAGTTCTTTCCCTTCCAGCGCATTCGTGATCATTAACGGAATGAGTTTTTCAGGGAAGTGATATGGTCCATAGTTATTGGAACATCTCGTAATGTTCACATTGAGACCGTACGTTTCATGATACGCTCTTACAAGTAGGTCTCCACCAGCCTTACTTGCCGAATAAGGGCTATTTGGCGCCAATGGCGTCTCTTCTGTAAAATATCCCGTTTCTCCAAGTGTACCATACACTTCATCCGTTGAAATTTGCACATATTTCTTAATATGGTTGGCTTTCGCCACATCTAATAACGCTTGCGTGCCTAATACATTTGTTTTTACGAAAATATCAGGATCTGTAATACTGCGGTCTACATGCGATTCCGCCGCAAAGTTCACAATAACGTCAATCTCGTGCGTTTTAACAAGATAATCCACTAGCTCACGGTTATTGATATCACCTTTCACAAATGTATAGTTAGGATGATTTTCGACATCCTTTAAGTTTTCAAGATTACCAGCATAGGTTAATAAATCATAATTGACTACTTTATAATTTGGATATTTCTCAAGCATGTAACGAACAAAATTACTGCCAATAAAACCTGCTCCGCCTGTAACTAAAAGATTCATGACTGTCTCTCCCATTCAAAGTTGATTTCGGCATCTGCTAATAGTGGATGTTTTGTATCTTTGTCAGAAAGAATTGGATTGGCTGTCGGCCAGTCAATCCCTAACGCCGGATCATTCCAAAGAATCCCGCGATCATGTTCCGGAGAATAGTATTCATCCACTTTATACTGCACTTCCGTATTTTCCACCAACGTACAAAAACCGTGCGCAAACCCTTTCGGCACAAGCAATTGCCGTTTATTCTCCGCGCTTAAAATGAACCCTTGCCATTTGCCAAACGTCGGCGAACCTTTGCGGATATCAACGATAACATCATAAATGGCGCCTCTAGTGACTCGGACGAGTTTCGTTTGCGCTTTCGGGTTTAACTGATAATGAAGCCCGCGGATCGTTCCCGCTTGTTGCGACAACGAATGATTATCTTGAACAAAATCGAAATCAAGCCCGTATTCCACAAAAAGCTTTTTATTGTAGCTTTCCATAAAAAAGCCGCGGTGGTCGCCGAATACTTTCGGTTCAATCAACAACACACCGGGCAGTGAAGTCTCGATCACTTTCATAACAAGCACCCCGCCATTTTATAAATAGATTGGTTTCTTCTTCTGATTCGCGATATCTATTAAATATTGGCCGTACTGGTTCTTCTTTAACGGCTCCGCTAACTTTAACAATTGTTCCCGCGTAATATATCCTTTTACATAAGCGATTTCCTCAAGGCAAGCAACCTTTAAGCTTTGGCGTTTCTCGATTGTTTCGATAAATTGCGAAGCTTCAAGCAATGACTCATGTGTTCCTGAATCTAACCAAGAAAAACCACGACCTAAAATTTCAACATGCAATTCGCCAAGTTCCAAATATTTTTTATTCACATCCGTAATCTCTAATTCCCCACGTGCAGAAGGTTTAATGCTTTTAGCAATTTCAATAACACGATTATCATAAAAATATAACCCAGTTACCGCGTAATTGGACTTAGGATTTTGCGGTTTCTCTTCAATAGAAATTACTTTCCCATTCTCATCAAACTCCACAACACCAAAACGTTCAGGATCCTTGACATAATAGCCGAAAATCGTTGCCCCAGTTTTGCGCTCAACCGCTCTCTGCAACAACTGTGTCAAACCGTGACCGTAGAAAAGATTGTCACCTAAAATAAGCGCAACATTATCATCACCGATAAACTCTTCACCAATAATAAATGCCTGTGCCAAACCGTCTGGAGAAGGTTGCACGGCATAGGATAATGAGATTCCTAAGTTTGATCCATCTCCTAGCAATTCTTGAAAACGCGGCGTATCACTTGGAGTAGAGATAATCAAAATATCACGGATACCAGCTAACATTAAAACAGATAGTGGATAATAAATCATAGGTTTATCATAGATAGGCAATAACTGTTTAGATACAGCCTTTGTTAAAGGATAAAGGCGAGTACCACTGCCGCCTGCTAAGATAATACCTTTCAAATGAAATTCACATCCTTTTCTAAGTTATGGAGCAAAATTTTACATAAATAAACATAAGAAATCCGGTACGATTTTAAATCATATTTGCTTTTGCCTAACCGTAAAATTAGGTAGAAAACAAATAAAATTCCCTTAAAAATTAGAACGCTCATACAATAATTAGATTTTATTTACTATTATATTTTTATATTGTTAATACCGGTGGTGCTAGATAAAGATCGTTGAACATTAATTATACTGACATCAGTGTTTTTATTACAAAAGTAGAGATAATCAACCAATGCTAATAAAATAGGAAAACCTATAATTCTTTGAGGATCCATTATTATTAATGTCCACAAAGAAAAAACTACAAATAATAAAAGGGAAAGTATTTCGTAATTATCATTTATTGACTTTTTTTGTACAGATAAAATAATAATCCTAGTTACTCTCCCTAACATTAATATGAACCAAACCAAACCAATTAAGCCAAATGTATTCATAAATCCTATTATTCCGACATCGTCTCTGTAATAATTATCATAAGGTCCTCGTAGAATCATATCTGTAAAACTTGAAGCGTTGTAAGGAATAAAACTCATGCCGAACAACATGTTCTCACTAAATTGCTTTAGATAAAATGCAATTTCTGCTTGCCTTATTGTATATGAATTATCGTCGGTAGAAAAAGAACTTTTATATTCGCTAAAGAGAGAAGTATTTTGTACAATTCCAATTATAATAAGTAAAAAAAGTATAAATAAGTATAATCTCCCTATTCGTTTTATATTCTTTACCAAGTAAACTAAAACACAAGTTAAGATTATACATAAGAGTACCATTCTAGTTTTTTGTACAAAAATAGCTTCAAGCAATCCTATTATAAAAGTTAAATAAGGTAATACCCTAAACTTAAAATTCTTGTTTATTAAACTACCGAATGCTATTACTATCCCAATATTGATAAGTCCTTCACCTTCATAGATTCTTAATGACGAAAATCTAAAGCCATATCTCATTATATTAAGAAATAACCCATATTTCGGATATAAAAAGTATTGTAAAAGCATCACTATCGAACATATCAAAGAAAACAACATAACAATATTAACAAATTTATTTTTATCTTTCTTTCTAATATAAAAACTAAAAATATAATAAGCCATAATTATAAAAATGTATTTAGCTACCGCAAAAACACTTATAATACTTAGGCTGTATCTATAGACGCTAATTACTATCTCTACAAAGCTATATATTATAAAAAATAAAATAAACTTATTAAAAATAAATTTTTTCTCTTTTGAAAAAAAACATTTAATTAATAGTAATACACAAGTTATTAATGTTACACAGCTTAATAAAACCTTTAAAGCATTGTTCGTAGTTAAGTAAAAAAGATCTGCTTCTAACAAAAAAATACCAAACACTGATAAAATAGCAATTAATTTATAAAGATTAATCTTTTTCTTCAATGTTTTCCCTACTCTCCCCTATAAGAAGTGAATTTTTCTTATTTTCAAAATAAACACCTTTTTTATAAATAACTTAGCTGTTCGGTAATAATTCGGAAACAAAGATAACTTGTTCAACCAATAAACTTTAATGAAGAGGAGGGGGTGAGTTCTGCCATCCCACTTTTCCCAAAACTTTTACATTGTTTTTAATCAAAATAATAATCATTAACCCCTTTACTTTATAGTATTAGATTGGCTATCACTCATAAAATGCTAAACGAGATTAAGAAAGGTAATTGATACTTATCTAATAGTTAGTCCGTTCATTTTCCTCTATATATGTTACTATATAAATGTACCTTGAAAAGTTAACCATTGCATCACGCTACACACCCCAAGCGTCGAAGCACGTCTTTGGGGCGTTGGTCAATATAATTCATAAACCGGGCAATGGCCCCGTCAATATCCATTTGGTCTTTGTGAAACACATTCGCAATGACCGATCTTTGAGCCATTTCCACAAGCGTTCGATGGGATTCAGCTGTGGGGAATAAGGAGGTAAAAAGATCAAGTGAAACGATTCCCCTTCTTGGCGCAAGAAATCTCTCACCATTTTGGCATGGTGGATGCGAGCATTGTCAAGCCTGAGCACGATCAGCTTGTCTGAATAACGGCTCTTCGAGATCTTTAAAAAACCCAAAAACGTCGTGGCATTCGCGGCGGCCGCTCGATGAAGAACGGTGTCCCCATCGAGAAGATTCACCACCTCAAATACAGAAACGTGGGCATGGTGGCCATACATGGGCACCTGTTTTTGCCGGCCGATTTCCGACCAAGTAGCCCGCAGGATTTGATACGATCGGACGTGGGGCTCATCGGCATACAAAAGAACCGTATCGGGATTGATCAATTTTTTTATGAGCTCCATTTGTTTCTCAAACGCCTGCTGTTGTTCGGCATAGCCTTTCGCCAGGGTATAGGTGGGCCGAGTTCAAGAGAGTCTCATTCGATGTAAAAGTTTACGAATACCTTCCCGGGACATGGTCACCCCGTAGCGCTCGCGAATGTAAGACTGAATGATCCGAGTGTTCCAAGAAGAAGCGATATCTCAACCGAGTTCGGCCGAGGTGCGGGGCAAGATGGTCTGTTTCAGTTCCTGTTGCTGTTCCGGCGTCAAAGACGGCTCCCGGCCCGGCGGACGTTTCCGATCGAGCAGGAGATCGAGTCCTCCTTCGTTGAATAAGGATACATAAAACGCTACGCTTTGGCGGCACAGATTGAGCATGGAAGCGACCTCTTTGCAGATACCTTTCCATGACGAGGCGAACGGCCATGACGCGTTGACGAAGGGAAACATTTTTGATTTTTCGCTCTTCCTTACGAAGCTTTCGTGGCGTCCATTCATGGTCGTTGGTGATTTTCAATTGTTTCATTCCGTTTCCGCTCCTTTTCTTAGTGAAATACCTAGGAGCAGTATAACTAGGTGTTTTTTGCAAGGAAAAAGTGCAGAGTATTGCAGTATATAAATTCGTTTATATTGCATAAAAATTCAATCTGAATTCTCGCTATTGAGGGCTTGACATGGAGCCTCTGCAGCCATGATTCTTTTGCCAAGCGGCCAGCTGTAACAGATTTGGCAAACCCAAACAGGTTATCATGACTGCCCCTCCATGTAAAGCCCCTCTGCATAACCATTTGCATAAAAATTTTGCACATCTCTGCACTTTAATTTTGCAATAAACAACTAGGGTGGAAGCCACTTATACGGACGTTAACGTTTCGATGTACATCTATATAAATAAATCCCCCTGCATCACAATGCATCATTAAAATATTCTTTATGCTTTTACCTTTTGAAATACTTTTCTCAAAGAAATTCCTAATAAAATCGATAGTTTAGCTAAAGTAGAAATTGGGAACTTGTAATGCTTATAACAATACTTTATTCTATTCTCATGTAAATTTTTATTGTTAACCCATGCAACTCCCCCTTGGGATCCACCCCCAAAATGAATTATTGCATGGCGAGGGTCATAAATAATCCGATATCCTGCTTTCCTCACTCGCGCACATAAATCAATATCCTCTGCATTAAAATAATAATCTTCGTCGAACATACCTATATCCATAAATAGGCTTTTTTTAATAATCATAAATGCACCAATGACTGATTCTACTTCTGCTACATCATTAAACTGTTTTTTATAATGATTTGTTAATTTGCCGAACAAATATTCACTTACAATATCAATAAAACGCGGCAACTTAGCATATGAAATTTGTAGTGTTCTATCTTCATTTAAGAGTTTACATGCCGAAAGACCAATTGTGTTATCATTCTCCATTTTATTAATCAAACCTACAATAGCTTCCTTTTCTAGAATTAGTGTATCGCTATTAAGGAACAATAAATATTTTCCCTTAGCTAGTTTTGCTAACTCATTATTTCCACGTGAAAAGCCTAAATTTTCTGCATTAGAAACAACTAATATATTTTTATATTCACTATATTTGCTGCTTAAATATTCATAAGAGCCATCATCACTACAATTATCAGCAATTAACACCTCATAGGTTATGCTCCCATCTAAATGCTTTATTACACTATCAACACATTGAGAAGTTAAAAAAGGCGTTTTATAGTTTAATATAATTATGCTTAATTGCACACTTCCACCTCATTTTTAAATAAACATATATTGCCATTAAAGTAATAAACAACTCAATAATCACATATAAACATACTAGCGATGTTAAATTACCATTTCTCAATACAATCGGACCTGAGATTACATTAAGCAATCCTGCAGCAAAATATATATACATGCTGTACTTAATAATTCCTTCATTTAACATTAAAATATTTATAAAAATATAAGCAACCGTAGTAATAAGCGGCAATAAAGACATTAATTTCACATATTTAATCGTTTCTTTAGATACATCACCAAAAACCAGATTGACTGCTGGTTCTATAAACAATAGAATCCCTACAGTAATCAACAGATTAAATAATATAAGGAAAAAAGTTACCTTATATGTTAATTTTCTTCCTTCCTCTACAGATTTGTTAAAAACTGTGGACAAATAAGGAAGGAAAGCCTGCAATATTGGTTGTGTTAATGAAGTAAAAACTTGAATTAATTTTAATGAGATAGAAAATATCCCTACTTCTCTCGGCCCCAAAAATAAACCGATGATTATAGTATTATATGATGTATAAGATATAATTGAAATCCCAGACAAAAATATAGAAAATCCCTTTTTCAATTGGTCGATAATCATTTGCGGTTTAATCAATTTAAATTTAAAAATTCTCTTTGTAACCCAGAAGCTTATAATACCAGGTACTAGTGATCCAAAAGATTGTATTAATGCAGCTATCAAGTAATCGGATTGTTCATTTACAAAAATAAAAATTCCTAAAACGGACAGGGTACGCGCAACCAAATTAAATATTGTGATATACCTCATTTTTTCTATTCCTTGAAAAAACCAAATTGGAAATAAAACATTTCCTAATACTGTTATATAAGTAACAAGGTAAACAGGCCACTCTATTCGCACCTTTTCGATTGAACAAATAATTATTACCATTATAATAAATCCAAGAACCATAATAAAAAACTTTGTAAATATCACTGTACTAAAAATTTCCGATACTTTTTTCGGATTATCCCTATTAACAGCTATTTCACGTGTTGCAGTGATGTTAAAACCGTAATCACTACATACAATAAAATATCCAATAAAGGCTGAGGCAGCTGAAATAATTCCATAACTTTCTTCTCCGATTACGCGAACTAAATAAGGGAAAATAATAAGAGGAATTATATAATTGCTTCCCTGTAAAATTAATAAGGAAATAATATTTTCAATTAATTTTTTTTTATTCGTCATCCATCTGTCACAACCAATCGTTTTTTAAATCTTAAGATTGTAGATAATTTCGTTATACTCATTTCATCCATACATTGACCAAAGTCGATGAATAGAAACAACAAACCTTTCTACTACAAATGAACATGATAAAAAAACATCTATATAAGTTGAAATTTTGTTTTACATCCAACTGATTCCCCGCCATGCTACACCGTATCAGCTCGTATCGAGATGAAAACGGAAACGAAAAATTCGGAAATTCTTTATTGCAACTTATATAATATGTATTAGAAGAAAAATTTCATGTATCCATGACTCGGTTTGGCATCACAAAAATGCTTCATCGTTGGGGATTGAGTTATACATGCCCAACGTATGAAGCGTGCGGACCTTCGAAAACAACAAAAATTTCAAGAAAAAGCCAAGGATTAAAAAACGTCTCTAAAGAATGAAAGATTGAAATTTCCCTTGAAGATGCCGCCTATGACAGTGAAAAAGTCCGTCGAATAACAGAACAAACCAACAACTTTTTTCCGTTTTCCTTCATCCTCGAAATAGTGAAGATAGAAGAGATGGCTATAGTCGAGTGATGCCTCTATTTCTAAAAACACAATTTGGAAATAGTTGTTTCGTCTCTACAACTCGATTGAACAGACATTTAACCGCTTAAAGAATAATGGTTTAGAACTTCTACGTTGTTATCAGCGCTATTTACTACATGTACGATTATACATTCTTATGCAGAATTTTGAGTTTTTGCTCTAGCTTACAACACCATCATTAATATCTAAACTTTTGTATTTTTATATTTTTCTATTTCTCTATTTGCTATTATATCATACTGTCTTAATACTTCTTCTCTAACCTCTTTGCAGGAATATTTTTCAATTAAATAATGCTTTAAAGAAGCACTTAATCTGTAAGTTACCATAAGCATTGAAAGAGCAAAGCCTTGAAATCCATCCGCATAGCCTTTTCTCCTGATAAATCGATTAATGAACTCTTTAAGTATAATTATAAGAAGTTTCGTCACACTAAATTTTTCACCTGCATCAACAGCGTTTTTGGCTTCAATCGTTGTATATCTGTTTAACTTCTCTAAAAAATGTTCAACATCAATATAGTTAAAATGGATAAATCCCAACGATTCATCTTTTAATTTGTAGACACGCGCTGACGGATCGAGATTTGAAAAATTATGGATTCTAGTTCCATAGTTCATAAACTTTTTCTTGAAAAAACGTATATGCATATCCTGTAATGGTCCCCATCCGGTTCCTTTCATTTTGTATCCAAAAAAATAGTTGATGCTGGGGATTAAAACTGCATCATACTTACCTGATTCAGCAATTTCAATAAGCTTGTTCCTTAACCTAATCGGAACTATTTCATCTGCATCAACAACTAGCACCCATTCATTAGAAGCTTTTTCAAGAGCAAATTGTCTTGCAGGATCAGCATATCCCATACGTTCATACATATAAATTTTGTCTGTATACTCTCGTGCAATCTCCACCGTCCTGTCATCGCTATACATATCCACAATAATAATCTCATCTGCCCATTTGACAGATTCTAAACAGTTGCGAATGTTTTTTTCTTCATTAAATGTATTAATTAAAACCGAAATATTAGTATTCATTATGTCTCCCCTCTAAAATCATATTAGTTCTTCCACGACCACCTTATTTCTCTTTAATCTTAATAAGCACTATTCGGTTTAATCATTATTTTAATTGTTTTAAATATAATCTTTATATCATATAATAGTGATCTTTCACGAATATATTTCAAATCTAACTCAACCATTTCATCAAATCCTAAATCATTTCTCCCACTCACTTGCCAAAGTCCTGTACATCCCGGTGTCACAAGCAATCGCTGTTTATCATACTCCGTATACTGCGCTACTTCCCTTGGCAACGGTGGTCGTGGTCCGACTAAACTCATGTCCCCTTTTAATACATTCCATAATTGCGGAAGTTCGTCAATGCTCGTTTTGCGAATGAACTTCCCCACTTTCGTGATACGAGGGTCATCTTTCATTTTGAACATTGCACCGCTTACTTCATTTAAATGAAGCAGAGATTCTAGCAGTTCTTCCGCGTTGGTTACCATCGAGCGGAATTTGTACATATAAAACTCTTTTCCGTCTTTGCCAACGCGGACTTGTTTAAAAAATACCGGTCCTTTTGGGTCTTCTAATTTGATGAGAACCGCGACGATAAGAAACAGCCATGATAAACAAATTAGTCCTATTAGCGCTCCGCATATATCCATAATTCGCTTGGCGATTAAATATCCTTTTTTATCATTTACGATTACTCGATGGTGACGTTTGAGTTCGACGGTCGCGGTATTTCCCGGTTTCTCCAACTCCCAGTCCTCCCTTTATTCCTCTTCCACCTTCACATCATCGTTTAATATTTCTTTCATAAATTGAATAAGGTCGTCTCTTAATTCATCGTACTGCAACGCAAACTCAATCGTTGTTTTGATAAATCCAAGCTTTTCGCCAACGTCGTAGCGCTTGCCTTCGAATTCGTAGGCGAAGACACGTTGAATTTCGTTCAGTTTTTGAATCGCGTCGGTGAGCTGGATTTCGCCGCCGGCGCCGGCTTCTTGTTTTTCAAGGAATAAGAAGATTTCCGGCGTGAGTATGTATCGTCCCATAATCGCCAAGTTGGACGGCGCGGTGCCTGGCGCTGGTTTTTCGACGAATTGACGGACTTGGTAGCGGCGTCCTTGTTGTTCGAGTGGATCGATGATGCCGTAGCGGTGTGTTTCGTTTTCAGGTACTCGTTTGACGCCGATGACAGAGCTAAATGTTTGTTCATATTGGTCGATTAATTGTTTTAAGCATGGCGTTTCCGCTTGAACGATGTCGTCGCCTAAGAGAACCGCGAACGGTTCGTCGCCGATGAAGTTGCGGGCACACCAGACGGCGTGGCCGAGCCCTTTCGGTTCTTTTTGGCGGATGTAGTGAATGTCGACTTTCGACGGCTCTTTCACTTTTTCGAGCAAGTCCAGTTTCCCTTGTTTCATTAATATTTGTTCCAGTTCATAGGCGTTGTCGAAATGGTCTTCGATCGCGCGTTTTCCTTTCCCCGTGACGATGATGATATCTTCGATGCCAGAGGCGATCGCTTCTTCGACGATATATTGAATTGTTGGTTTATCGACGATCGGGAGCATTTCTTTCGGCATCGCTTTCGTCGCTGGCAAAAATCTTGTGCCGAGCCCCGCCGCCGGGATGATCGCTTTGCGCACTTTTTTCACTGAAATCCCTCTTTTCTCTAGATTTTGCGATACGCGCCGACGTATGGGCTATTGGCGAATAGAACATACGTCGATGCGCATCGAATAAAAATAGCCCCTTTGTTGGGACTTAGTTTTGCAAATGGGATTTTAAGTTTAAAATCTCTCTTTCGTGTTCGATCATTTTATCGAACATAACATCTGTCCGTCTTTGTAAATACGCGACAGTTACATCGACGGACTGTTTCATGCTTGTAAGGTCATTCAAAATATGCGCTTGATTGTTTTTCGAGATGCGAAGCTCCTCAAGGATCTTTTCTTGCGTCCGCTCCACATTTCCGAGCGTTTGCTTCATGGCGGCCATATCGTGTTCTAATTTCTGTTGGCCGGGATTTTTGAGATTATTCATCCCCTTCATCCTCTTCCTCGATCTGAAATGCATACGTCTCTTCGTTTAGTTCTAATATGACTTTGTTGAACGTTTCGGCAGGAAAACCGTTTTCCGTTGGAACGAGTTGACCGATGATCGTTTCATTGCCGACATGATGAAACTGATACACTTTTACTTTCTTCGGATCGAGCACGTCTTCTTCCGTATAGCGATACCGCTGCATCAATTGCTCTTTCTTCGGGTGATGATATAGCTTCATTAAATTGTTCACTTGCTGGAGCAAAATATCGCTATGGGTCGTCAGCCATACAGGCATGCCGCGATTGACGAGCTTGACGAGCGCTGTCGCTAAAATGCGCTGCACGCGCGGATGCAAGTGCGCCTCCGCTTCCTCAAAAAACAGCGATCGATACGTCGTCTTCGACTTTAAAAATAGAATGAGTGGTGAAAGTTCGGTTACAAGCGAAGATGTGACATACAGCGGAAGATTCTCTTGTTTTCCTTTCGGACAATAGTAAAACGACGGAATCGGCCCTTTTTCTTGTTTCATTGTGCCATACACAATATGCTCTTCAATAAATCGGCCGACATCTTCATACTTCGATTTCCCATTATCATCCAATCGAAGCAATGCCTGCAGAAAACGATAAACAGGCAACGTAAATTCAAGCAAATGTTCCTCGTTCTCTCCGGCAATCATTCGTTCCATAATGTCTTGCACAAGCGCTTTGTAAGACAGCATAAAACCCGTTCTCGAAGCGGGCAAATAAAGTGCCTCTCCAATTGCCCTTGTTTGAATCCCACCTTGCCTTGCGTGCGGATAAAAAGGAGAAGTAAGTTCGTTCATTAGCAAATTCCATGTAATATATTGCGCCATACGGTATCGTTCCGTCGCTTGTTCTTTGCTTCTCTCAGTGTAAGGAATGCGGATATAGTGCTTGCCGCTCGAAAATCGAGTGCCCTCTAGCGATTCTTTCTTTTCAAAAATAATTTTTAATGGCTGAGAACGGTGGTAGCGTTCCATGCTTAACGAGCCGATTGGAATCTTACGGCGAAAAATCGTTTTAATAAATTCGCCTTTTTTGTTGCGAAGAATGTCGTTAAACCATTGGACAAATAATTGGGCTTCCTTATCCCCAATGAAGCATGTGTTTCCAATCGAGTTTTCGAGAAAGCGATCAATTTCTTGATATGTCCGTGTCGATGGTGGTTCTTTCGGGAACAGCTTGCGTCCCTCAGAAAGCACCCCCCATAACAAAGACATCATATAGCTTTTTCCGCTATTATTGTCTCCAATAAACAACATAAATGGAGCAATTTCAATTTCTCCATTTTTTATTTTTCCAAACCGCTCCACCTTCAGCGCCCAAGATTGTTCCATGCGCGTATCGTCTCTCCTTTACTATTTGCCTATGTTTCTATTATAAACGATACCGCAGCAAATTAATCTTTCCATGAAACATTTTTTCAAAATAAATGGAAAACCGGGCATCTAACCCGCCCTCACACCACACCCTCGACGACTAGCGTCTAAGGTGGCAGGACCGTCATCGTCCCCACCCACGGCATGGCCGAGTGCCTCCATTGATAACGGTAAGGAGACATCACCGAAAAGTGGAAGCGGCTCGTTCATCCCCGAGACGCGCTGGAGGGCCTGCGAGGAGGCTGTCGCCGCCACAGCAGGACCGAAGCGTCGCGAGGGGATAGCCGCTGGAACTAGACATCACCGAAAAGCTGAGCCGCCGCGATTAGCTCTCGAAGCCAAATGTTCTTCGCCCGCGGAAGTGCTTGCACTTCAAGGGCGAAGGTTATTTGGCGCAAGAGAGCTAGGCGGCGAAGCTAGACATCACCGAAATCGAAAAGCGTAGCGCTTAGCCGCGACGGGTAAATGTTCTTCATCCGCAGGGGTGCTTGCATCCCGAGGGGGAAGGTTATTTGACCCCGAGCTGCACCTGCGATTACTCGGCGCATGTCAGCGAAGATGTTGCTCGAAGTAGCTGACAGGCTGACCGCCGTAGCTAGACATCATCGAAAGCCGCCGCGGTTAGCTCCCGAAGCGAAATGTTCTTCGCTCGCGGAAGTGCTTGCACTTCAAGGGCGAAGGTTATTTCGCACAAGGGAGCTAGGCGCCGAGGTTAGACATCACCGGAAATAGTATGTAAACGTTATCGGACTATTCTATTATTCTTTTCTTCTCCATCGTTTACATATGTCACCACCGAATGACCTTTCTTTTCGCAACTTTCGGCATCATTTTCGCCGAGGTTTGTGAAAATCATCGGTCATTCGACAAAGTTGGCGAAAAGAAAAATATGTTTTATGACAACGATCTTATCATAAAACATATTAGAATAAACCTAAAAATTTTTTCCTTTTGATTCGTTCCGGTTCTTCGCGGTAAACGGCCTGCCCGTTGAGGAGAAGTTCGGCGTTTTCTTGAAAGAAGTAGACGGCGCTAATGCCGAATTCATGGTCAATGACATCGTACGCTTCCCGCAGGCGAAACGGCCGGCTTGTCGTGTTGTGCGCGTCGGAGGCGATAAAATGCGCCAAATTCGCTTCGATCAGCTGCAAGGAAAATTTTTTGATGTTTTTTCCGAAATGCCCCGATACGCTCGCGGCCGTCAGCTGCGCCAATACGCCTTTTTTGACAAGTTCGTAAAGCCGATCCGGATTTTCGATGATTTCCGCGTTGCGTTCCGGATGCGCGATGACCGGAACGAGCCCTTTTAATTGCAAGTCAAATAGCAGCCGATCGGCGTAGCGCGGCACGTGGTCGGACGGAAATTCGATCAACACATACTGGCTGTCTCCCGTAATCGGCAACAATTCCCCTTTTTCCAAACTTTCCAGCAAGTCGCCATGAATGCGGACTTCCTGGCCCGGCAATACGGTAAGCGGGATTTTGTGCTGTTTGACCGTTTCGTTGAACCGCGCCACAGCCGCGATAATCGACTGCTTCGCATTGTCATATTTTCCGTTTTTATAATGGGGAGTCGCGATGATCGTCGCAATCCCTTCTTCCACTGCTTCACGCGCCATCGCGATGGCGTCAGCAACCGTTTGCGCGCCGTCATCGACACCCGGCAAAATATGGCTATGTATATCGATCATCGCCAACCCTTCCTTACGCTCCGTTTCAAAATTCTAAACATCTATTATGTTAACATAGGCTAATAGTTCTAGCAATCGACATTTTTTGTTGAATTTTGTCGAAAAATCTTTTTTAACATTAGTTTACGGCGCCGCTTGGCGAAATTCCCAGTTCCCTTTTTCTTTCTGTTGTGCCGCGCGGAAAAACGCTCTATAATCTTAATAGTCCGTCAAAACTTATAGCTAAAGGAAGGTTGTACATGAGAGCGAAACGTCGAAAAAAGAAAAGATGGCTCCGCTGGATTGGCGGGATCGCCGCCGTTCTTCTCGCCGGCGCCGGAATATTCGCGTATTCGATTTACCACAACGTGAAACAGACGGCGAAGCAAATGTATGAAGACGTCGATTGGAAGTCGGAGAAGCGGGACGAGGAAGTATCGGTCAAAGAGAAAACGCCGATTTCGATTTTGCTCATCGGCGTCGATGAGCGGAAAGGAGACAAAGGCCGCGCCGATTCGTTAATCGTGATGACGGTCAATCCGAAGAAAAAGTCGGTGGAAATGGTCAGCGTTCCGCGCGATACGCGCACGAAAATTGTCGGGAGAGGGACGCAGGATAAAATCAACCATTCGTACGCGTTTGGCGGCGTGGAAATGACGATGGCGACCGTCGAGCATTTTTTGGACATTCCGATTGATTATTATATTAAAGTCAACATGGAAAGTTTCCGCGATATCGTTGATGCCGTCGGCGGCGTGACCGTGGACAACCCGTTCGCGTTCACGTATGAAGGCACGCATTTTCCAAAAGGGAAAATTACGCTCGACGGGGAAAAAGCGCTGAAATATTCGCGCATGCGCTACGATGATCCGCGCGGCGATTTTGGCCGCCAAGATCGGCAAAAGCAAATTATCGAGGCGATCATCGAAAAAGGGGCAAGCTTTTCTTCGCTTGCCAATTACGATGACGTGTTGGCGGCGATCGGGAAAAATATCAAAACGAACTTGACGTTTGATGAAATGAAAGAGATTCAAGCCAACTACAAAGAAGCGCGCCGCCATATCGAGCAGCTTCATATTACCGGAAAAGGGAAGATGATTGACGGAACTTATTATTTGCTTGTCCCGGAAGAAGAGAGACTCGCCGTTTCAAACAAATTAAAAGAGCATTTGGAGTTAAAGACGTCGTAATAAAAAGCGCACCTTGAAAGCGAGGTGCGCTTTTATTTCGCGATGAAATAATCGATGAAAAAGTCGGCCCATAGCCGTTGGCCCCGTTCGTTTGGCAAATCCGTATTTTCATCGACGACATCGTTCAGTTTTTCGCTTTTATAGTCCGGCCACGCTTTCCAATGGTCAAGGTAAACGTAGCCTTTTTCGTTCGCGAACGCTCGGAACGCTTCAACTTGCATCGGGTAATATTTCGCGTTGTAAATCGGATGCGGCGGCTGCAGCATAATCACGACGTCCGGCAAAGCGGATGTGATGTTTTCGATCATCGTTTCGATGTCGTCCAACGTTTCGTCGATCGCGACAACGCCGTTGTTATTGAGGATAAACGGCTCCCATAACAAAACGTCCGGCTTCGCGTCGATAATTTCTTTGTCCAAGTTCGCTTCCAACGCCTCTTTTGTCGTCATGTCGCCATATTCTTTGACGATGACGTCAAATACCCGTTTGCCGTATGTAGCTTCCAATTCGTCTTTGAACAAAGCCGGCCAGCTTTTTTCGGCAGAAGAAATCGCTTTGGAACCGACGATGACGAGCCGCACCGGTTTACGTTGATGTATCGCGTCCTTTACTTTTTTTTGCACGTCAGGCGGCAAATTGGCCGCGTATTTCATTACATCGCCGTCTTCTCCCGCCGTTTGTCCGCTTCCTTTTTCTTCCGCGATCGCGCTTTGAACCGATTGATCGACTTTGTTCTGCCAGTATATTTGTCCTATGATCACGAACAAAACGCAGCTGGCAAGAAGCAGCCCCGTGAATAAAACGTTCCGCAAACCTTTTCCCCACCTTGCAGACAAGATTAAAGAGGGCTTCCCGCACAGAGGACGCCCTTTTATTTATATTCGTAATAGTAATAATGTTGCCCTTCGCGATGTTTTCTTTGGTTTAGCACGACGCCGAGCAGCTTGGCGTTCGCCGCTTCCAACAGTTCTTTCGCTTTCACGGCGGCGGCGATTTCCGTTTTGCCGCTGGCGACGACCAATATCGTCCCATCGCATTTATTCGCCAAAATTTGCGCATCGGTTACCGCGAGCACCGGCGGCGTGTCAAATATAATTAAATCAAACTCGCTTTGCAGTTCGCGCAGGCAGTTGTCCATCGTTTTCGAACTAAGCAGCTCCGCGGGGTTCGGCGGGATCGGTCCGGATGTAAGGACGTATAAGTTTTCCGCGCCCGTTTCTTGGCACGCCGATGATAACGATGAAGAATGCGTCAGGACGCTTGTCAACCCCGCGTAGTTGTTTAAGCGAAACGTGTAATGCGCAGTCGGTTTGCGCAAATCGGCGTCGATTAACAACACTTTTTTTCCTTGCTGGGCAAAAACGACCGCCAAGTTCGCCGCCGTCGTCGATTTTCCTTCCGCCGGCCCCGCCGATGTGACCATGAGGGAACGCATTGTTTCGTCAATAAACGAAAATTGAATATTTGTGCGGATTGTGCGATATTGTTCGGAAATCGGCGATTTCGGATCCTCAAACGTAATTAAATTTCTTTCCATTTTTTGAAATTTTTTGCGGTTGCTAACGGCCAACGGTTTCACCCCTTGCTTTTTGCACGCTTATGCCCGTCTTTGCTTTTTTTGTTTTTTGCGAGGAAATGACGCTGACGGAGCCGAGCACCGGCAGGCCGAGATGTTTTTCGACATCGGCTTCCGTTTTCAGCGTGTTATCCAAGTATTCTAGTAAAAAGGCGAGTCCGACGCCTGTCATCAAGCCGACAACGAAGGCGATCGCCATGTTTAACAACGGCTTCGGCTTGATGGGAGCTTGGTTTTCTTTTACTTCCGCTTTCGAGAGGATGCTTACGTTGTCGATGTTCATAATTTTGACGATTTCGTTTTTAAAGACGTCCGCCGTTTTGTTGGCGATTTTTGCCGCCATGGCGGGATCGGGATCCTCAACGATTACGGAAAACACTTGCGAGTCTTTTTCGCTTGATACTTGAATTTGTTCGTTCAGCTCGTCCACCGAACGGTCCAAGTTTAGCTCTTCTTTGACTTTTTCAAGAATCGTCGGGCTTTTGATAATGACGCTATATGTGTTGATGAGCTGCAAATTTGTTTGGATTTCGTTATAGTTGTATAGCTGTTGTTCCGATTTTGCCTGATTAACCAAAATTTGCGTCGATGCTTCGTAAATCGGCGTTAAAAAAAAGTAGCTGACCACGCCGCTGACAAACGTCGCCAAAACGGTAATGGCCACGATAAGCGATAAGCGTTTCCGCAGCGTTTCGAACAGTTCGCGCAAGCTGATCGTTTCTTCCATGATGATGATTGTACCTCCTACAAATAAGTCCCATTACATCCTAACAATATTATACTTTACTATTATAAACAATGAAGGCGGATATATCTAGATCATTCTATCTGTTATAGTTTTCCTTCGCGGCCGAAACGATTGGAGCGTCATCTGCGCTGTTTTTGCCCTTGCCAATAAATAGGCTGCCTGCGCTGTTGCGAGGCAGCCTTGTTGCGTTATTCGTCTTTGTTGTCTTTGTCGTTTGCGTCTTGCGGGTCTTCGATCGGATCTTCGCGATCAGGAACGGCGTCGTTTTCATCGTCGCCAGGCCCATTGTTGGTGTCGTTGCCCGGCGATAGCCGATCGTTTTTATTGTCGTTGATGTCGCCGTTATTGTTCATGTCGTTGTCGGCGTCATCGTTTTGGTTGATGTCATCCGCCGGATTCATATCTTGATCGTTGATGTCGTTTTGGTCGACGTTGTCGTTTGGCGGCGGCGGATTGTCGTTGTTGTCGTTGTCGCCGTTGCATCCCGCTGCAATGAACAGGGCGGCGAAAGCGCTAATCAGTTTGAACAAAAGCCATTTTTTCTTCGTCATCGTCTTTTCTCCTTTCCGTGAATATTGGTGACCTTATGTAAAGACCGGTCCTTGCTTATGTTTCCCAGAAAGGAGAATTTCATGCATTTTATGAGGAATGTTGCATCATTCGTTTGAGGTCTTTGAGTTCGGTTTCTTGGGCGAGGGAACGATAGGAGAGGGTTTCGATCATCCGCTCGTGCTGATGTAATTTGTCATGGATCTCTTCATATCGTTCATCGATATGCTGGGTAATTTGGTCGAAATAAGGAGCTAAGCTGTCAATGATGCTTTGTGAAAGCTTGCCGATCGTTTGTTCGACCCGCGCTTGTCCCTCCTGTAGTTCGGCAACCGCCTCCTGCAGCGTGCGGACATCGGACTCCAGCTGCTTTTGGCTTTGTTTTACTTCGTTTAGGTCCACCCGCATTTCTTTTAACTCAAAAAGAATTTGTTCCATCAACCGTTCCATTGTCTCACCTCCTTCTTGACGTTTATTTTACCATAAACAAAACAAACAGGCTCTCCTTTCATCGGTGAAAGGAGAGCTTCGTTTCAGCCGTTTTGCTTATCGCCAAGGGCAAACATGATTTCCGCTTCGCAGACGAGTTCGCCGTCAACGGTGGCGACGCCTTTTCCTTTGCCGACAGAGCCTTTGGCGCGGATGATCTCGACTTCAAGCCGAAGCTGGTCGCCCGGTTTCACTTGCTTTTTAAAGCGGCAGTTGTCGATGCCGGCGAAGAAAGCGAGGCGGCCGCGGTTTTCTTCCTTTTTCAGCATCGCAACGGCGCCGACTTGCGCCAATGCCTCGACGATTAAGACGCCGGGCATGACGGGATATTCGGGAAAATGCCCGACGAAAAACGGTTCGTTGACGCTTACGTTTTTAATGCCGACGGCGCGCTTTCCGTCTTCAATTTCGAGGATGCGGTCGACTAATAAAAACGGATAGCGATGCGGGATGATCGCCTGAATTTGTTGGCTATCGAGCATAAATCGTCTCCTTTCCGTGTTTGCCGTGTTATTTTTTCTCGACAAAGTCGATGATGTGCTGCCATGTCGATCGTTTGAAAACATCGAGCGGCTTTCCGTCGCCGATCACGCCATAGCCGATCGCCAAGCCGGCGGCGAGGCTGACAGACATTAACACGAGAACAATAAGAAGGCGGAGCCAAATCGGAATGAGGCGGGTGCGCTGAAATTTGCGGCGGCGCGCCGCGCTCGCTTCTTCCTTGTTTTGCTCTTTTTCCTCCCGGTTCTGTTCATTCATATGAGTGTCCCCTTACGATGAACGGATTCCGTTAATTAAACCGAGCATTTGGTCGGAAATCGAAATCGAGCGGGCGTTTAGTTGGTATGAGCGCTCGGTGATCATCATGTCGGTCAACTCCGTGCCAAGGTCGACGTTCGACTGCTCGAGCGCACCTTGCGTCATGCCGATTTGCGCGCGCAAATTGCCAATCATGTTTACCGCCACGTCAGCCGCGTTGACATTCAGCGCGTTTAAATTCGGAAGCGTCAGTATATTATTGCCGACAGACTGCAGCAGCTGCGGACGCAATATCGTCGTCACGCCGATGTTCACTCTTCTTATGACGCGGCCGTCAGGAGCGGTAGCGGTCATCGTGCCGTTATCGGAAATCGCGATGTCTTTATAGCCGTTAGGGATCCAAATCGGCGCGTTGTTTTCGTCAAGCACCGGATGGCCATCGCTTGTGACAAGCATGAGCACGTTTGGATTCCCGGCGGACGGGGTTAAGTAAAACGCGCCGGCCCTTGTGTAACCGATTTGTTGCGCGCCGTTTTCCCCTTGGAGAAGCACGCGGAAAAACTGCCCTTCCTTCGTCAGTGCGATATCTAAAGGACGGTCTGTTTTCATGAGCGCCCCTTGCTTTAATATAAGGTTTGTTGCGGCGAGGCGCGCCCCGACGCCATGCCGCAAGCCGTTTGGCGTAAGGCGGGGCGCCTCGTCACGCGGCAAATCCGTAAACTGTTGGGCGAGCAGCTCACCGAAGCTTGTTTCACGCCGTTTAAATCCGACCGTGTTGCTGTTGGCGATGTTGTTGCTAATGACGTCGAGCTGTTGTTGAAGCTGCGCCATCGTATTGGCGGCGGTAATCATTGAACGTAACACGTGCATATCCCCCTACTCGTTATTTAAGCCGGCCAACTTCGTTTACGGCCTTGTCCATGCTTTTATCATACGCTTGTACAATTTTTTGGTTCGCTTCAAAAGCGCGGTAAGCAGAAAGCATTTCCGTCATCGTGCGGTTGAGGTCGACGTTGGACCGCTCGACAAAGCCTTGTTTGAGCGTGTACGTAATGTTCGGGGCATTCAGCGCGCTCGGCAAGACGCCGGCGGTGCTGCGGAATAAACCGTTGCCTTCTTTAACAAGCACGTTCGGATTCGCCGCAAAAGCAATGTTGATTCTGGCAATGGGATTATTGTTCGCGACGATCGTTCCGTCGGCGTTCACGGTGAAATCTTCGCTTGGCAGCGCGATGCGCCCTCCGTTTTCATCCAGCACGTACCATCCGTCGTTCGTCGTTAAAAAGCCTTGCGGATTCACAGTAAAATTGCCGTTTCTCGTATAGCGAATATCGCCGTTTTCGTTTTGCACGACGAAAAACAGCGTTCCCCCGGCGGCCGGAAGCGTTCCGTTAACGAGAGCGATGTCGGTCGGCCGTCCCGTTTCTTTGATGTCTCCTTGGCGAAAGTTCGGGATCAGTTCTTGCATATAGACGCCGGTATTGATCGAGCCAACCGCCGTGCTGAACGGAAACGAACGCGGCGCTTCTTTCGTCGGTACGGTCGTTTCGTCTAAGCGTGACAGAAGCAATTCCGGAAACGCGCGCAACGCCGCTTGGTCCGCTTTATATCCAGGCGTATTGGCGTTGGCGATATTGTTTGTCAGCATCTCGACGCGGCGCTGCTGGGACAACATTCCGCTGGCCGCCGTATAAAATCCTCGCAACAAGGGCGGTCACCTCGCTTATGATCACGTATTGCTATTTTATATTATAAAGCATTGGGGCGAATTTCACTTGTTCATGGAAAAAGCTACACTAAATTTTGCCTTGGCGCGCGATCAATGTTTTCCAGCATTATTCCTGTCCCGAGCGCGACGCAGTCCATCGGGTTTTCCGCGATCAATACCGGCACTTTCAGTTCTTCGGCAAGCAATTGGTCAATGCCGTGCAACAGCGCGCCGCCGCCGGTTAAAATGACGCCGCGGTCGATAATATCTGCCGACAATTCCGGCGGAGTGCGCTCCAATACGCTTTTGGCGGCTTGTACAATCATCGCGATCGGTTCGCGCAGCGCCTTTTCGATTTCCGCAGAACGGACCGTGATCGTGCGCGGCAAACCCGTAACAAGATCGCGGCCCCGAATATCAATTTCCTCATCGCGTGCGCCTGGGAATACAGTTGCAACTTTGATTTTGATCTCTTCCGCCGTTCGTTCTCCGATTAAGAGCTTATATTCCCGCTTAATGTAATTCAAAATTTCCATATCGAACTTGTCCCCAGCCATTTTAATGGAGGAGGCGGTGACAATGTTCCCCATTGAGAGGACCGCCACATCGGTCGTGCCACCGCCAATATCGACCACCATGTTCCCACACGGCTGGAAAATGTCCATCCCGGCGCCAATGGCCGCTACTTTCGGCTCTTCTTCCAAATATACTTTTTTGCCGCCGCTTTTTTCCGCCGCCTCTTTGATCGCTTTCCGTTCAACAGATGTCGTGTTCGTCGGGCAGCAAATTAAAATGCGCGGTTTGGCGAAAAAGCCTTTGACATCAAGCTTGCTTAAAAAGTGTTTCAACATTGCTTCCGTGATGTCGAAATCGGCGATTACTCCGTCTTTGAGCGGCCGAATGGCAACGATATTCCCAGGAGTACGCCCTACCATTCGCCTCGCTTCTTCGCCGACAGCCAGCACTTTATTCGTGTTTTTATCAATGGCAACGACAGACGGTTCATTTAACACGATTCCTTTTCCTTTGACAAAAATGAGTACGTTCGCCGTGCCAAGATCGATTCCAATATCCCTCGAAAACATATATAATCCTCCTTGCCTCTACCCTCGAATCGTTCCTATTTGATTATTTTACCATATCGCGTTAAGGGAATGATACTATTTTTGCGATGAAGGTGTGACGCAAGGAAGAAGACTTAATTATTTTTGGATGGCTTGTTTTTTATATTTTTTCTTTGTCGCTTCCCCGCCGCGCAAATGGCGAATCGATTTATGATAATCGAGAATTTGTTTGACTTCTTGCGCCAGCTCCGGATTGATCTCCGGGAGCCGCTCTGTCAAATCTTTATGAACCGTACTTTTGGAAACGCCAAATTCTTTCGCGATCACGCGAACGGTTTTCCTCGTCTCCACGATGTACTTTCCAATCTTGATCGTACGCTCTTTGATGTAATCGTGCACACCACTCGCCCTCCCTAAGTTGGATGTGAGGAGTGTGAAATGAGACTCGCCGCGCAGATGATGAACGTTTCTTCTGCTTGTGCATTTTGGAAACATCTAGAACTTGCGTCCGTGCCGTTATGAACGATCCCCACCTCAAACACTCTCGTTGTTGTTCAATTTGTAACATTTTATTAGACAAATCGGGCATATATACCAGAAATATCAAGAAGGACAAAGATTTTTCATCATTTTTTCGTTTCTTGGTAACAAGATGAAAAAAGGGAACGACTATAATAAACATAGATGAAAGGGGGTAAACGATGATGGGAAAAGGGCGGACGATCGGGCTGGTGAGCATGATCGCGGGAGCAGCGGCCGTTAGCATGCTCTTCGCCTCGAACAACGGAGAGCGGCCAAAGGCAAAAGACGATGCTTCGCAAACGAAATCGCAAGCAGAGCGGGGAATTATCGCCGGGACGCTTGAGCCGTCATTAACGTATGAGAAAAAAGACGGAAATTATGTGGTGACGTTTATGGTGAAAAACGAAACCGAACGCGTGCAAACGGTGACGTTTACGAGCGGAAAAAAATATGACTACATTTTGTACCGCGACGGGAAAAAAGTGAAGCAGTTCAGCGAAGGAAAACTGTTTGCGCAAATTTATGAGGAGCGCCCGTTAAAACAAGGGGAAGCGCTCGTTTTTCAGGAAACGTTTGCTAATTTACCAAAAGGAAAGTACAAGCTCGAGTGGTGGCTTGCCGATAAAAACTGGCCAAACGCCAGAGCGGCGATTGAGTTTACGGTGGATTAAACGTGAAAAAACCTGCCTTTTCCAACAAGGCAGGTTTCGCTTTTTAAGATAAAAACAACGCTCCGTATCGTTCAACGACTTCTTGATGAACAAGAGGGATTGCCGACGGCCCTCCCCCGTACCCAAGCATGCCGACACGAAAAAAAGCGAGAAATAATTGCAGTTGGTTCATCGTTTTTTCATCCCTTTACCATGCCGCGATCGCTCCATCGGTGCGCGGTTCCGTTCCTCCGATGAGCACCCCGGTGTTCGGATCGCGCCAAATGATTTGACCGCGTCCGAATGTTCCCGAATCAAGGGAAACATGGATTTCGTGTCCTTTTCGCGCCAGCGCTTCGGCGATATGATGCGGAAAATGGTGTTCGACGAGCACCTTTTTACCTTCTATCCATTGCCATCTTGGCGCATCGAGTGCCGCTTGCGGATTGAGATGGAAGTCGATCGTGTTCATCACGACTTGCAAATGCCCTTGCGGCTGCATAAATCCGCCCATGACGCCGAACGGTCCGACCGGCTCGTTTCCTTTTGTTAAAAACCCCGGAATGATCGTATGGTACGGTTTTTTTCGCGGCGCCAGCCGGTTGACATGATTTTCATCAAAAGAGAAATTATGCCCGCGGTTTTGCAGGGCGATGCCGGTGCCTGGCACGACCAACCCCGATCCAAATCCCATGTAGTTGCTTTGAATGAAGGACACCATATTGCCGTCGCCGTCCGCTGCCGCCAAATAGACGGTTCCGCCTGTTGGCGGCGTCCCCGGCGCCGGAAGCAACGCTTCTTCGCCAATAAGCGCCCGCCTCGTTTCGGCAAACGGCTCGGATAGCAATTCCTCGACGCGATGCTCCATATGCTTGCGGTCCGTGATATACGCCTGTCCATCAGCAAACGCCAGTTTCATCGCTTCGATTTGCTGATGGTATGTCTCGATTGTCGGCGCTTCCGGAACGGCAAACCCTTTCATGATGTTTAACGCCATTAACGCAACAAGCCCTTGGCCGTTCGGCGGAATTTCCCATATGTCATAACCGCGGTAATGAATGGAAATCGGCTCGACCCATTCCACTTCGTATTCCGCTAAATCGTTGATATCTAAAAAGCCGTTGTATTGTTTAGAGTACGCCGCGATTTTTTCCGCCAATTCGCCGCGGTAAAAGCTTTCCGCGTTCGTTTCGGCAATAAGGCGGAGCGTATTGGCGTGGTCTTTGGACGCCCATATTTCCCCGATTTTCGGCGCGCGCCCGTTTGGCGCGAACGTCGCAAACCAGCTGGAAAACTCCGGACCTTTTAACGTTTTTTCATACGTTTGGAATGCGGCCTGCCAGTACTTTCCTAACGTTGGAGACACCGGGTAGCCGTTTTCCGCATATTCGATCGCCGGCTTTAGCACTTCGGTAAGCGGCAGCTTCCCGAATCGCTTCGACAGCGCCGCCCAAGCTGCCGGAGCGCCGGGAACGGTAACCGGAATCCAGCCGTGTTTTGGAATTTCGGTATATCCCCGTTCTTTTACCGCTTCGATCGAAATCGACTTAGGCGAATAACCGCTCGCGTTTAATCCATACAGCTTGCCGTTTGTCCAGACAATCGCAAACGCGTCGCCGCCGATGCCGTTTGAAGTCGGCTCGACGACCGTCAGGCACGCGGCGGTTGCGATCGCCGCGTCAATGGCGTTGCCGCCTTTTTTTAATATTTCCAAGCCAGCCTGTGCCGCCAGCGGCTGTGACGTCGCCACCATGCCATTCGCCGCGAACATCGTCATTCGCCGCGACGGATGCGGATAATGTAAGTAGTCCATCGTACTCCCTCCCCCTTTGCGCTTAGTTTATCTATCGCTATTTATTCGCTTTCCGAAACATTTTTTCCTTTTCCATTTTTCATAAAAAAATCGCCTGCTTCCGTCCTTTTCGATTAAGGAAGGAAACAGGCGATCGTTTATTACGCTCTTGCCATGCCAATCGAGGCATCCGGTGTTTTGGAGGAAGAAGCGTCATCTTGCTTTTCCTCGCTTGGCGTCGTTGCGCCTTCATCGGTTGACTGCTCCGTTGACGGCGCTTCTTCATTCAACTGGCTTTGTTCATCGGCTGAAGATGGTTCGTTTTCTTTCGTTTGTTCATCGGTTGACGCCGCATCGTTTTGTTCAGGCGCGGTTTCAGTTCCGGCTTTTTGCTTCGTTAGGGCAGTGACCGGTTTGTCCATGTAATCGATCGGATTGACCGGCTTATCATCTTTGCGGATTTCAAAGTGCGCGTGAATGCCGGCTTCTTGGTTAAATTGGCTTTGCCCCGCTTTTCCGATCACTTCCCCTTGTTTTACCTCATCGCCGGCTTTTACTTTCACGTCGGCAAGCGACTGGTAAACGGTGACAACGCCGTCTTCATGGTCGATTTCGACGACATATCCTAAAATCGGGTCTTTTTCCGCTTTTGTTACCGTGCCGCTTAATGAAGCGGTGACGTCAAACGTTTTGCCGTCTTTGCGCACAATGTCGATTCCGCGGTTTGGATGATACGTATGATCATAAAAGACGAGAGCTGCTTCCTGTTCTTCTTTGGACGCGTTGTAATCGTAGAACGGTGTTTGGATTTCCACGGAATTTGGATCAAGAACCGGCATCGCAAAGTTTTCCACTGCTTCGTTCACTGGAACGGCCGGCTCGTTTTGCCGCGAAGTGCCCGTTTGGCTGTATTCATATTCATCTTTTCTAGGTTTTTCGTCTTGCTTGTTTTGGAACCAAAGCGCTCCTGCCAAAACGAGAGCGGCGCACGTTAAATAAATGGCCGGAAATACCCAACGCTTTCTGAACAAACGATGCAAACTTCGTTTTTTTGGAGAAATTTGTTTCTTTTCTTCCTCTTTCATGTTCATCACCTCAGCAACCATTTTGAACAGAAAGAGGAAAATATATACGCGCAAAAAACAATTTTTTCGTTTATTTTTTGAAAAAACGCGTCATTTTATACAAAAAAACAGAGGCGATTGCCTCTATTTTTTCACGGTCAGCTGATTTAAAAAAGCGGTCGCGGAGGAAATGTCGACACCCCGATAATAATATTTGACGATTTGGTCGTACGTCTTTCCTTGTTTCGCCATGAAATTGGCGCCGTATTGGCTCATGCCGACGCCATGTCCGTATCCTTTCGTCGTAATGACGATCTCATCGCCTTTTCGCACCCACGTAAAATCGGTCGATGTCAAACCTAATTTTTCCCGTACTTCTCTTCCTTTTATTTTTTTGCCGTTAATCTCTACAACATCAACGCGTTTTCCCGGCGTGCGCGATAGCACGACGCCGACAGAACCGTCTTTTGGAAGATTGACACCCAACTTTCGTTCAAACTCGGCGATCGACATTACTTTTTGATGGTAAAATTTTGGCGATTTTTCGTCCCATGGGCTAGCAACGCTTTTTAAATACGGGAATTCGTTTTCCCAGTACGCTTCGGAATTTTCGGTAAAACCGTTGCTTGTCGAAAAAAACGACGCTTCAATCGGCTTATTGCCGTATGTTAAAATTTGCCCGCGCGTCGCCTGCACCGCTTCCGTAATCTTCTTTACTTTCCATTCATAATCGCTGCCCCACAGACGTTTCAATTCATCATCGCTATAGTACACTTGATGCATGACCGTATCCGTTACATTCGCCCCTTTTGGCAGGCTGATTGGCCGATCGTTTAATAATTGCTTGACAATGTACGTTCTGGCGGTAAGCGCTTGTGCCTTCAACGCTTCTAGTTCAAATTCGGCCGGCATTTCCGCTGCGACGACGCCGACGACATATTGCTCGAGCGGAATCCGCTCGATCTTCCGTTCTTTACTTCGGTATACCGCCACTTCCACATCCGGTCCGCTTTCCGTCGCTTTTACGCTTTGCGTTGTCCCCCGCTCGCGAAGTTCTTCCGCCAATTTTCCCATTTCGCGATCGTTGAATGGAACGACTAATACTGTTGGAATGAGCAATACGACGACAAATAAAAAGGAAAGAAGCACGATAAGTGGTTTTATCCGTTTCATAACCCCGAGCCTGGTTACTAAAATCTATAAAAATCGATTCATCGCAATGGAACCAGGAAACACCGCTTGCCGCCCAGGAAACACCTGAGTTCCATCAGGAAGGGAATTTCCCTTGTCATTCACCTACTGTGAAAGACAGCCCGTGGATCGCTGTTAGCGACGGCGCCTGTCGTGCACCATTCCTTCCATTGGTCAGTACACGACAACGATTTTAGCAACCAGGTCTACCCCTCCTTTAGTTGAATTTGGTACTGGTTCAGCCAACAACATTTGTGCAATATGTTCCATAATGACCATTCATGCTCTTGTTTGAAATTCTCGATTTTGTGTAACATCATCGCGATATATTGGCGTTGTTTCTTGCCGCGTTGGTAGTCATCGATTTTCTTTTCGGTTTTTTCGATTTTCGCCTGCACATCCTCTAAGCGCATTGGAAGCAACTCACGTTGAGAAGAAATCAGCGATTGAGCAAGCAAGACCGCATCTTCGGCAAACCGTTTGTTGAGCCGAAATTGGCGCGGAAGGTGCTTGATGATGTCTTTTGCGTTCCTTCCCTCCAGCAAACGGTTGAACGCGTATCGCTTCGCGGAACAAAAGACGCGCATCAACTCATCTAATGAACGAAGGTGTGATGCATCATGAGAAACGATTTTCATCATCCGAACCGTTTTCATCCCCTTGCCTTCCCCCTTGTTTTGATCCTTAAGAACATATATTCGCTACATCTTCTTCCTTTCCTTTTTACATGAGGAAGGGGGAGATGATTTTTTATCATCAGACAGGGGACGATGGAAAAGAGGGAGAACATCCACCTCTTTACGTTCAATAACAGGAGATATTTACATGATTTTATGCATTTTTATAGATGTTTAACAAACTGCTTATACCTCCAATATTCATTTTTCAAGCACAAGCGGAAATCCGTTCCCGTCTAGGCGCAGTCGCATATGGCAATTAGGGACACTTTGTTTGTGCTTTTATTCGTTATATAGTTATGGGCTCGGACAAGTATATATGACAACTTCTTTTTATTCGCTCTTTTATAATATGCTATGAGGCGGGAAAATGAACGCATGGGCATACTCGGATCATGGCTTCCCGAATGTCAAAAAAATAAAAACGACCATTCACTACGTATGTAGTTGACGGTCGTTTTTATTTTTATACATTGAGGTCCTTCACTTTTACGCTCTCCACCGCCGCTTCGCTTTCGTCATTGACGCGCACGATGTCGGCACCGAGCGCCGCCAATTTCTCATGAAAGCGGACATATCCGCGGTCGAGATGTCTAAGTTCCGTCACGCGCGTGTAGCCTTCCGCCGCCAAGCCGGCCAAAATCAACGCCGCCGCGGCCCGCAAATCCGTCGCAGCCACTTCCGCGCCTTGCAAATTGCAAGGGCCGTTAATAATAACAGAACGGCCTTCGATTTTAATATCCGCGTTCATGCGGCGAAATTCTTCGACATGCATAAAGCGGTTTTCAAACACCGTTTCTGTTACCATGCTCGTTCCTTCCGCTTTTAGCAACAGCGCCATCATTTGCGATTGCATGTCGGTTGGAAATCCTGGATACGGCATCGTTTTAATATCCACCGCTTTTAATTTTTCCGGGCCGATTACCCGCAATCCGTTTTCTTCTTCGATAATGGTGACACCCATTTCTTCCATTTTGGCAATTAAGGAACTTAAATGCTCTGGAACAGCACCTTGTATTAAGACGTTTCCTCCCGTAATGGCCGCCGCGACCATAAACGTGCCTGCTTCAATGCGATCAGGAATGACGGTATGAGAGGTCCCAGTCAACTCGTCTACTCCTTCGATGCGAATCGTGCCGGTTCCAGCCCCGCGCACTTTCGCTCCCATCGCGTTTAAAAAGTTGGCTAAGTCGACGATTTCCGGTTCTTTCGCGCAGTTTTCAATGACGGTGGTGCCTTCCGCCAAAACCGCCGCCATCATAATATTTTCCGTTGCCCCAACGCTTGGAAAATCTAAATAAATTTTCGCGCCGCGCAATCTTCCTTTTACTTCAGCGTCAATAAATCCGTTGCCGACTTTCACGGAGGCGCCCATCGCTTCAAATCCTTTTAAATGCTGGTCAATTGGGCGCGAACCGATCGCACAGCCTCCAGGTAGCGCGACGCGGGCCCGGCCGTTTCGGGCGAGCAGCGACCCCATCACAAGAACGGAAGCCCGCATTTTTCGCACATATTCAAACGGCGCTTCCAATTTTAAATCTTGTGACGCGTCGACAGTAATGGTGTTTCCTTCTATCTTTACATCTGCGCCTAAATAACGCAATACTTCGCTGATTGTATATACATCGGAAAGAGCAGGCACATCATGAATAATACTTTTTCCTTTACTGGCTAATAGCGTTGCGGCGATTACAGGCAAAACGGCATTTTTCGCTCCTTCCACTTTCACGGTGCCGCTCAACCGTTTTCCGCCACGGACGATGATCTTTTCCAAGGTATTCCCCTCCGCGTCCAATTTCTCTATATTAATATTCAATCGTAATGATTGGGGTTCCTACGACGATCGAGGTCTTCCCGCCCAATCTTTCTCGCAATGCAAGTTGAATGTTCATTGGATGATCGTTGGTTGGAAGAACGCTGTCCCACTGCTCAGTATATGCAGACAAGGAAACGAGTGACTCTTCCTGTAATGACTCGACTGGCGTTGCTTGAAATTCACGTAAAAGATGTAAAGCATTATGGAACAAACCACCTTTCATATTACCACTGAATTCGCCATTCATACAAGTGAAAAATGTAGGCTGCTTCACAAATAATTGATTCGATTTTTTCTCTATCTCTTTAGTCGCTTTTTCCCATATTTTTTCGCTCCAATTTAGTCCTTTGACTTCATAGAGGATATACGTTTGGGGCTTGTCTTTTGTGGCGGTCATAATAAGTTGAATTTTTTCTTGAAAAAAGGGGCGTTTATATATGCCCGTTGCTTTTTTCACATGGTGGCTTGCCTCGAAAGACCAGCGAAAGGCGCGATTTTCCCTCTTTAGTTCATCTAGCTTTTGAAAAAAGGCCGCATCATTTTGAATTTGCTGGGAATACTCTCTTGTGTAAACGATCCATTGTTTCGGCTCGATTCCATTGTTTTGCAGAACGCGCGCGATCGTTCGCAATGGCCGGAGCGACTCGTTCCCCGCCGCTTCTCCGGGTGAATATCGGCACGTTCCAACGATCATAAATAATAACGCCAATAAAAAAATAAATGGATACGCTTGTTTTTTCATATCCGTTTCACTTCCTCTCCTTCACTGTTATTGTTGCCAGATTGGAAGTGAACATACATAAAAAAAATCGACAAAAACAAAAATGAAAACGCTTTCTATAAAACGCGGAAAAAGCGAGTAATATGGCATTACTCGCCGCCAAACAGAAACGGAAGCTGTTTTGACCATGATAGATAGTCGAGAAAAAAGTTGGCGACCGTCGAACCGATCATGATCGTTAATAAAATGTAAAGCAGCCGTCCTTGAAATACGCGGTTTGGCCTTAATATCGCTTCAAGGCGTACTCCTTGCAGCGTCCACCATGTAATCGCGATAAACACGAGATGGACAATGATGCTGACTAACGCTTGCTGGCCTAACATGGGCATCATCGTTTTTCGCTCCTTTCTTTTGATTCGCAGTGATATGTTGCGATCCATTTACAAATAGAAGAAGGAGGAAATCCTCCTCCCTTATTGTAACGTTATTGAAGAAAATCGCCAAAATGCTCGAATTGTCCGAGAAAATGATAAGCCAGCCCTGGAACGACGCCGAACAGCAGCGTTCCAAGCGCGCAAACGACGACGATGAGCGTCAATCCGATCGGCAGTCTCAACGATGACGTTTCAGCGGCGGGACGGAAAAAGATTTGCACAAAAATGCCGAAATAGTATACATACGATATAACCGTTGTGGCGATCATCACCGCCGCAAGCACATAGTGGCCCGGCTCCGTCATGAGCGCCCCGAGGAAAATGTTCCATTTCGCAATAAAACCGGCCGTACCGGGAATGCCAGCAAGCGACAGCAAGAAAACTCCCATCGCGACAGCAAGAAGCGGGCTCCGCTGATAAAGGCCGGCGAAGCGGCTGATATCGTCAGAATCGGCTTCATCAGACATTCGCTGCAATATCGCAAACGCGCCAAAATTCATCAGCAAATACGCCAGCAAATAAAACCAAATCGAATCGATCATCACCCATGACATCGCGGCGAACCCGACAAGAACGTACCCGGCGTGGGCAATGCTCGAATACGCCAACAGCCGCTTCATGCTCCGCTGCTTTAAGGCAACGATATTCCCGACGATCATCGTCGCGCCGGCTAAAAAGGCGATATAATCTTGCATCGACAATAACATCGACGACGTATCTTTTCCTCGCGCCGGCGCCGCGGCAAAAATCGTGATCAACAGCCGCAAGACGATGGCAAAGCCTGCCGTTTTGGAAACGACACTTAAAAACGCGGTCACTGGAGTCGGCGCTCCTTGATAGACGTCCGGCGTCCACATATGGAACGGAACGGTCGAAATTTTAAACGCTAAACCGACAAAAAGCAGCAAGAACGCGAGCGCCAAAATATACTGATATTCGCCATCGGTCAGCTTCTGCGCTTCCACAGCGATTTCCTTTATATTCGTCGTGCCTGTTAAGCCAAAAATATAGCTCATCCCAAACAGCGTCATCGCCGTCGAAATACCGCCGTTAATGACATATTTCAGCGCCGCTTCATTCGCCTGCACCGACGTTTTCCGCAACCCCACCAAGATGTATGAGGAAATCGACAATAACTCCAGCCCGACAAATAAAGTGATCAAGTCGCCGCTCGATGTCACGATCATCGCCCCAAGCAGCGCGCACAGCATTAAATAGGAAAATTCGCCGCGGTGTTTCAATCCTTCTTTCGGGCGATAATCAAACGCAAGCAACAGCGAAAGCGCTCCTCCCGCTAATAAAAGTAGCTTAAAGGCTTTGCCGAACGCGTCCAAGCGAAACGTATCGTGCAAAATCGACGTCGTTTCCGCCGGAATGAGCCCGATTGTCGCGACAAAAGCAATGGCAACTCCGACAAAGGCGATCCATGCAAGCGGACGGCGGTCTTTGTCATCTGGCATCAACAAGTCGACAAGCGAGAGAATGAGCGCTGTTCCAATAATAATGAACTCCGGCGTCATCACGCCCCATTCGTATCGCAGTAACGTGTGCATGCTCATGTCTCTCACGCTCCTAACCCATTCATCATCATTTTAATCGCCGCTTGCAATGGCTCCGCCAAAATACGCGGGTATACCCCGACCATGATGATCAACGCAAGCAATACGAACACCGGAACGGCTTCCGTCACGCTCATATCGAGCGCTTGCGCAGCGCCGCTCTTGGAGGCGCCAAACGTCATGTTCAATACGGCGCGCAGCAAGTAAACAGCGGTCATAATAATGCCGAGCGTGCCAATCGCCGCGACGATCGGCGCGGTTTGAAACAGCCCGAAAAACGCGGTAAATTCGCTCACAAACCCCGACATTCCCGGCAATCCGAGCGACGCCATCGCCCCTGCCAATAAGCTCCCTGCCGTCAGCGGCATCGCCTTCGCCAGTCCTCCTAGGCGGTCGAGTTCCGTCGTGTTCGTTCGTTCATATAAAATACCGACGAGCAGGAACAATAGCGCCGAAATAAATCCATGGGAGACGGTTTGAAAAATCGCGCCTTGCATTCCCGCTTCATTGAGCGCCCCCAATCCGATCAGCACAATTCCCATATGAGAAACGCTCGAGTACGCAAGCACCATTTTAAAGTCGTCTTGGATGAACGCTAAAAACGCCCCGTACAATAAGTTGACAATCCCTAAAATCGCAATCAAAAACGAGAAATCACGGAATTGGTCAGGGAATAGGCCGATGCCGAACCGAATCAAACCGTACGCCCCAATTTTCAACAACACGCCGGCGTGCAGCATGACAACCGCTGGCGGCGCTTGTACGTGCACGCGCAAAATCCAACGATGAAACGGAACGATCGGCAGCTTAATCCCAAATGCGATCAATAAAGCGATAAACAGCGATAAGCGCAAACCGTCCGGGATCGGTGCGATGAGCTGCGCCCTAGCCGCTGGGTTATGAAGCATTTCTTTCAACAGCTCCATATTCGACGTCCCGGCGCGGGCGAACAAAACGGCAATAACAATAAGCAAAATCGCCGACCCGACCCCGTTGTAAAGCAAGTAGCTGTATGCGGCGCGCTCCCGTGCAAAACCGCCCCATTTTCCAATTAAAAAGAACATTGCAACGAGAGTAACTTCCAAAAAGATAAAGAACAACACCATATTTCCCGCCGCAAATACGCCAAGCATGCCGATTTCTAACAGGAGAAACAGCATAAAATAACCTTTCCACTCTTTTTTTATATGAATGGAAGCGATCGCGGCAAGCGCCGCCAACAGCGACGCAAGCACGATCATAACAAGCGAAAGTCCGTCGATATTCAACTCGTAGCGAACAACAAACGTGGATTCCGTCAAAAACGGAAAATCGGCGAAACGAATCCAATCGCGCTTTTCCGCCAAATGCTCGAGGCGATAGCCCCGCAAATATTGAAAAAAAGCAAATAGCGATAAAATGAGCGATGGCAGCGTCGATAAAAAGCCAAGCCATTTCATCGTCCGCTCTTGCGTCTTTGGCGTAAACGCAAGCAAGAGAATGCCGAGCAACGGGGAGAAAACGAGAAGCGAGAGAAAATACGGCCCATTCATTATAAGTACCCCCCTGTAAACGCGAGAATGGCGACGAGAAGCGCAAGACCGATAAATGTCACCGCGCCGTACGTCTGCACTTGCCCGTTTTGCATGCGCGACCCAAGCGACGCGGCCGCGTTTACTGTCGCCGTGATCAAACTTGCGATCCCTTCGATGACAAAACGATCGACATAATAGAATAATCGGCTGATGGCATTCGCAACGTAGCCAACCGTCCATGCATAAAACTCATCGATGTAATATTTGTTCAACAACACGTTGTACGTAAGCGGAGCGCGCGAACTGAGCCAATCCCGCGCGAGCGAGCGCTTTCCGTACATCAGCCACGCAAGGAAAATGCCGAGCAAGGAAACAATCGCAGCAACAATCATCATCCAGCTTGGCGTTTTTTCATGGGCGTAACCGCCGTCTGTCAGCCAATCGCCAAGAAACGTCCCAAACCAAGGGGTATGAATGTACCCGGCGGCAACGGAAAGCACGGCCAAGACAAGCATCGGCAGCGTCATGACCGCCGGCGATTCATGAACATCTTTCGCACCATGCCGCTCCTCGCCGCCAAAGACGAGGAAAAAGAGGCGGAACATGTAAAACGCAGTGAAAAACGAAGCGACGACCGCGATCCAGAATAAGACGCCATGCCCGTGCATCCAAGCGGCAGCGAAAATTTCGTCTTTGCTAAAAAAGCCCGATAAGAGCGGAACCCCGCTGATCGCTAACGCCCCGACCAAAAACAGCGCTGCGGTAAGCGGCATTTTTCGCCAAAGCCCGCCCATCTTTTCAATGTCCTGCGTACCGACGGCATGGATGACGCTTCCCGCCGCTAAAAACAAGAGCGCTTTAAAGAATGCGTGCGTCGTTAAATGAAATATCGCCGCGACATCGCTGCCCGAACCGAGCGCAAGCATCATGTAGCCGAGCTGGCTCACCGTCGAATAGGCAAGCACGCGCTTTATATCTGTTTGCACAAGGGCGATGGACGCGGCGAAAATCGCCGTGAACCCTCCGACAACCGCGACCGTCAGCAGCGCCGTTTCGCTCGCTTCATACAACGGGAACAACGCGGCTACTAAATAAACCCCCGCAGCCACCATCGTCGCAGCGTGGATAAGCGCTGAAACCGGCGTTGGGCCTTCCATCGCGTCTGGAAGCCACGTATGGAGCGGAAACTGGCCGGATTTCCCGACCGCTCCCACGAAAATGAGAATCGCCGTTAACGTCACCATCGGCTGTGAAAGCGTTCCGTCTTGCACCGCTTTGAAAATATCACTATATTCGAAACTGCCGACTTGCAAGAATAATAGAATCATGCCGATAAAAAAGCCGACATCGCCGACGCGCGTCATAATAAACGCTTTTTTCGCCGCCGCTTTCGCCTCTTCTTTATAGAAATAAAATCCGATTAAGAGAAACGAACCGAGACCGACAAGTTCCCAAAACATGTATGTCTGCAATAAGTTCGGCGAAATGACAAGGCCGAGCATCGCGAAAGTGAACAGCCCCAAATACGCGTAAAAAACGGAGAATCGCTCATCACCTTGCATATACCCTTTCGCGTACATATGTACTAGAAAGCTGACGAGAGACACAATGACGAGCATCCACGCATTTAGCGCCGTCACTTCAAAACCAACGGTCAATTTCGCGCTGCCGATCGCAAGCCATACTTGTTCGGCTTTGTAAGTCGACCCTCCAACGCGATCGGCCAGCACAGCGCTGGCGACAAGGAAAGAAACGAACGTCGCCAACATGCCGACGTAAGCGCTCGCTTCTTTCATTTTTTTGCCTGCAAGCAGCAACAGGAAAAAGGAAAACAGCGGAAAAAGCGGCACGATCCAAGCCATTTCCATCATCGTATCACAATCCCCTTTTTATGAAGAGCTTTTTGTGAAAGCTCTTTTCATTTTCCATCCTATACCTTAATGCTTCATCGAATCGATCTCATCGATATGAACGGTTTTGCGGTTGCGATAAAGCGCCATTAAAACCGCAAGCCCGACCGCCGCTTCGGCAGCCGCGACAGCGATGGTAAACAAGGCGAAAATTTGTCCAGCAACGCCGGGATGCGCCCCGTATTTCGCAAAAGCGACTAAATTAATATTAACGGCATTCAGCATTAATTCGATGCAAATGAGCACAACGACGATGTTTCGTTTTGTCAGCGCGCCGTACAGCCCGATGCAAAACAAGATGAGCGCCAGCACGAGATACGCGGATAATGGAACGGAACTCATTTTTTCTGTGCCTCCCCGTCATCTTTTTTCGCTAATATAATCGCGCCGACAAGCGCAACAAGCAAAATAACCGAGATAATTTCAAACGGAATGATATAATGAGAATATAGCGCGGTGCCGATTTGCTCCGCGTTTTTTTCATGGAGGCGCGCGGCGTTCTCGCCAAAATCAAGCTGATAAACGCCGAGATAAACGGCAGCGCCAAAGGCAAAAACGGAGATGGCGGTCAGCGCTTTTCGCCAAAATCCCCCCGTTGTCGTTTTTTCTTTATCTTCCTCGCGATGGCGCGTCAACATAATGCCAAATAGCATGATAATCGTAATGGCGCCAGAGTAAATCAACACTTGCACAGCGGCGACAAACTCCGCCGATAACAGCACGTAAAGCCCGGCGATGCTAATGAACGTAAACACAAGCGCGATCACCATATGAACGACTTTCGACAAATTCAGCATCAGCACGCCGCCGATGATCGCGACAAGAGCGAGCGCCAAAAAGGCGAGATACTCTCCGCTCACGGCTTATTCTCCTTTCGAATGTTTGTGTCGTTTTCATCAAGCCACGCCAAATCTTTATAAAGGGCATCACGGCTGTATTCCGCCAGCTCAAAATTGTTCGTCATGACGATCGCTTCCGTCGGGCATACCTCTGTGCAAAGATCACATAAAATGCAAATTTCAAAGTTAATGCTGTACGTATCGATGATCTTCCCTTTTTTCGTCGGATCGGGATGCTTTTTTCCCGTCAATTGAATACAGTCGGTCGGACAAATGTTGGCGCATTGGTTGCAAACGATGCATTTTTCCGGGTAAAATTTTTGGATGCCGCGAAACCGATCCGGAAGCGGAAGCGGTTCGTTCGGATAGTCGTACGTTACTTTTTCCTTAGTTAAATTTTTCAACGTATACGCCAACCCTTTGGCTAAACCGATCATGCACGCCACCCCATTTCATTAAAAAAACAGTTCTTTGACCAACGCGGTAACCAAAACGTTCGCCAGCGCCACGGGAAGCAATACTTTCCATCCTAATTCCATAAGCTGGTCGGCTCGCAGGCGTGGAAACGTGACGCGAAACCAAATGAGCACGAAAACAACGACGCTAAATTTCAGGGCAAACCAAACCGCTCCCGGAATGAAATCGAAAAACATCACCGGATGCCATCCACCTAAAAATAATACCGTCGTAAGCGCTGCTATAGCAAAAAGATATACATATTCCGCAAGCATAAAGAACGCCCAGCGGAAACCGGAATACTCGACATGAAATCCGGCGACAAGTTCCGATTCCGCTTCCGGCAAATCGAACGGAGTACGGTTTAACTCGGCGACAGCGGCGATGAAAAACACGATGAACGCGATTGGCTGTATAAAAATATACCATACGTTTTTTTGCGCTTCGACAATATCGTTTAAGTTTAAGCTGCCTGCCAACAACACGACGCCGAGCACAGACATAACAAGCGGAATTTCGTATGAGATCATTTGCGCCGCCGCGCGCATCCCGCCGATGAGCGCATACTTATTGTTCGACGCCCAGCCGCCGGTAACGACGCCGATCGTCGTTAGCCCCGACACGGCGATGTAATATAATAAACCGACCCCAATATCGGCAAATTGAAACGCGTCGGTAAACGGCAACGTCGCCAATACCATAAACGCCGGCGCAAAGGCGAGAATCGGCGCTAATATGAACAGCGGCCGGTCAGCGGCTTTCGGAATCGTATCTTCTTTTAAAAGCAGCTTCAACACGTCGGCGACCGTTTGCAACAGCCCCCATCGTCCCCCGACTTGGTTCGGGCCGTAACGGCCTTGCATAAATCCCATTACTTTCCGTTCCGCCAAAATGCCGTATGTCACAAAGGCGAGAACGACAAGCAGCAAGGCGGCGCCAAGCCCGAAAAAGACAGCGAGGTTCGTCCAGCTTGGATCAGAATTCAACAGCCGTTCCATCACCCGTCGACCTCCCCGAGCACAATATCAATCGAGCCAAGAATCGCAATCACGTTCGCAATATTTTCGCCTTTTAACAGTTTCGGGAGTATTTGCAAATTGTAAAATGAAGGTCGGCGGAATTTGATGCGGTACGGCTCTTTCTTTCCATCGCTGGCGATGTAGCAGCCGATTTCGCCGCGCGGTGATTCAATGCGGACAAACGTTTCTCCCGGCGGCGCTTTAATGATGCGCGGCACTTTCTCCATAATTTCCCCGCCTTTTGGAAATTGTTCACACGCCTGTTCGATGATTTTCAATGATTCTTCGATTTCTGCCAAACGACATTCATAGCGGGCGAAGCAATCTCCGTCTTCGCGCACTGGAACGTCGAAATCAAAGCGGTCATAAATCGAATACGGCTCGTCTTTGCGCAAATCCCGTTTTACGCCGGTGCAGCGAAGGTTCACCCCGCTTAACGAATAGTTGATCGCTTCTTCTTTCGTATATTTGCCAACGCCAATAACGCGGCGGAGGAAAATTTCGTTGCCTGTGACAAGATCATGATAACCGGCGAGTTTTTCCCGCATATACGGGACAAACCGTTTCACTTTTTCCACCCATCCGTCCGGTGCGTCCCATTTCACGCCGCCGATGCGCATGTAGTTGAACGTCAGGCGCGCTCCTGACAATTCATTTAATAGATTAATAATCATTTCCCGCTCGCGGAACGCGTAAAGAAACGGGCTTGTCGCGCCAAGGTCGAGCAAATACGTCCCCCACCAGACGAGATGGCTGGCGATCCTGCCAAGTTCCATCGCTAAAACGCGCAAGTACTCCGCTCGTTCCGGAACTTCGATGCCCATCATCGTTTCCACCGCATGACAAATGACATAGTTGTTGGTCATTGCTGATAAATAATCCATCCGGTCCGTATACGGGATGATTTGCGTATATTGCAAGCTTTCCGCCAACTTTTCCGTTCCGCGGTGGAGGTAGCCGATCACCGGCGTCGCTTCTTGAATTCTTTCCCCGTCTATTTTTAAAATAAGGCGAAACACCCCATGTGTGCTCGGATGCTGCGGGCCCACGTTTAAAATCATTTCCTCTGTTCGAAGCATGAGCTATACCTCCACGTCGTATGGTTCGTAATCTTTGCGAAGCGGATGGCCGACCCAATTTTCTCCTAAAAAGATGCGGATTAAATTCGGATGCCCTTGAAAACGGATGCCCAGCAGATCGTACGCCTCACATTCCGGCCAATTTGCTCCTTGCCAAAGCGGAACGAGCGAAGCGATTTCCGGATGGTCGCGGTCGATCTTCGCCTTGAGCGCGACCGATTGGCGGTTTTGATAAGAATATAAGTGCACGTATACTTCCATATGTGTTTGAAAATCGGTCCCGTGCAGCTCCGACAAGTAATCGAAGCGAAGCTGCTCATTATATTTCAAAAACTCGGCGACTTTATAATATGCATCCTTTTTCACGACCAACGTCGGAACGTCTTTGGCAAGACGGTTAATATAGGCATCTTCCAGCACATCTTCGCCGAGATGTTCGCGAATCACTTTGACGTATTTATCAAGAAGCGGCTGATTTGGCGACGGGAATTCTTCTTTTTCCGCCGATTTCCCCGAGCCTCCTGCGGCTTTTGCTTTTGCCAGCGCTGCGGCTTTCGCTTTTGCCGCCGCGACTGCTTTTGCTTTCGCCTTTGCGAGATCGTCTTCGCTTTCGCCGGCAGTGCCGCTTGCTTGTTGTTTTGCCAGCGCCGCCGCTTTCGCTTTTGCAGCGGCTGCTGCCTTTGCCTTCGCTGCCGCGATCGCTTTTTGTTTGGCAAGGTCATCTTCCGTTCCGTCGCCCGCTGCTTCTTTTGCTTTTTGCTTCGCCAACGCCGCAGCTCTTGCTTTTGCCGCCGCTGCCGCTTTTTTCTTCGCGAGTGCGATATCTTCTTCTAAAGTCTCTTGTTTTTCGTCTTCTACTTGCTGCGCTTCTTGCGCTTTTTGCTTCGCAAGTACGATGTCGTCCGCAGCTTTCTTGTCAGCAGCTTCTTCCCTTTGTTTCCGCAACTCCGCTGCTTTTGCCCGCGCTGCTTCCGCGGCTTTTTTCTTCGCTAGTGCGATGTCGTCTGCGGCCTCGGCTGCGTCTTTTTTGCCTGCTGCTTCTTCTCTTTGCTTCCGCAACTCTGCCGTTTTCGCCCGCGCTGCTTCCGCGGCTTTTTTCTTCGCAAGCGCTAAGTCGTCTTCGGCTTGCGCTTGCGTGTCTTCGAGCGGCTGTTCAGTTTGTTCGGCGGCCCGCTTTGCCGCCAACCGTTCACGCGCCAGCTGTTTCGCCCGTTCTGCCGCCTCTTTTTTCCGCTGCTGCAAATCTTTTTCTTCGCTCATCGATTACAGCACCTTCTTCCCCGTCTTTGCTTCATAACGGATTTTTTCTTTTAACTTATTAATCCCGTAAATTAACGCGGCTGGGTTCGGCGGGCAGCCAGGAATATAGACATCCACCGGCACGATTTGGTCGACCCCTTTGACGACACTGTACGATTTCACATACGGCCCTCCTGCCGTTGCGCATGACCCCATGGCGATCACCCATTTCGGTTCCGGCATTTGGTCATATAAGCGGCGAAGGAGCGGCGCCATCTTTTTCGTCACCGTGCCGGAGACGATCATAACATCAGACTGGCGCGGCGAAGCGCGGAAAAACGAACCAAATCGGTCTAAATCGTAATGAGATCCGCCGACTCCCATCATTTCGATGGCGCAGCAAGCAAGGCCGAACGTCAGCGGCCAGAGAGAATTGCTGCGGGCCCATGCCTTTAATTGTTCAAGCGTAGATAAAAACACACTTCGCTTTAACTCTTCCACATCTCCTTCCGGCACATCCAGCCATTTTACATCCATCGTAACACCTTCTTTTTCCAAGCGTAGACAAGTCCAAGAACGAGCATCAACACGAAAATAAACATCTCTATGAAAGCAAATAATCCTAGCTTGTCATAAGCGACCGCCCAAGGATACAAAAACACCGTTTCCACATCAAAAATGACAAATAACAGTGCGAACATGTAGTAATGGACTTGAAATGGAACGCGCGAATCATGGAACGGATTGTTACCGCTTTCATAAGTCGTTTGCTTTGCCTCATCCGGAACGTGCGGCCGTAAAAAACGTCCCATCGCTAATGCGCCAACAGGAAGTAAAACGCCGATGCATAAAAACACAAAAACGATCACATAGTTATTGACGTACACGTTCAGCAACGCGACGTTCGCCCCCTTTGTTGCATCGTGTTCTTATTTTTTGAAATATCTTATAATTTTGAATTATATTCAGCATCATTATAACATTTATATCCAGAAATGTCGACAGAACCTCAAATTTTACTTATAACGATAGTGACAAAACTAATAAAAAAGACGGGAGAAAATGGATTCTCCCGTCTTTTTATTTCATGTTCGCTACATTCAAGCGATTGATCGCACGTTTCAATGCCAATTCCGCACGTCTAAAGTCGATATCATCCTCTTTGCTTTGTAGACGTCGTTCCGCGCGTTCTTTCGCTGCTTTCGCGCGATCGACATCAATGTCTTCCGCTCTTTCCGCCGCTTGTGCCAAAATCGTCACTTTGTCAGGGCGGACTTCCAAAAATCCGCCGCTGACCGCGATATATTCTGTTTTTCCGCCTTGTTTCAGGCGGACTGCGCTGATTTCAAGCGGAGCAACAAGCGGAATATGCCCCGACAAAATGCCAAGCTCTCCGCTTTTTGCTTTCGTGCTCACCATCTCTACGTCCGCTTCATATACCGGGCCATCAGGAGTAACGACACTGACTTTGATCGTTTTCATCACAAAATCCTCCTATGTCCCTCAATTAAACTTCTACGCCCATTTGCTTCGCTTTTTCCACAACTTCTTCAATGCGCCCTACTAAGCGGAAAGCATCTTCTGGCAGATGGTCATATTTTCCTTCCAAAATTTCTTTGAAGCCGCGTACCGTTTCTTTAATCGGCACGTATGAACCAGGCTGGCCTGTGAATTGTTCGGCAACGTGGAAGTTTTGCGATAAGAAGAATTGAATGCGACGAGCGCGATGCACAACAAGCTTATCTTCATCGGATAGCTCATCCATACCGAGAATCGCGATAATATCTTGCAATTCTCTATAGCGTTGCAACGTTTGTTGCACTTTGCGCGCTACTTGGTAATGCTCTTCGCCGACGATTTCAGGCGCAAGCGCACGTGATGTGGACGCGAGCGGATCCACCGCCGGATAAATCCCCATTTCCGCAAGTTTCCGTTCGAGGTTCGTCGTTGCGTCCAAGTGCGAGAACGTTGTCGCCGGAGCTGGGTCCGTATAGTCGTCTGCCGGTACGTAAATTGCCTGAATCGATGTGATAGAACCAGTGGATGTAGAAGTAATCCGCTCTTGCAATTGACCCATTTCTGTCGCAAGCGTCGGTTGGTAACCTACGGCAGAAGGCATACGGCCTAATAGCGCCGAAACTTCGGAACCAGCTTGCGTGAAACGGAAAATGTTGTCGATAAAGAGCAACACGTCTTGTCCTTGCTCGTCGCGGAAATATTCCGCCATCGTTAACCCTGTCAACGCGACGCGCATCCGTGCGCCAGGCGGCTCGTTCATTTGTCCGAATACCATCGCAGTTTTGCTGATAACGCCGGAATCTTTCATTTCGTGATACAGGTCGTTTCCTTCACGAGTGCGTTCCCCAACGCCAGCGAATACGGAAATACCGCCGTGTTCTTGCGCGATGTTATGAATCAACTCTTGGATTAAAACGGTTTTCCCTACACCAGCACCGCCGAATAGACCGATTTTTCCACCTTTAATGTATGGAGCGAGCAAGTCAACGACTTTAATTCCCGTTTCCAAAATTTCCACTTCTGTTGCAAGTTCTTCAAATTTTGGCGCTGGACGATGGATTGGATCGCGGCGCGCATCAGCCGGAATTTCCCCTTGCATGTCGATCGGTTCTCCTAATACGTTGAATACGCGACCAAGGGTGATCTCTCCGACCGGAACAGAAATTGGCGCACCTGTGTCAATGACTTCCATGCCGCGAATAAGCCCGTCTGTCGACGCCATCGCGATCGTCCGGACCGTATCGTCGCCAAGGTGAAGCGCTACTTCCAACGTCAAGTCAATGTCGACTTCGTTTTCGTTGCGCGCTTTATGTTGAATTTTCAATGCGTTGTAGATCGCAGGAAGATGCCCGTTCTCAAACTTTACGTCTACAACCGGACCCATAACTTGAATAACGCGTCCTTTTGTCATCGTTTTCCCTCCTAACTTGCTAGTTGAACATCAGTACTTCATTGCCGCTTCCGTTCTACCGTTATTGCAACGCGTTTGCTCCCGCCACGATTTCCGTGATCTCTTGGGTAATCGCCGCTTGACGAGCGCGGTTGTAGGAAAGGGTAAGCGTACGAATAAGTTCGTGCGCGTTGTCCGTCGCGTTTTTCATCGCCGTCATCCGCGCCGCGTGTTCGCTCGCTTTCGCATCTAACAGCGCGCCGTAAATAAGGCTTTCAGCATATTGCGGCAAAAGCACATCTAAAATTTCTTCTTGGGAAGGTTCAAATTCATATGTTGTCCGTTGTTTGTTATCGGCCAAATCCGTTAACGGCAATAGCTTTCTTTCCGTCACTTCTTGTTGGATCGTATTGATGTAATGGTTGTAGTACATATACAACTCGTCAAACGTGCCATCAATAAACAAACCGACCGCCTTGTTCGCAATTTCTTTAATATCGGCAAAAGACGGCTGATCCGGCAACCCGGTAATATTTAAAACGACCGGGAAATTTCTTTTCTTGAAAAAGCTTAAACCGATACGTCCAATAGCAATAATCGCATATTCATCCGGCGATTGATGGCGTTGTTGAATCGTTTGGTATACAGTGCGAAGAACGTTGCTGTTATACGCTCCCGCCAAGCCGCGGTCAGAGGTGATCACTAAATAACCCGTCTTTTTGACAGGGCGCGCCACCAGCATCGGATGTGTCGCATTGCCGGCGCCAAGGGCGATGTTCGCAACGACTTCTTGCATTTTCTCCATATATGGAACAAACGATTTCGCGTTAATTTCCGCTTGGTTTAATTTCGCAACGGAAACCATCTCCATCGCCTTTGTAATTTGGCTCGTTTTCTTCGTCGCGTTGATGCGCATCTTAATGTCGCGTAATGACGCCAAAGGTTTCACCACCTTTTTTCTGCACGAAATCTAAGAATAGAGGGGAACAGAAGCTGTCATCCTTCTGTTCCGCCCTCGTTTATTGGGAAACGACAAACGTCTTCTTGAACGCTTCGATCGCTTTGTTGAAATCTTCTTCGTTTGGAAGATCTTTTGTTGTGCGAATATGTTCAAGCAAGTGCTGACCGTTTTGATCGAGCCATATGAAGAACTCTTTTTCAAAGCGGCGAATATCTTCAACTGGAATGTCGTCCAAGAAACCGCGGGTGAGCGCGTAAATGATCGCCACTTGCTTTTCTACCGGAATCGGCGCGTGCAAATCTTGTTTTAGCACTTCCACCGTGCGGGCACCGCGAGCGAGCTTCGCTTGCGTCGCTTTATCAAGGTCGGAACCGAACTGCGCGAACGCTTCAAGTTCACGATACGCCGCTAAGTCCAGACGAAGCGTACCAGATACTTTTTTCATCGCTTTAATTTGTGCCGCGCCACCGACGCGGGATACAGAAAGACCAGCGTTGATCGCCGGACGGACGCCGGAGAAGAACAAGTCGGATTGCAAGAAAATTTGTCCGTCTGTAATGGAGATGACGTTCGTCGGAATGTAAGCGGAAATGTCGCCAGCTTGCGTTTCCACGAACGGAAGCGCCGTTAGCGAACCGCCGCCTTTGGCATCGCTTAATTTTGCCGCGCGCTCTAAAAGGCGAGAGTGCAAGTAGAAGATATCCCCCGGATATGCTTCACGGCCTGGCGGACGGCGAAGCAAGAGCGACAATTCGCGGTAAGCCGCCGCTTGTTTCGATAAATCGTCGTAAACAACAAGCACGTGCTGGCCTTTATACATGAAATATTCACCCATCGCCACGCCCGCATACGGCGCAAGGAACAATAATGGCGCTGGCTGCGATGCGGATGCCGTCACAACGATCGTATAATCTAGCGCACCGTGTTTCCGCAATGTTTCGACAACCGAGCGAACCGTTGATTCTTTTTGCCCGATCGCGACGTAAATACAAATCATATTTTGATCTTTTTGGTTGATGATCGTGTCGATTGCGATCGATGTTTTCCCTGTTTGGCGGTCTCCGATGATGAGCTCGCGCTGACCGCGACCAATCGGCACCAACGCGTCAATCGCTTTAATTCCTGTTTGCAGCGGTTCATGAACTGATTTCCGGTCCATAACGCCTGGCGCCCGGCTTTCAATTGGACGAGTTTCCGTCGTTTCGATTGGGCCTAAACCGTCGACCGGCTGTCCTAACGGGTTAACGACGCGGCCGATTAACGCTTCCCCGACAGGCACTTCCATAATCCGGCCTGTACGGCGCACTTCATCGCCTTCTTTAATTCCTGTATACGGACCTAAAATAACGATACCGACGTTGTTTTCTTCCAAGTTTAACGCCATTCCCATGACGCCGTTGGAAAACTCGACAAGCTCCCCTGCCATGACGTTATCCAAACCATGGGCGCGCGCGATACCGTCACCGACTTGAATGACCGTGCCGACATCGCTTACTTGAATTTCCGACTCGTAATTTTCGATTTGCTGCTTAATGAGCGCGCTTATTTCTTCCGCTCTGATGCTCATTCACTTCACCCCTATCTTCAAATCTTAGCCGATAAGCTGTCGTTGAATTTGTTTCAATTTTCCGCTGATGCTACCGTCATAAATGCGATTGCCGATGCGCAACTTCACGCCGCCGATTAAGCTTGGGTCGACGATATTCTCAATGCGAAGCGTCGCTTTACCCATTTTTTTCGCAAACACATCCGAAAGTGCGCGCTTTTCTTCTTCCGTTAACGGACGAGCCGAATATGCGATCGCCTCAGCGACGCCGCGCGCTTCGTTCACCAAATCGATAAACTGCTGCGCCAGTTCTGGAACGATATCAATGCGATGACGTTCCAACAAAAGCAACAATGTATTTCGCAATGGCGTTGACACCGCCGCGAACGTTTCCTTTATTAACGCTTTTTTCTTTTCCAATGATAGCTTCGGATATGTCAATAGCGACAAAAACTCATCATTTTCCGCAAGCGCTTGCCAAACGGCACGAATTTCTTCCTCCAATTGCTCAAGAAGCTGCTTTTCTACGGCGATTTGAAAAAGAGCCAACGCGTACCGCTTTGCTATCGTTTCTTTATTCATCGACCTTCTCCTACCTCTTGAATGTACTCGCTAATCAACTTCGCTTGATCTTGTTCAGTCAACTCTTTTTCAATCACTTTCGAAGCAATCAATACGGACAGTGAAGCAACTTGCTCGCGCAACGCGGCCATCGCTTGCTCTTTTTCGCGTTCGATTTCTTTTTTCGCTGTTTCTTTTAAACGCTCCGCTTCCGCACGGGCAGACGCGATAATCTGCTCTTTTTGTTCCTCAGCAAGCTTGCGCGCGTTTTCAATGAGTTGCTGTGCTTCTTGGCGGGATTGTTTCATCAGTTCGCGCTGTTCTGCCAATAGCTTTTCCGCTTCTTGGCGATGTTTTTCCGCTTGATCGATTTCGTTTGCGATATGCTCTTCACGCTGTTTCATCACGCCCATTAATGGACCAAGCGCATATTTACGGAGCAGTAACAATAATAGCAAAAACATCACTAGCTGGAATAACATATCGCCGCCATTGAACCCATGACCAGCAGCTCCTAATATGAAAAAGTTCGTCATTACAAGTTTCACTCCCTCTTCAAGAGTCGCCCTCTAGACCTATTTTTCCCGCCTGTTGCCATTGCTATCGTCATCTTTGATGAAATGAACATAAAGGAATGGCGAAGGTTCGCATGGAATGATCTTCGCCATCATGAACGACTTTGTTTATCTTATCGATTTTTACGTTGATGAACAAGCGCTGCACAAAAATTAGCGCCCTTGAACCATGAACGCAATAACAACCGCAATAATCGGAATCGCTTCAACTAACGCAACGCCGATAAACATCGTTGTTTGAAGCATACCGCGCGCCTCTGGCTGACGTGCGATTCCTTCTACTGTACGAGATACGATTAAACCGTTACCAATACCTGCACCAAGTGCAGCCAAGCCAATTGCGATTGCTGCAGCTAATACACCCATTGAAAAGTCCTCCTTTTAGTATTTATTAACCCGTGGTGCTAGTTGAGCGTCAGCGCTCAACCAGCCCTAGTGTGACCAAGGAATAAGCCAACAAGATGCCATCGAGTGCCACTTCAAACCCGGCAATGGAATTCGCTCGAATGTCGGTGATCCGGTATTGGTCTACGAGAATCGAAAACACCGTCTCGATGACTTTGCGTTTTTTCCTGATCCATTCTTCCCATGCCTTGGATGGGCCGTGCTTTTGATTGTGTCGAGACGGTGTCCAGAACGCGGCTTGGTGTTCTTCGTACAGCTTTTCTCGAAGAGCGTGGCTGATGTACCCTTTGTCCCCAAAGTTGTAGGGATGAGGGATTTGAGTCATCACCGTTTC
>NZ_FOJS01000083.1 GCF_900111865.1 Parageobacillus thermantarcticus | reverse complement strand
ATGTCCGAATATTGGCAGTGGCGGAAAACGAAAGAGCAAGAAGCTCGATCGGTGAATCAGGAAGTTTCGGAGATGAAAAGAGTAGGGTAACCCCTTCGCTGTGTCAAGGAGAACGTGGAATACCTCGGAAGCGAGGATATGCCGCGAAAGCTCCTTGACACGCCTGTTCCTTGACAACATGATCGTTTGTCCGGGAAGGCGACCGGCAGGGAGACTTGCCGGACTTGCCTACCATACGTCAAGTCATCAGGTCCATGTTGTCTATCAAAGGGGAATTTACACAATAATTAGGACTTGACCTTGTAAGAGTTCCCGTTTTATCGAAGGCAATCGTATTAATTTTTCCTAACTGCTCAAGAAACACTCCCCCTTTCACAAGAATCCCGTTACGAGCATTTCTTGTAATCCCAGAAACAATTGCAATCGGTGAAGATAAAATTAGCGCACACGGACACCCGACAATTAAAACGGCTAAACCTTGATAAAACCATTTGTTCCACTCGGCACCAAAAAATAGTGGAGGTATCACCATAACTAAAACGGCAACAATCATGATTAGAGGAGTATAATATTTGGCAAAACGATTGATAAACAATTCTGTTGGCGTTTTTGTTTCCTGTGCTTCCTCGACTAAGTGTAAAATTTTGGCTAATGATGAATCCTCATATGATTTTGTAATCTCAATTTTCAAAATCCCTTCGTTATTAATACTTCCGCCAAATACCGTTTCTCCGCTTTCCTTTTCAACAGGTAATGACTCCCCCGTAATGGCGGCCTCATTCACGGAGCTTTTACCTTCCATAACTACTCCATCCGAAGGAATTTTTTCTCCGGGTTTTACTAAAACAATATCTCCTACTTGAAGGGACTCAATAGGAACCACTTTCTCTATGCCATCCTTCAATACTGTCGCTTGCTTTGGAGCCACTTCCAACAATTTTTCCATCGACTTTCTGGCCTTTTCCATTCCAATGCCTTCAAGATATTCATTTAATCCAAAAAGAATGGCAACAACCGTTGCTTCCTTCCACTCTCCTATGGAGATGGCCCCAATTAATGCCACGGTCATCAACGTATCAATGTTGAATTTCAGTTTAACTAAGTTTTTTAAACCTTTCAAAAACGTCTGATATCCACTAATAACCATGGCAATTAAGTACAAACCGATCACCAGAAAACTGTTTGTCTGCTTCTCAAGGAAAAACGCTATGAAATATAAAGCAGTCGAAACAATAAGTAAAAACTTTAAATTGACTCCTTGATGATGTGAATGCTCATGTTCGTGATGATGAGCTTGAGTTTTTTCAATAAATGCTCCGTCTTCGGATAAAATTTTTTCGACTTGTTTTAAATCAACTTTTTCATCAATTTTTAGTTTTCCTGTATTATAATTTAGTGTTGCTGATTCCCCATGTTCTAAACTCCGAATTTTCTTCTCGATTTCGGCGGCGCAATGAGCACATGACAAACCTTTTATTCGATATTCCTCCATGATAAAATCCCTGCCTTTTTAATGATGTCTCGCGTGATCAATTGTTTGTTTCAGGATGTTCATGACATGTTTATCGTCATGAGAATAATACAGCGTCGTTCCTGCGCGTCGGTATTTAACAAGGCGCAAGTTTTTTAGAAAACGCAATTGATGTGACACAGCTGATTGTCCTAACGACAATTTTTCAGCAATTTCGTTCACTGAATGCTCCTTTTGCGATAGTAAATATAAGATTCTAATTCTCGTCGGGTCACTTAATGCTTTAAACGTTTGTGAAACAATAAATAAGGTTTCCTCATCTAAATCCTTATCAACAGATTGTGTGTATTTAGATTCTTCCATAAAATATTCCTCCTATATTTAATATATGAACATATTCTCATATATTCTACAAAAAAAGTATCATAATATTCTATACACTGTCAAACAATATTAATGAATACGTAATAAAAACGTATAGATAAACAATAAACCAAGTAATACATACAGCCCAAACTCATGAAATTTCATTTTTCTTTTGGCTTTCCATAAGATTTCATGGAACGTTACGAATGATAAAGTGCCAATTGCTCCTCCGAACAAGAGAGTATTGAGTTTGTAAGAATTGTCTCCAATTAGAAATCCGATAAAAATGCTTGCGCCAAGAACAACAGCCAAAAAAACAGCACTAATTACAAACAATACGGATGGGGATTCTACAAATGCCATTGACCCCATTAAAGCCATTCCTTCAGGAATATGATGTAGAATCAATGCGGCTAACAGTGGAGAAAGAGAAAATGCATCGGTTTTCATTGTGGTCCCTAACGCCAAACCAGTTGGCAAGTTATGAATGCCAATTGCAACAAGCAAAAGTACAAAAGAACGTATATACTCTAGGCTTCCATTGGCCACATTTAAATTTTTATGTAATAATTTCTCAGCTATACTCATCGATAAAATACCTGCTAATATCCCTAAGACAATTCCCATCCAGCTATTCTGAGTAAAACTTTCTGGAAGCAATTCGAATAGAATCAATCCGAGCAACAGACCGCCGCAGAAAACGAAAGTCCGCTCTATTTTCATTCCTAAAATAAAACGGAATAAAAAGCTGAAAATCCCCCCCAAGGTAATTCCTAAAAACATAAAAATAGTAATGATGGGAACCATTAATATTTCTCTTTCTCCCATGATGTCACCATCCATTTTGTCCATAATTCATTTTTATCTATCCTATGCATGAATGAAACAAAACATGTCTTATCAACATAAAAACACACTTTTCTTTCTGTCTTTCCGCAATAAAATGATTCGAGGTTATAACGGAAAAATTAGATCGATTTTTTACATTAATATTTTCATTTCTTCCGTCTATCTAATATCTCATATTCCGTTTAACCAACTATGTATTGTGTTGTTTCAAACTAAAAAGCATTTCACTGTTTTAAGAAAACGTGTATAATAAAGGTGTGTCTTTTATGAATATATGTTCATTTATTAATCTAGTGTCAGGAGGATGTAAAATGGTAAATTACAAAAAATTTTTCCCTATTACATTATTAAGTGCGCTCTTAATTGTGGGTTGCTCTAATTCGCTACAAGAATCAGGAAACAACAAAAAAGAACATCAACAAACAGAAAGCAGAGATATTGTAGAAGAAACAAAAAGTGTCGAGGTTCTACCAAGTTTCTTGAACGATAAACCGAAGGAAATGAAAAACTTATACGCTAGCGTAGCGAAAAACAGAGAATTGCTTGAAAATATTCCGTGTTATTGCGGCTGCGGTAAATCTTCTGGTCATAAAAATAATTATGACTGCTTTGTATATAAAAATCATAAAGACGGAGCAATTGTGTGGGACGATCATGCTACAAAATGTGGAGTTTGCCTAGAAATTGCGGCCACTTCCATTCAAGATTATAAAGCAGGAAAATCAATAAAAGAGATTCGAAAAAAAATTGATGAAGCATATAAAAATGGGTATGCCGAACCGACTCCAACGCCAAACCTGTAATATCTTAATAACGTTGAAGTTTTAAAAGTCCCTGTACTGACTCTTAGATGGAGTACTCTTCAAACTTGTAAGAGTACTCCTAATCTTTTTTATAAAAAACAGCAAGCATGAATCGATAATAAGCAAAAGGAGTTAATTTTATTTTTTTGACATTAGACGCAAGAAAAATTTAATGGAAAGCATACGCTTCAACACCCGCAAAAATAAAATGAGGGCATAGACGATCTGATTCACTCCTTTTGAATAATGCCTCTTGCAACATACCAAGAACTCTTTACAAAAAATATAACAGATTTTTAATGAAAGATATTTTTACTTAAAAATACTCGAATCAATAAAGTTATATGGGATGGGAGAAAAAATTTAGTTTGAACCCACAAAAAACCGTACAGATGCATTTCTGTACGGTTATAAAAAATTTATCTAATTTTTTTCTTAATGACTGCCATGCCCCTCTCCACTCTCTGGAACAATTTCAAGCTTTTCATCAATAACCCCTTGTGTTTGATACGAAATTAGTTTTTCTGTTCCGGATAAATAAGCATGATTATACGGTCCTACAGTTGGATCGTTTTCAAACGTTGGTTTTAAGGTAGCCATAAGCTCATAAACTTCTGGGGTAAGTTCGCCATTCTCCAGCCAAATAAGTGGCGCATGTTTTCCCAAATGTGAAAAAGGCACTGCTGCTAATGCCATTTCAGGAGATTTGGTCGAAACAAATGATAAACCGTGTCCCGGATTGTTTAATCCCCAACCAAATCCTGTTTTCTTATCTTTAAAAGTCGCAAATGCAACAGACTGTTGAGTTGGAGTATCTCCTGAAATTCGTGTAACCTTTCCAAATTCTTTTAACTTCTCTTCGACTTCCTTTGATATTATGGACTGAGGACCTAAAATGTAGATATTCGCTTTTCCTTTTCTTTTTTTCAATGCTTCTTCTGTTTGTTTCGGAATTTTATTTTGACTAACGTATAAAATCGGTTCTTCCATATGAGCAATCCAATTGGCCGCAGGAATCGTATAAAGTTTTGCTTTTTCCTCAAAAGAACCAATGATGACACTCTCTGGTAGTTTACCTGCTACTTCAGCATACAATTGATCAATTTTTTGTGCTAATGCTGCATAATCGGTTTCATTAATTTGTTGAACTTTATAACGTTTTAGTTTATCCAACTCTTGTTTCGGCAAGTTACCGATAACAAAAATTTGTGTACCGTCTTTAATCCCAAGTGGATTTAAACGTTGAATTTCATTCAACACTTGATTTGGAATTGTATTGTTTTTTGTAAATAAAATAGGTCCGTTATTTGGATGATGAATAAGATCAGCTGCAGCCAATGTTGCTTGCCAATTTTCAAGGGGAGCTAGGATAATCCCATTTGGTTGATTTTCTTTATGAGTAGCCGGCCATACCGTTTGTGATACTAATACCGAAAGTTCAACTGGATCATCAGTATTTAATCGAGTAACGTTTTTTGTTGACAATGTAAGAAGATTTTTACTCGCTTCTTCATTATATACACTCGGTTCTTGAACAACTATAGCTGTGTTTTCCTTGTCATTGCTTGCTCCATTCGATTGACTACTTCTATGCTGACTATGCTCCATTGATTGCTCTGCTTTTTTTGAGTCATTTCCATTTTGTGCGCTACAACCTGCCGCAATAATAGTAGACGCAAAAAGTGCAATTAACATTTTGAGAATTTTTTTTGTGTTCATCTATCCATATTACCCTCCTTGATTTCTATTATGTTCAGTGATTAAACTGTTAAAAAATACTTGTTTAAAGACTCTTAAGCTTTTTTCAACATACCGTATATTTCTACTTTTTTTATATTATCTTGAATTTGTGCAGAATTTATGGATTTTATTTAATTGACTTAATCAATGCTCAAATGCCATGTAAAAAGGAGAAAAAGAAAATGAATAACAAATGGAATCGGATTATTTATAAATGTTGGGCTCCTTTTTATGATTTATTTTTTAATAGAGGTGTGTTTTATTCAG
>NZ_FOJS01000072.1 GCF_900111865.1 Parageobacillus thermantarcticus | reverse complement strand
AATCTCCTGCCATACATAGGCGCTTTCTTGTCCTCCTACGAAGAAATCAAGAATTTCACGATACCCTTCTTCGTTCACCCCCAATACCACATAAATAACTTCTTTCTCTACCGTATCCCGGCGAAGTTTCACGTACAAGCCGTCCAAATATAAGACCGAATAACGTTTGTGTAGTGGACGATGGTGCCATTTCTCGATGTCTTCCTTCACGACATCGGTAATCCGGCTGATCGTCGCAGGAGAATAGGTGCTTCCTAGAATTCGTTCGATAAACTTGCCAATTTCACGCGTACTCATGCCGCTTTGATACATCCTGATGATGGCTTCCTCCAGCCAGCCGGTGTGGCGTTGGTAAGGAGCGGACAATTGGGTTTGAAATTCTCCGTTTCGGTCTCTAGGGACCAAAAGACCTTCAATCCGGCCATATTGTGTATCTAGATTTCGTTGATAGTAGCCGTTTCTCATATTCGGCGTTCCAGCCTGTTCGATTTCGAGGAAATTTTTGATTTCTTCCCGCATAATCAGTTCTAATTTTTCTTTTACAAACTGACGAATGGCATTTTCCAGTTGATTTGCCCAGTCGACATTCGGTATACTTCTTTTAGACATAGGTAGGGTACTCCTTTCTCTGGAATGTGTTGTGGTCCAAATCAGAGAATACCCTACCTTTTTTCTTTTGGTCTAGCAAAATGCTTTACACAAAATTTTATACATCATCTGCTGGTTAGCCAGCCGTTTTTTGTAAACATACTGTGCTCGTTTCCAATCCGCCGCTTATGTTTAGTTTTTTTTTCATTGGTTTATACTAACAAAAGCAGTTTAATCACACTAAAGGGAAGTTGAGGTTCGTGAAAAAGATATGGAATCTTTATGTTCACGATATGAAGCAAATAGCAACAAACTGGGTAGCGGCGGTATTGGTAGGCGGATTGCTTCTTCTGCCATCGCTTTATGCGTGGGTGAATATCGAAGCTTCTATTGATCCGTATGCCAACACGAGAAACATTAAAGTAGGAATTGTCAATGAAGACAAAGGGGCAAAAATTCAAGGACATGCGTTTAACGCCGGAAAAGAAATTGTTAGGGCGCTACGAAACAATCATGACTTAGGCTGGAAATTTGTTGGCAAACAAGAAGGAATGAAAAACGTCCGCTATGGCGATTATTTTGCGACGATCGTCATTCCAAGCGATTTTTCAGAAAAATTGGCTACCATTGTGCAAGATAGGCCGGAGCAGGCTGTCATTCATTACTATGAAAATGACAAAAAGAACGCGATTGCGCCGAGAATCACATCCAAAGGAGCGAGCACCATCACCGAGCAAGTAAGCGATCAATTTGTCGCTGTTGTCAACAGCGTTTTGTTTTCTATCTTTCATGAAGCGGGGGTGGCATTAGAACAACAGCTGCCAGATATTCGCCATTTTGAGACCCTGATTTTTCAGCTGCAGACGAAGCTGCCGGAAATCAAGCGGCTGTTAAACCAATCGATGTCCGACGCGAAAGAGGCGGAACGGCTCGTCAATAAAGCGGAAAAAACGCTTCCCGAAGCGAAACGGATCGTCAACAGCGGCATTGCGTTTCTTGATGAAATGAATCAGTTTTTCACGAAAGCGGAAGCAAAAGCAAAGACATTGACGCCGCAAATCACGGAAAATTTGCGTACGCTGCAGCAAATCACCATGTCCATCTATGCCGTAACTAACAAGCTACAAGAAAACCTTTCCCTTGCCCAGCAGCGGCAATGGCTTTCCGACGTCCAGAGCATGGCCGCAGCTGGGGAACAAATGGCAGATGAAGCGCAAACACAGCTTCGCATATTCAATAACATGATCGAAAAGCGAGCTTTCTCTCGCACGGCTTCCGCCAATATGGAACAATTGTCCGGCCGTCTGACAGGCATAAAATCCAATTTAAGAGAAGCACAACGCCTTGCCAAGTTAGCGTACGAGCAAAGTGAAAACGGGGCGCAGCTAGGCAACCATCTTCTCACCGACCTAAATGAGCGGGCGGCAGCTGCGGTAAAGCAAGTCGATCGGGTGATGAATGAATACGAGCAACATATCGCACCACTCATGAAAGAAAAAATGAACGAAACGAAGCAGACGCTTCAAGACGCCCGCCGCATACTCGCGGACATCGCCAACACCATTCTGGAATTAGAGCGGTTTCTTCAGCACGCCGGCAGCGGTCTCAAGCAGGGGGAAGAAATGTTGCAGACGGCAAGCGATCAGTATCCGTTTCTTGCGCGGAAAGTCAACGATATCGCTTCCTTTCTTGTAAAATTGAAAAAAGAGACAAACATCTACGACATCATTCGTTTATTAAAAAATGATCCAAGAGCAAAAGGTGAATTTTTGGCCCATCCCGTCGACTTAAAGACGCATAGATTGTTTCCGCTTCCGAACTATGGATCGGGGATGAACCCGTTTTATACCGTCTTGTCCATATGGGTGGGCTGTCTGCTGTTAGTGTCGTTGCTTTCTACCGAACCTTATGAGGCAGAAGGGTATACCAGCAGAGAAATTTATTTTGGCCGGCTGCTGACGTTTTGGACATGCAGCAGTATTCAGGCGCTTATTGTCACGTTAGGAGATGTATTTCTTTTAAAGAATATTTATATTCATGACTCCGGCTGGTTCATCCTCTTTGGGCTGTTATGCAGCTTTGTGTTTATTGTCATTGTCTTTACGCTCGTATCAGTATTCAGCGACGTCGGCAAGGCGCTGGCCATCGTCCTGCTCGTTTTCCAAATCGCCGGAGCAGGGGGGACGTATCCGGTTCAGCTTATTCCGGAATTTTTCCAAAACATCAACCCGTTTTTGCCGTTTACGTATGCGATTGATTTGATGCGCGAAGCAGTCGGCGGCATTGTGTGGGGAAAAGTGAAAAACGATGCGGTTCGTCTCATGATGTTTGCCGTCCTGGCTCTCTTATTAGGTACGCTTCTGAAAGAACCGTTGAACAAATACATGCATTCGCTGCATGCGAAAGCGAAAAAAAGCGGATTGTTTCATTAAACCATGCGGCATAGGCAAAATGACCGCCTGGCTTTTTTGTTTATATCCGATGACGCCATCGATGGGAAACAGAAACAGCCAGCGCGGATATGGACGCTGTTTTAAAAAAATAGATTCGTTACGGCGGAAGGCACGGATTTGATTCGTGCCTTTTTTCATGACGAAGTTGCAAATGATTTGACAAATGAATGCATGTATAATATCCATCTTGGAATGAGGCTTTGAAAACGAACCGGACCAAACGGTATAGAGGCTAACTTTAGTGGGCTACACCATTAAAGACATCGCGTTGAGGGCTGGTGTTTCGAAGTCGACGGTTTCGCGCATCATTTCGGGAAAAGGGGTTGCAAGTCCAGAGACGCGTGAAAAAAGTATTAAAGATGAAGGTGCTGCAGTATAAACCAAATGCCTTGGCAAGGGCGATGGTTTCGCAGCGTACGAACAATATAAGCGTAGTGGTTTATCATTCACGTTCTCCAATGGCTTCGATCCTATAATTTTTCTTGAAACATGCTCATTTTCCTGCTTTTCCAAAAGTTTGTTATTCTACAGTAACAGATAGTTAAAGATGGAAACTTCTTGTATACTAAATACGTATAACCATTACGTCGATGGATTGTCTTTGTTTAAGGGGGATAGAGAAATCATGAATGGAGAGCCTAGAAAAAGAATCTCCGAACGAGCGCTGTCGGTATGGCGGATATACGGCATGATCGGATGGGCCGTTTCTTTTATCGCCTTTGCCACTGTCATTGCCCTTCTGATCATTTTTGACGGACCGAAATGGATCATTCCGATTCTGGTTATTTTATTGCTTGGGGAAGGATATTTTTTCATCTTTTTTATTCCAACCTTGCGTTGGCGGAGATGGCGCTATGAAGTGCGCGAGCAGGAAATTGAGATTCAAAAAGGATTGTTTGTCATGAAGCGGACATTAATTCCCATGATTCGCGTGCAGCATGTAGATTCAAGTCAAGGGCCATTATTGAAAAAATACAAACTGGCCTCCGTCACCATTTTCACCGCCGCAACGGTGCATGAAATTCCCGCGCTTGACGAGGGAGAAGCAGAGGAGCTGCGTTATCATATTTCCAGATTAGCGAGGGTGGCGGATGAAGATGTCTGAGAAAAAACGTCTGCATCCCATTTCCGTCATCGCCAATATTTTAAAACAATTGAAAGACGCGTTTTTGCCGCTGATCCTCGTCATTATTATCGGAAATAAAACCGTTTCCTCGATGTGGGATATCACTGTGCCGCTGGCCGTTGTCGTTTATACCATTGTCATCGGAATTGTTTCTTGGCTTCGCTTTACCTATTGGTTGGAAGAAGGGGAATTGCGTATTGAATACGGTGTGTTTGTAAGAAAAAAAAGATATATTCCGTTTGAACGCATTCAAGGCATTTCTATATCCGAAGGCTTCTTGCAAAGAATGGTTGGAGTCGTCAAAGTGAATGTGGAAACGGCCGGCCATCAACCAGGAGAAGCCGAGGCTGTATTAACCGCTGTGACAAGGAAAGAAGCGAAACAGCTTCAACGTTTGATTCAAAAATCTAAAGAAAAAACGGAAGAAATCGCGGAAATTCTGCCGCGAGAAGAAAGTACAGCGTCTTTTCTCCCAAATGATCAAGGGTTGGAACAAGAAGAAAAAAACATCATCTTTTCGATGAATTTTTGGGAAATTTTCCAAGTAGCGCTGACAAGCGGCGGAGCATTTGGCGTTATTTCCGCCATCTTCCTCTTTGCCACTCAATTTGACGAACTCATTCCTTATGAAAAACTATATAAAGATGCGCAAACATTTATTGCGCATGGTGTGTTTTATACAGCGGTGGTTATTTTGTTGATCTTCATTGCCGCCTATATCATATCGGTCATTCAAAATATGCTCAGGTATGCGTTTTTTACGGTGGAAAAAATAGGAGAGAATATCATCATCTCAAGAGGGCTCCTTGAAAGGAAAAAAATTGCGATCCCGATAGAGCGGGTGCAAGGCATTGTGATAAAGGAAAACATCATCCGACGATGGTTTGGGTATGCTTCCGTTTATGTCATTCATGCAGGAGGAGCTTTCAATGAAGGCGATCACGGAAGTATTGTCCTTTGTCCGTTAATCAAAAAGGAGCGGATTGCTTCTGTTATTCTCTCTTGTCTTCCGGAATATAGCCTAAATCTTAAATTCATCGCACCGCCAAAGCGGGCGTGCATCCGCTACATGCTCCGGCCTTTATATGTATTGCTTTTCCCTGTTTGCATCGCTGCTTTTTGGCTGCGTCCATGGGGATTATTGCTGTTATTATTGCTTTCAATCGCTTCTTACTTCGGCTATCTCAGCTATCAGGATGCCGGCTGGGCGATTTCGAATCATCAGCTTGCGTTAAGAAGCCGTCTTTTGAGCGTCAGAACCGTTTATATGTTAAAAAATCGTATTCAATCCATGGAAGCTTCCTGCAACTGGTTTCAGCAGCGGCAACGCCTGGGAACCATTATGGCAACAGTCATGTCCGGAACTGGCGGTGCCGGGGGAAAAGTCGTGGATCTTGATCAAAAAGATATACAAACAATATATACGTGGTTTAAACGGACAAAAGGGAATTGAAAAAAGAAAGACAGCAAATGAAATCTACTCCTTCATTTGCATCCTAATCTTCTTGGTCAAACAGAAAGTTACAGAAAAATAAAATGCAGAATTGTCTTTTGGAAAATAAAGTAAAATAAGAGTGGATAGGTAATAATAGTGATTTTCCATTGCTCATTTTTGCTTGATTTTCCAACGTTAATTTTTTGGTTCCATTTAAATAAAAAGGTGGGAGAATATGTTGTCTGTTGGTCTCTTACTAGCTCTTACCTTCATTTTTGTAAGTGTGGCATTATTTCTTGAAGGTAATGCATGGTTAGGAATCATTTCTCTAATTTTAGGGATATCCATGATCGCTGTCCGTTATGGCTCCAGAAGAAAACAAAAGAAAACCGATTATATTTATCTAAATTCTACAGATTTTTCTAACGATTATGGCCGTGCGGCGGATTGTCATGATATTGGCGGCGGAGACTTAGGAGGAGGGGATTCGGGAGGAGGCTGTGATTAATTATTGTTTATAAAAAATGATAAACCATTGGATGGGAGGAAACATTGTTCCTCCTTTTTTGTTGAAGTTACTTAAGTAAATCACCGTTGTATTTTTTATTTAAATATTTGTATAATTATACAAAAAACGTATTTAATAAGGGGAAATAAAATGGAACTAATTCCTGAGTCCGCTAATTTGATGGACTACCTGGAAGAATTAGATGTCGTCAATTTTTCACATCCTTTCATTCAGAACAAAATTAATGATTGTTTCATGAAGGACAGTCAGAAATCGAAAAGGCTAAAATAGCATTTGAATTTGTAAGAGATGAGATTTCTCACTCGTGGGATATACAAAGCACAAGAGTTACATGCAAAGCTTCTGAGGCACTTTACTAGATGGTCTTGCAAAACTAGAGTAAAAACTCGAAGCTATGCATAAGGATTCAACATAACACATGCAGTACATATCGATGAAATCCATACCATTTTGGCTGTTCGAACCCATCACTCTTTCACTCATTAAATACTCGTTCCATCTCACGACGAAGTCCAAACAGCCATTGTTCAAACCTCGTTTTCAAAAAGAAAAAGGAAGAACACGGCCGTAGGCATCTTTCCGTTCCCCACTATTGCGGCGGTTGATGTGGAAAATCAATAGGATTCCTGCCTGCTCTGCTGTTTGACGAACCTTTTCGCTGTCATACGCGGCGTCACCTAATGCAAATTCGATATCCCATTGCTCCAAAGAAGCAAGCAATTCTGGTGCCACTGCCGCATCATTCCGATTCACTGTGGTCAACACATGAGATAAAATGATTCCCACGGCAGTGGTGCAGAGATGGAGCTTATATCCTTTAAACTAATGGTATCGGGTGCCCCCCCACTTTGCTTGCGAATCGTAAAGACTGCTTCGAAGTGCCGTGCTGTCGATCAGCACGATTTGCGGATACCGTACTTCCAGGTCTTTGAGCAGCTGTGCATGAAAAACAGGAAATCCCTGTTCCTTAAACCACTTCGCCGCACGGGAAAACGTAGAAAGATGAGGAACTTCACCAAGCCCACAAGCCCGTTGAAAACAACGAAAACGCTGCAAAATGCGCACTAATTTTCGTAAGGAATCAATAGAAAAAAACGTTTTCAAAAAGAAGCATTTCAATAAGGATTTTTTCGACACCGGCGGTTTTCCTGTCACATACGGTGTTTCCGGCAATGATAGCGAGTCAATATACCGAAATAATGCTTCTAAAATTGGGGCCATTTCATCAGTCCATGCATGTTCGCAGTTCCAATTGGAAATCATGATAGTGTCCACCACTTGGTAGTTGTTTTTGGTTACTGTATATGATTTACAAGGTGGTGGATTTTTTATGTGCATTTATGCATTCGTTATGCGTTTTACAACATGTTCATCTTATGTTAATTTATTGTATAAATAAAGATTTATGGAGGAATTCAATATGAAAGTATTAGATTTAATTATCGATTTTGTTAACCGCCAGGATACATTTATTAGAATAGGATTTTATGTAGGAGCATCTTTTATTATTTTATTAGCAGGGTATTTGGTAGGAGGATTTATTGCTAGAATAACGGGGTAGGGGAAAGAAAGATGGTTTGGGTTGTTGGTTTGATTTTTTTATTGCACGAGTGTTGATTATCCAAAATTATACATACGCCTTCCATAAATTTGGGCATACTCAAACAAAGCAGCGGCCATCCCGGATTTCCAATCGAGAGGAAGCTGCCCAGAGAAAAAACGGCGAACGAACGAAATGAAGGAAAGAGAGACGTTCGTCTGTTTTTTGGTTTGATCATACAGCCATCGCAGCAACACATACGCGATGAACGCCGCAAACAGTTGGTTGTATACCGCATTTTCCGTCGTGCCAAACAAGGTCGGGACATTCAGATATTGCTTCACCCAAC
>NZ_FOJS01000081.1 GCF_900111865.1 Parageobacillus thermantarcticus | reverse complement strand
GCATCGTCGCCTTGGTGAGCCGTTACCTCACCAACTAGCTAATGCGCCGCGGGCCCATCCGTAAGTGGCAGCCGAAGCCGCCTTTCAACCAAAGACCATGCGGTCTTCGGTGTTATCCGGTATTAGCTCCGGTTTCCCGGAGTTATCCCGGTCTTACGGGCAGGTTACCCACGTGTTACTCACCCGTCCGCCGCTAACCAAACAAGAGCAAGCTCCTGTTTGGTCCGCTCGACTTGCATGTATTAGGCACGCCGCCAGCGTTCGTCCTGAGCCAGGATCAAACTCTCCATAGAAAGTTGATTGGCTTATTCCCATAAGCTTCAGCGCCGACACCACAAGGCGCCAGTCACATTCGCTTTTCTGATTGTCTAGCTTCGGCTTCTAGCCCCTCGGGCCGCTTCGGTCTCGCTGTGGCGAATAGCCTCCTCGCGAGCCCTCCAGCGCCTGTCGAGGGTTCATCAGTCGCCTTCGCTTTTCTATGTGGACGCTTCGTTTTGTTCAGTTTTCAAGGAACATTCTTTTTTAAAGCGACTTTTTTATAATATCATTTATTACTTTTCATTGTCAAGCAATTTTTTATCTACATCATCCGCAATTTTCTTGATTGCGGCGACGTCTCATAATATATCATCTCTTTTTTAACAAGTCAATAACATTTTTTCTTCTTAAGATAATAAAATCATCCACCTTCATTTCAACATAAAAACAGGACTGACATATTCCTAAAAATGGACACGCAGCTCAAACAAACAGATAAAAACAAATTTCCAGACATAAGCACAACCAAAAAATTCTACTGCTCCTTTTCATTTTTCAACGAATAGTAACGATGATATATATGTGGGCTTTTTGTCGGCGCTTCCTTCACATACAAAATTTTCCTCTCAACTAAATATTCCAACATGATGATAAGGTCTACCGAATACGATGCAAGCTTTGGATGCTGCACCATTTCGGCAATGCTCCATGCCCCTTCTTTTTCCCTTAAAACGTTGCACAAATGAGCAGTACCTGATGAAATTCGCGAATGAATTAAAAACTCACTTGCCAAAAATAACAGTTCTAGCCGTTTCGGCAAAGGTTCTTCACTGCTGACAAGTTCCTCATATAGCTTATAAATTTGCACATCAATTTGTTTCACTTGATTCCAGACAGTCACTTCAGGATAAAACCCTTGTTCCATGACTGCTAATCGCGCTAAATGATGCAGTGCATGAATGACGTGATGATACGCATCCAACAATTGGTTCGCTTCAAAAAACGCTTTTCCATCCATATATCTACGCACTAATTTTGCAAATTCCAATCCCATTTTTAACTGCCGTATCTCTTTTGGGAACTCCGTCATACGATTGCGAAGTTGGTGTATATATTCATTACGGTCAAATAAAATCTTTCCGTTAAATATCCAATCGATGGCTTTTCGATGATTGCCAAGAAGCAGCCATTCGTTTAACTTTGTTTCATCGACCACATATAACGCTGCTTTTTCTTTTCCTGATGCGTAATGTTTCATAAATATAGGTGGATTCATGTCAGCGACAACTACCAATAAAACAAAATGAAAGGTATCTGTCACAGCCGACTTGTTCGCTTTCTTTTCAATTAGCAAAATGCCTAACGTATTACGGCGGCTGGCCCATTGCTGATAGATGGGACGAATTAAATCTTCCATGATATGATTTCCTCCATCTTCTTTATGTTGTCATTCGTTATTCGACAAGAAACAAAAAAATCCTCTTTGTCGTTTCCACGCCTCTCGAAGATAGCATTATGAAGCTAACATTACTTCTTCACTTTATGATATAGTGGTAATAGGAGGGACAAAGAATGGGCATTAAATATTCAAGCAAAATCAACAAAATTCGCACATTTGCCTTGAGCTTAATTTTTATCGGCGTTATTGTCATGTATATAGGAGTGTTTTTCCGTACATCTCCTTTCATTATGACATTGTTTATGATTTTAGGTCTTCTTTTTATCATCGCAAGCACCGTTGTTTATTTTTGGATTGGGACATTGTCAACAAGGGCAGTGCAAGTCGTATGCCCATCTTGCGGCAAAGTGACAAAAATGCTCGGCAGAGTGGATTTATGCATGTTTTGCAATGAGCCGTTGACATTAGATCCGGAGTTAGAAGGAAAAGAGTTTGACGAAAAATATAATCGAAAAAAAAGAAAAAGCTGATAGCAACTTCCCCGCTATCAGCTTTTTAATGTTGTTGGCGTGCTTTTTCTTGACAGTCAGGACACGTTCCATAAATTTCCATACGATGATGATCCACTTTGAATCCCGTTACATGTGCGGCAAGCGCTTCTACCTCATCTAATCCAGGATAATGAAAATCGACAATCTTGCCACATTGTTCACAAATAACGTGGTAATGATCAGATGTAACGAAATCAAAGCGGCTTGATGCATCACCGTATGTTAACTCTTTCACTAATCCGACCTCTTTAAAAACGCGCAAATTGTTATAGACGGTTGCTACGCTCATGTTTGGAAATTTTCCTTCCAGCGCTTTATATATTTCATCTGCTGTCGGGTGTGACATTGAATTAATTAAATATTCCAATATCGCATGACGTTGCGGAGTAATGCGTATTCCCGTCTGTTTTAATGTATCAAGCGCTTCTTTTAACTGTTGATTGTCAGACACCGTCATGCACCTCTCTTCCTAAAAAAATAAAAAGAATTATTATTTTATAATTTTTATAATTAGTCTACAAGCATTTTATGCTATTTGTCAATATTCGTATCATTAATATATGAAATCGTCACATTTTTTAACATAAAAAAATGGGCGGAAACTCGTTCCGCACCATTCATCGCGTTCATTTGAGGAGGTCACTATCCATCATACGCGTTGCCGAATTTTTTGCATGGACGTCTACCTAGAAATAGCAAAATTACGCTAAATTTTCTAAAATATATTTTAGCGCCTCTTCTACATGTCCCTTTACTTTAACTCCTCGCCATTCTTTTACTAATCTTCCGTCCTTGTCAATCAGAAATGTCGAGCGCTCGATTCCCATATACTCTTTCCCAAAATTTTTCTTTAGTTTCCAAACACCGTACATTTCCGCCACTTTATGTTCTTGATCAGAAAGCAATAAAAATGGCAGTTGATATTTTTCGATGAATTTTCTGTGACGTTCTACAGAATCCGTACTCACACCTAAAATAACTGCATTACTTTCCGCAAATTGTTCATGACGATCGCGAAAATCGCACGCTTCTGTCGTGCATCCCGGCGTCATATCTTTCGGATAAAAATACAATACAACATGTTTCCCGCGAAAATCAGAAAGGGAAACCATTTCACCGTTGCTTGCCGGCAAAGTGAAATCCGGAGCCATTTTTCCAATTTGCAGAGACATCGTTTTCCCTCCAATTGCCTTTATCCTTCGCTTTCAGGGTAGCGAAAGGGATAATAAATTGCAACAATTACTGCTTATCCCAATCCATCATCGTTCGAGCGACAAGCACAGCTGGCATAATATAGCCTAGCAAAGCTTCAATGATAGCGATCCATCTTCCGATTCCCACCGGTGTAACGTCTCCATATCCAACGGACAATAACGTGATCCCACTTAAATAAAAACTGTCTTGAAGGATGGAAACATGTTCATTCACCGTTCCATTCGCAGAAGTGGTAAAAACGTTATGTCCGTTCAGCTGCAGCACCATATATATAAGCCCAAAACCTAACATCATCGTGATATACCATTGAATAAGAACAAATAAATTTTCCAAGGAAATATGTCGCATCGCTTTTCTGCTTGTCGCCCAAATAGACGTAATGCTTCCAATTAACACCGTCGTCACGATTCCTACAAACGCGTACTCCATTTTCCCTCACCTCATACTTGTCCATAACCATATATACGAAGGCAGAAAGTCGATTATTCATATACAAGTCGATTCGGTATAATAAACTATGGAAAGAAAGATGATGGAGAGGGAGAAACCATGCATACGATTTTAATTGTCGAAGATGATGTAAAAATCGCCTCCATGCTTAAGGAGCATATTGAAAAATATGAATACCGCGCACATATTGCAGAACAGTTTGACGATATAAAGAAGGAATTTATCAAGTGTCGACCTCATCTTGTATTGCTCGACATTAATTTGCCTCGATTCGACGGTTTTTATTGGTGCCGGCAAATCCGCACGATTTCCCTCTGCCCCATTATTTTCATCTCCGCGCGCAGCCACGAAATGAATCAAATTATGGCCATTGAAAACGGTGGGGATGATTATATTACAAAGCCGTTTCATTTTGATCTGGTCATGGCAAAAATCAAAAGTTTATTGCGGCGAACATACGGTCCTTATGCTGTTCCCACAGAACCCCACGTATATGAGGTATCGGGATTGTACTTGTTATATGATCGACATGCCGTGCAATGGAAAGAGAAAACGGTCGAGCTAACAAAAAAGGAGTTTACCTTATTAGAACGTTTGGCGAAAAAATCCGGAAAAATTGTATCTCGTGAAGAACTGCTTGAGTCATTATGGGACGATGCGGAATTTGTCGACGATAATACATTATCCGTCAATATTACGCGCGTTCGCAAAAAGCTGCAGCAAATCGGAATCGAACAGGCAATTGAAACAGTTCGCGGAGTCGGTTATAAATTGGTGGAAACATGGAGGGACTTATAATGAAATTGTTTTTGCGCGAGCATATCCCGCTGGCCGTTTTTCATCTTCTTCACGCTGTACTTTTGCTATCGATTGTGTATTTATACATGCTCGAACAATCGTTTCATCCGTCTTTTGGCATGTTTGCGTATCTTTTTGTCATCAGCTTTGTGTGCATCGTGATGTTTTTAGCATGGCGCTATTGGCGACAATCCCATGCATATCGTTTTTTATCGTCGAACCTGCAGCGGTTGGACATGAGCGCGCACCCTTTTAGCGGGTCTCCGTTGCTGCTTGCTTTTCAAAAACTCCTCCACTCGCAATATCGTTATTACATACAAGAAATACAAGCGTTGCATAAAGAAATGGACGATGCATCATTATTTATGAACCAATGGGTACATCAGATGAAAACACCCGTTTCTGTCATGGATTTGCTTTTGCAAAACTTCGACATTCAAGACAAATCTGACCGGGAGTTTGTCAATAGCATGCGCGAAGAACTCGAACGATTGCAACATGGATTGGAACTCGCCCTGTATTCAGAACGGATAAAACGTTTTTCCCATGATTTTCACGTAAAGCGGCTGCCGCTAAAAACAATGGTCAACCATGTCATTCAACTCACATTTCGCACCCTAACAAGGTCAAAACAAAGGATTTTTTATTTAGTTTTTCAGAATAACTTTTTGACCAACACGACGAGCGATGGCTATCCTTTTTTTACCATCGCTGGTCGTTCCGTATGACGTTACACGTAAATGCTCTCATCCAGCCCCAACCCCTGCAGAATCCTTCGTTGTTCAGGGGTGAGGGAGCGATCCAGTGAGCGTTGGATGCGTCCATCCGGCAGCTCCAGGAGGACGACGTTCACATATTGAAACAGCTGGAAAATCGCCTGCCCCGTCGGTCGGGTCAGCTTGCGGCCTCCGGCGCCCTTTAATGGGTGTTCGGGTGTGATGAACTGG
>NZ_FOJS01000082.1 GCF_900111865.1 Parageobacillus thermantarcticus | reverse complement strand
AAATACTCACGTTATTCACCTCCCGCTTGTCCGCTTTTCTTCCAAAAGGAATGCCTCATTCGAGACCAAAGCGTTCTGGATACTTTTTGAGTGCCTCTACCACCGTTCCAAGCATGACCGTTGATTCGTGTCTCACACCTGCTCCTTCCTCGAATGTCACTTCAGCGATGACGTTCCGGTCTAAATCCAGCACACACACTTCGTACAATGAAGGCGCAAAGGAAAACTCAAACACAGTCGCTTTGACAAAGAGTGGCTTTTTATATCCGGCTTCAATCCCTTTGCGAACGAATTCAGGCAACTCATCGAACGAGACGTTGCGGATTTGCATGGGCGGTCACTTCCTTTTTCATGAATATGTCGCGAAAATGCTTTTCAAGGAATTCTTCCATCCGTGAAGCGATGAAGCACCATCTTTCCCCGCGTTTTTCTGGGTAGTACACGAAGCCGCCGTTTTCGATATCGAGCATCGGTTTGTAGCGAGGATGCAGCAGGATATTTTCTTTGAGCCAATCCTCGCTGTATCCAGTACGCTCTTTGAGGTCCTGCATGGACCACCAGATTTTGTTCAATCCGACCCACCCCTTTAAGAAATGTATTTTTGATAAATGGTTTTGCTGACGGAAATGTCGAGACCGAACTTCTCTTTGATCGCCATAAGATTGACCGTATCCTCTAAAATCTGCTGACGGTCAATCAGCATATCCGGCGTCATTTCGTTTTTCTTGACCATTTTCGGATAGCCGTATTTAGTAGAAACTGCCTTGTTTGCTATGGTGTTGGCTTTGATATAGTCCACCCGTTCCGGTTGGTTGAGTGATTCTCTGAGTTTCCGCATCATTTCTTTTTGATGATCTTTGTCCAACATACGAAAAACTTGAAAACCTTCAAGACCGGACGCTTGTCGGAGTGCCTTCAAGATGTCGTAAATCCAAAATCTGAATTCAACCGCCTCTTTCTTACGGCTTTGGGTGATCGCTTCATAAATCCCGTATTCATTCACAATTGTCATTTCCTGCGGCCCGCCAGACGTCGGAAGGGTGTGACTTGAAATCACATCCTTTTTGACTTGTTTTTCAATCGCCTTCAAACGTCTTGCAACTGCTGCTGTTTGCAAGTTTAGCGCCTTTGAAATATCAGCCAGCACTGCCCACCAATCGCCAGGTAACTTTTCGATGAACCGAATTTGATGCCCGTTCCATTCCTCGATTCGGATCGTATTCATTTGTACACCTCCCTTTCGCAATGCACAGTCAAGCTGTTTCACTTCTCTTACTACACTTGAAGTGTAGTTTTGGATTAAAAAAAATTATATTATCAATCGGAATGTTAACAATTTCAGCGAATAAAAACGCCTTATCAATTCGAAAAGCACGCTTGTATTGCTCATAATCAATATAAGTGCGCTTTGTCATACCAAGCATTTTAGCGATCTGCTCTTGCGTTAAACCGCGATGTTTTCTTGCTTGTTCTAACGTGAATTTAATTTCCAATTCTTCCACCTCCTTCTGATTCAATCCTACTACACTTCAAGTGTAGTTGTCAACTAAAAATTTCACTTTTGGTATATTTTTTTTTACAAACCTTGAATATAACTATACTTATAGTGTATATTATTACTTGAAAGGAGGTGAAAAAAATTGCACATAGGACAAAAAATAAAACAATTAAGAAAGGCACACAAGTTAACGCAAGAAGAGTTAGCAAAAATATTGGATGTGAAGCCTACTGCTGTTTCCGCATGGGAATTGGGTAGAAATAAACCTCTAATGGACAAGCTTGATATGATAGCTCATTATTTCGGGGTTCCTATATCTTACTTTTTTGAAGAAAACGAAATAAAAGGGCCTAAAAACCACATCTATTTTGTTAAACTCCCTATTGTCGGCACGATCAGCTGCGGAAACGGAGTCATCGCATATGAGGACATCGAAGGGTATGAGGAAGTCCCTAGAAGCTGGCTGAATGGCGGTGAATACTTCTTCCTCCGTGCAAAAGGCGACAGCATGATAAACGCTCGAATAATGGATGGAGATTTACTTATGATACGTAGACAAGATGATGTGGAGAATGGAGACATCGCCGCCGTGCTGATCGACGGCGAGGCAGTTCTAAAACGGGTGTATAAATCAGATGATACTATAATTCTACAAAGCGAGAATCCGGCGTACAAGCCTATTATCCTGCGAAAAGATGATATGAAGAACATTAGGATTATAGGCAAGCTAAAGAAAGTGGTTCTAAATTTCTAGCGCTAGGAATTTAGACGGGCGGGCAACGTCCCGCCTATCCTTTTAGAAAAGGGAGGGAGAAATATGGCAAGCATTCAAAAAACAAAAAGCGGCTGGCGTTACCGCGTTTCGTACAAGGAAAACGGGAAATACAAAACTAAAACAAAAGGGGGATTTCGTACAAAGAAAGAAGCCGAACTTGCGGCCGCGGAATTGGAGAAGCAGCTGCACAAAGGATATGACATCAACGCGGGTGACCAGCTTTTTACTGAATATATGAGAAATTGGTTTGAACTCTACAAGAAGGGAAAACATAGCAAAGAGCACGACAAAAACGTGGAATTGTCTGTCAAGCTTGTAGAGCAGTATTTCCAGGGTGTGAAATTGAAAGAACTGACCCGCGATATGTATCAAAAATTTATCAATGAAATTGCTGAAAACCGAGCGACGGAGACTGTGAAAAAACGGCATACCTATATCAAAGAATGCATAAAGGCTGCAATTGAAGAAGGGATAATAACGAGAGATCCGACATACAAGATAGTTGTCAAAGGTAAGAAAAAGGGAAAAGACGAGGAATTAAAATATCTCAACTATGAGGAAGCAAAAAGACTAATAGCCGAAATTAAAAAAGATATGAATCCAAAATATATTTCAAGATATATCATTCTATTCGCGATCGCAACCGGAGCCCGTTTTTCAGAGATTCTTGGACTAACATGGGATTGTGTCGATTTTAAAAATAGACTAATAACAATAAATAAAACATGGGATTACAAATACACCAATGATTTTGCTGATACAAAAACCTATTCATCCAAACGAACTATAAAAATTGATGTGGATACTTGTAAAATGCTAAAGGAATTGAAAAAGGCGCAAAACGAAGCCGCTATTAAAACAGGATTGAGAAATGAAAAAAATCTCGTTTTCGTTAATACAAAAATGGAATTAGTGTCTAATAATGCAGTGAATAAGACATTAAAAATGCTTTGCAGAAAACTTGGTTTAAAAGAGGTGACGATGCATTCCTTAAGGCATACTCATGCCTCAATGCTTTTATATCGAAAAGCAAATATCAAATATATTTCAAAACGACTTGGTCATAAGGATATTGGTATTACGCTACAGACATATTCGCATATATTAGACGAATTAGAACAAGCGGAAAATACGCTTCTTGATGAAGTCATGGATGACTTGTATCATGCAAAATAGCCGTGCAAAATTCGTGCAAAATTTTTTCAGATTCTATCGGTTTTTTTCGGATTACCAAAAAATGAAAAACGACTGCAAACGCAGTCGTATCAATGCTTCCGCGATCTTTGATCGTGAACTTTCAGATACCAATGATGCCGATGGTGGGAGTCGAACCCACACGGGCAAAGCCCACACGATTTTGAGTCGTGCGCGTCTGCCAATTCCGCCACATCGGCATAAGCACATGTACAATTTTAAATTATAAATAGTATAAAGTCAAGCATTTTTTACGTAAAAAATCAAACTTATCAAACTTGAACTGAATATAACCGCAAGATTTTACGATCTACGCGCTTCACAACTCCGCCATCCCAGCATTAACGCATATGGAGGCGGCACCCGGATTCGAACCGGGGATAAAGGTTTTGCAGACCTCTGCCTTACCACTTGGCTATGCCGCCATCAGAAAGCGGAAGACGGGACTCGAACCCGCGACCCCCACCTTGGCAAGGTGGTGTTCTACCACTGAACTACTTCCGCATCGTGGCTGGGGTAGTTGGATTCGAACCAACGCATCACGGAGTCAAAGTCCGTTGCCTTACCGCTTGGCTATACCCCAAAAAACAAGAAGTAGAAGGAAAGGCGACTAGTGGGAATCGAACCCACGCATGCCAGAGCCACAATCTGGTGCGTTAACCACTTCGCCATAGTCGCCATACAACGTCTATTCATTTTATGGCAGGGGCAGTAGGAATCGAACCCACACCGGAGGTTTTGGAGACCTCTGTTCTACCATTAAACTATGCCCCTAAATACAAAATGGAGGGGGACGGATTCGAACCGCCGAACCCAAAGGGAGCGGATTTACAGTCCGCCGCGTTTGGCCACTTCGCTACCCCTCCATATTCATGGTGCCGACTGCAGGACTTGAACCCGCAACCTACTGATTACGATTCAGTTGCTCTACCAATTGAGCTAAGTCGGCACATGAATCACGTTTCTAAAAGAATAAGTGTGGTGGCTCGGGACGGAATCGAACCGCCGACACAAGGATTTTCAGTCCTTTGCTCTACCGACTGAGCTACCGAGCCGTTTTTCTATACTCATTCTACTATGGCGGTCCCGACGGGACTCGAACCCGCGATCTCCTGCGTGACAGGCAGGCATGTTAACCACTACACTACGGGACCAATGTTGGTTGCGGGGGCAGGATTTGAACCTGCGACCTTCGGGTTATGAGCCCGACGAGCTACCGGACTGCTCCACCCCGCGACGATGAAAAAATATTGCTGATTTATTGCAATATGGTGGAGGATGACGGGATCGAACCGCCGCCCCCTTGCTTGTAAGGCAAGTGCTCTCCCAGCTGAGCTAATCCTCCGCAAAAAGAAAGTGACCCGTACGGGATTCGAACCCGTGTTACCGCCGTGAAAGGGCGGTGTCTTAACCACTTGACCAACGGGCCATAGTGACTAATTAATGGCGGAGAGCAAGGGATTCGAACCCTTGAGGCGCTATTCACGCCTACACGATTTCCAATCGTGCTCCTTCGACCACTCGGACAGCTCTCCAAGATGGCTCCGCAGGCAGGATTCGAACCTGCGACCAATCGGTTAACAGCCGATTGCTCTACCACTGAGCTACTGCGGAATAACTAATGAAGGAACTGATTGTCTCTTTCTTTACAAACCTTTTTATTGATCAGACAAGTATTATTATAATGACCAATATTATCATGTCAAGAGTTTTTTTATTTATTTCATTCCCTCAAAACTAGATAACCGTCCGTTCGGAAGAAACCGTTTCGCTAGGCGGTTTCCGTTTTTCCGCTTGGTTAAGTCCTCGATCGATTAGTATCCGTCAGCTCCACGTGTCGCCACGCTTCCACCTCGGACCTATCAACCTCGTCATCTTCGAGGGATCTTACTCGCTTCACGCGATGGGAAATCTCATCTTGAGGGGGGCTTCACGCTTAGATGCTTTCAGCGCTTATCCCTTCCGCACATAGCTACCCAGCGGTGCCCCTGGCGGGACAACTGGTACACCAGCGGTGCGTCCATCCCGGTCCTCTCGTACTAAGGACAGCTCCTCTCAAATTT
>NZ_FOJS01000006.1 GCF_900111865.1 Parageobacillus thermantarcticus | reverse complement strand
GGAGAAGAATCGTCGCATCCAGCGGAGGAAACGGCATCCACCAAACAGACGATCGTGAACAAGGCGAAACAACATGTCCGCCGTCTTCTTCCGGAGGTAACGCGGAATAACGTGCCATATTTACAGCAATCGTCCGGGACACCGATCTATCATGCCCTGTCTGAACTCAAGGGATGGTAAAAAAAGGTATACATATTCGTCTGTCATGACAAGGGATGAGAGTTCGAAAGCGCTTACGGATGAAATTCAAAAAAATGGTTCGCCAACCTATGACTTACACCTGTTTTTTAGCGAACCAAAAAAGTTCCCACAAAATCTTGACTGACTCGCTTTTTTATGGTGATTTTTCTTGGCAATGCCTCTATTATAAAATAGAGAGAGGAAATCATTGAGGTGAACGATCATGAAGAAAAAAACGTTACGCGAATTGGTAGAACAATTGCGCGATGATCCGAATGTGGTATATTGGCACGAAATCGAACCGCAAGAAGCGAACACGGTCCCGATGCCAGAGCATCTTGATTTGCGTTTGCGAACAGCGCTTGAAAAACGCGGCATCGCTTCTCTTTATACACATCAGGCGTCTGCTTTTGAGGCGGTGCGAAACGGAAAGCATATCGTCGCTGTCACTCCGACCGCCTCGGGGAAAACGCTTTGTTACAATTTGCCTGTACTGCAAGCGATCGCAGAAAACGAACATACCCGGGCGCTTTATTTATTTCCGACAAAGGCGCTCGCGCAAGATCAAAAAAGCGAACTGCATGAAATTATTGAGGAAATGGGTGTTCCGATTCATAGTTATACGTATGATGGCGATACGCCGCCGAGCATTCGCCAAAAAATCCGCAAAGCCGGCCATATCGTCATGACGAATCCGGATATGCTGCATTCTGCGATTTTGCCGCATCATACGAAATGGGTGGCGCTATTCGAAAATTTGCGATATGTCGTCATCGATGAACTTCACACATATCGCGGCGTGTTCGGAAGCCATGTGGCAAACGTCATCCGCCGCTTGAAGCGCATTTGCGAGTTTTATGGAAGCCGCCCCACTTTTATTTGTGCTTCTGCGACACTTTCCAATTGCAAAGAATTTGCGGAACGCTTAACCGGCGAAGAAATGACGCTGATTGATAACAACGGGGCGCCGCGGGGACGCAAACATTTTGTTTTTTATAATCCGCCGGTTGTTCATTCATCTCTTCATATTCGCAAAAGCGCTACGGCCGAAGTGAACAGGTTAGCAAAACAGTTTTTGGAAAACGGCATTCAAACGATTGTATTTGCCCGTAGCCGTGTGCGTGTCGAGCTGATCTTAAGCCATCTTCAAGAGCTGATTAAAGATCAATTAGATCGAAAAACGATTCGTGGCTATCGCGGCGGTTATTTGCCAAAAGAAAGACGGGAAATCGAAAAAGGGTTGCGCAGCGGGGAAATTATCGGAGTTGTTAGCACGAACGCGCTCGAACTCGGCGTCGATATTGGCCAGTTGCAAGTATGTATTATGACTGGGTATCCCGGTACGGTCGCAAGCACTTGGCAGCAGGCAGGGCGAGCCGGCCGACGCCATGGCGATTCCCTTGTCATTATGGTGGCGAGCTCCAATCCGATTGACCAATATATCGTACAACATCCGGAGTATTTTTTTCAGCGCTCTCCGGAAACGGCGCGGATTAATCCCGACAATATCCTTATTCTCGTCGACCATTTGAAATGTGCCGCATATGAACTTCCGTTTCGCCAAGGCGAGAAGTTTGGCGGCGTGGAAGTTGACGAAGTGCTTGAATTTTTAACAGAGCAAAAAGTATTGCATCACCGTGCCGGCAAATGGTACTGGATGAGCGACGCGTTTCCAGCGCATGACATTAGCTTGCGTTCCGCATCGCAAGAAAACGTCGTCATTATCGATATTTCCGAAACCGGCAATCACCGCGTCATCGGCGAGATGGACCGGTTCAGCGCGATGACGCTATTGCACGAAGAGGCGATTTACCTTCATGAGGGCGTGCAATATCAAGTGGAAAAACTCGATTGGGAAGAAAAAAAGGCATACGTCCGCGAAGTGAACGTCGAATATTTTACGGATGCCAATTTAGCTGTACAGCTTCATGTATTGGAAGAAGACCGCAACGAACAAAGACCGAAGCTGAGCCTGCATTACGGCGACGTTTCGGTGCGCGCGATGGCGACCATCTTTAAAAAAATTAAATTGTCTACGTTTGAAAACATCGGCTCGGGGCCGATCCATTTGCCGGAAGAAGAGCTGCATACGACGGCGACATGGATCGAACTCGGCGAAGAGCTGGCGCAAATGGACGCGCCGCTCGTGGAACAAGCGCTTGTTGGCATTTCCAATGTGCTTCGCCATCTCGTACCGATATTTGTCATGTGCGACCGCACCGATATTCACGTTGTGCCGCAAATGAAAGCACTACATTCCGGAATGCCAACGATTTTTTTGTACGATCGTTATCCGGGCGGCGTTGGTTTATCGGAAGCGGTTTTTGAGCGGTATGATGAAATCATGAAAGAAGTGAAACATTTCATCGAACGCTGTCCGTGCGAAAATGGCTGCCCTTCTTGCATCGGGGTAATTGAAGCGGGCAATCATTCCGTGAAAAAAAACGTGATCGCATTTTTGCATAAACTGTTAGCAAGCGAGTGAAGGGATGAAATAAGATGTCCATGAAGTCAAAATTAGCAAGATGGAAAGAGCAGTTGGCATCCCGTGCTTCCGTTCAGGAAAAACCGCCCAGCGCGCCCCTTGAGGAGCAACGAGAAAAAGACGTTCCGTTTCTTGATGAGTGGCGGCGGAAAAATGTGCAACCGTTCTTTTTTGACGGGGACTATTGCTTGGTTCGCGAAGTAGTATATCCATTGGATTATCAGCATGGGCGGTATCGGCTCGGGGAGCTTCATCATATTCATGAACGTTGGCAAGACGCTTCTTTCGCGCACCCATTGTCAAGCAAAGGGCATGAAGCGTGCGATTTATTTTTCTTTGATACGGAGACGACCGGGCTTAGCAGCGGGACGGGCCATTTCATTTTTTTGCTTGGCCATGCCCGCGTATACGCTGACCGGGTTGTCGTCCGCCAGCATTTTTTGCCGCATCCGGGGGCGGAAGTGGCGTTGTATCAAAGTTTTTTGTCGGAAGTCGATTATACGACGCTTGTTACATATAACGGAAAAGCGTTCGATTGGCCGAAAGTCAAGACGCGCCATACGCTCATTCGCGATGCTGTCCCGAAATTGCCGGCGTTCGGCCATTTTGATTTATATCATGCGGCAAAGAGAATGTGGAAACAAAAATTGGAGTCAGTTCGCCTTTCCAACGTCGAAAAAGAAATATTGCAAATTGAGCGCGAAAAAGATGTTCCTGGCTTTTTGGCGCCGATGATGTACATGGATTTTTTATCAACACCGCATCCTGACCGGATTTTCCCGGTGCTTCGCCATAATGAACTTGATGTGTTGTCATTAATTTGCCTCTATATTCATTTATCGAAACAGCTGCTAGAAGCGCCGCAGCTAAAAGATGCATCGGAGCAGCTGGAGACAGCTCGTTGGCTTGAGACATTGGGAGAAACGAACGCCGCGAAAAGCGTGTATGAACGTGTGATCGAAAAAGAAACAAAAGAAGCTTGGCAGGCTAAATGGCAGCTCTCGCTGTTATATAAAAAAGAAAAACGGTATAAAGATGCCGTGGAAATATGGGAACAATTATGGCAGCATGGCAATGATACTTGGAAAATAAAGGTCGGAATTGAACTCGCAAAAGCGTACGAACATCATTTCCGTGATGTCCATGCAGCTCATCGCTACGCCATTAGCGTATATGAACGTTGGAAAGCATTGTCCCGCTCCTACAAGCAACGGGATGATGCGCAGGAGATGGAGTTAATCAAGCGTATCGAACGACTCAAGCGGAAATTAAGTCATTAAAATATTTCCGTGGAAAGCGCAGGATGTGACAAAAAATAAAAAAGTTTTTATTTTTCTATTGCGAATCTTGTAGAAAAGATGAAAAATATGTACAATTGCTTCGGGATAGATAAAAAACAAAAGCGATGGCGGGGAGAAAACGATGCGGAGCATGTACAAAAAAATTTTCTATTTGTTTTTTATCATCATCTGCTTGACGTTTGTTGTTTTTACAAATTTGACGTAATTTAGCAGCTCGTTATAGACGAGTATGGAAAAATGGGTATCTACACTAGTACATGTCCGCTCCTTTCATCATAGGCTAGTATTGTAAAATATAAGCCTATGAAAAGAAAGGAGAATGGGATATGCATTGCATACCGCATGTAGTGGGGCCGATTGTTCATCCACCGAGATGTTATGTGCAGCACCATTTCCAAGCAACGGTCGTACCACACGTTCATCCATCTCATACGACACATGTCAACCATCATCTTTTCCAACATCAGCATTATTTCCCGCATACGGAGTCAGTTGTCAACCAAGTAGCGAACCAGCAAATTTTTTGCGGAGGCCCCGGTCCGTTTCCATGGGGGTATTAACCGTGGCAAAACAGGAACCGTCAAGGCGGTTCCTGTTTTTTAAGGATTCTGATATATGTTAGAAGTTGCAAAAAGAAAATTGCGCCGTTTTTCCCATTACGTTTTTTGATTTACAAGCTATTATAGAAGAAGCGCGAATCCGTGAAGCGCAAATTGACAATCGATTGGATTTCTGAAAAAATAAAGTAAAGACAATAGCGGAATGTGAAATTGAGGTGAAAGCGATGTTAGCCGGTCGTATTAAATTAACGCCAAAAGATATTTTAGAAAAAGAATTTAAAGTGAGCATGCGGGGGTACAATCAAGACGAAGTCGACCAATTTTTGGACATCATTATTAAAGATTATGAAACGTTTCAACAAGAAATTGAGCAGTTGCAACAAGAAAACGCACGTCTGAAGCGGCAAGTGGAAGAACTGCAAAAACGACCGCCTGTGCAGGCAGGAACGACAAATTATGATATTTTGCGGCGATTATCCAATTTGGAAAAGCACGTATTTGGCGATAAATTATACGATTGATTTTTTATGAGGACGAATGCAAAGTAATGTTTATTGATGAAATACATATAGGAAGAAAATTTTCTATTGAAATCACTCGCAAAATAAACTATACTACAATGTGCACAAGACGTTAATAATGTTCGGGTAATCGCTGCGGCAGCGTTGCCGTAGAGGAAAGTCCATGCTCGCACGGTGCTGAGATGCCCGTAGTGTTCGTGCCTAGCGAAACCATAAGCTAGGGCAGTCTGGCGCAACGCTGGGCTGACGGCGGGGAAAGAACCTAAGTCCCGCTTGCGGGATATGGTTCGATTACCCTGAAAGTGCCACAGTGACGCAGCTCTAAGGGAAACCTTAGAGGTGGAACGCGGTAAACCCCACGAGCGAGAAACCCAAATGATGGTAGGGGCACCTTCCCGAAGGAAATGAACGGAGGGAAGGACAGATGGAATTTTTTCCATCTGTAGATAGATGATTACCGCCGGAGTACGAGGCGACAAGCCGCTTGCAGTACGAAGGTACAGAACATGGCTTACAGAACATTATTAACGTCTGGATATTTCGTAAAAAGCTCTCCTTTCGTAAAGGAGAGCTTTTTTATATTTTGCTTTCATATACCATGCAAAAATCGCTATAATCACAATATGAATACGTTTTATATTGCTAGTAGCGATAAAAGGGAGAGGGATCAAAGTGTATGATCATTATCAAAAGCTAATAGATATACATACATTTGCCGGAATCGCCAAAAACATTCTCGAATATTCCAGCGAAAGCATGATTGTTACGGACGCGCAAAATAACATTTTATTCGTTAATCCGGCATTTGAAATCGTTACCGGATACAGCGCCGACGAAGTCATTGGCAAAAATCCGCGCATTTTGCAATCGGGAATGCATGATAAACAATTTTATGAAAAAATGTGGAATGACATCAAACAATATGGGGTGTGGAAAGGGGAAATATGGAATAAGCGGAAAGATGGGGAATTGTATCTGGAATGGTTGACGATTAGTGCAGTAAAGGATCAAAAAGGGAATGTGACAAATTATGTGGCGATTTTTTCTGACATTACCGAACATAAACGAAATATGGAACAATTGACGAAACTCGCGCTTTACGATCCATTAACAAACGTGCCGAACCGCTATTTGCTAGAAAAGCGATTGGAAAGCATTATTCGAATGTCCAAAAAACATAATCAGTCATTTGCGTTATTATTTTTAGATTTAGATCGCTTCAAAAACATTAACGATACGTTAGGCCATCGCATGGGAGATATGTTATTGAAAGAAATGGCGCAACGACTTAAAGGGATGTTGCGAAAACAAGATACGATCGCGAGATTTGGCGGGGACGAATTCGTTATTATTTTACCAAACTTAAAACATATTCGCGAAGCGGTATATATGGCGGAAAAAATCATTGAATCGTTAAAAAGGCCGTTTTATTTTAACCATCAAGAAGTATATATATCGACTAGCATCGGCATCAGCGTTTATCCATATGACGGAACGGACAAAGAAACGTTGATACGCATGGCGGACCGCGCAATGTACCAAGCGAAAAAGAACGGAAGAAACCAGTATGCGTTATATCATGATGGAATGGGAAGCGATGGAAAACATTTATTTCAACTGGAAACGGCATTGAGGAAAGCGTTTGACCGAGGAGAATTTGAACTTTACTATCAGCCGCAACTAGACATGAAAACAAAACAAATTCGCGCGGTAGAGGCGCTGATTCGATGGAAACATTCAGGAAAAGGTTTTATTTCTCCGGGAAAGTTTATTCCGCTTGCCGAAGAGTCGGGGTTAATTACGCCGATTAGCGATTGGATTATGATGCAAGCATGTGAACATTTGAAACAGTTGCAATTGCATTTTCCTTATGTGAAAATGAGCGTGAATATTTCCCCGATCTATTTTCAACAAATCGATTTTTTGGAGAAATTGCAAAAAACGATAGAATCGGTAAACGTGAATCCGCGCTCGATCGAACTGGAATTGACAGAAAGCGCCGTCATGCCTCACGCCGAACAGTCGGTGGCAAGGCTTACCACGCTAAAAACGATGGGAATCAGCATCGCAATCGATGATTTTGGAACGGGATTTTCCTCATTAAGCTATTTGCATCGTTTCCCGATTGATGTATTAAAAATTGACCAAAGTTTTATCAAACCATTATCTCGATACCAAGAAGATTTGGCCATTGTCAAAGCGATTATTATGATGGCGCACAGCCTGCAAATTCAAGTGGTGGCGGAAGGGGTGGAAACAGAGAAACAGTATCAAATATTGGAAGAGCAACGTTGCGATTTTGTCCAAGGATATTATGTATCCAATCCGCTGTCCATTGGTGAGTTATATGAATTTTTAGAGATGTGGAATGATTTTTGCGAAAAAGTGCCAAACGAATGAGAGGAGCAGGTTTGTCTATCTGTGCAGAAAAACGTTTTCATTCGCTATTGTTTAATGGTTTTCGATAATAAAGAACAGGAGGAACATCATGGGTTCGATCACATTAATCGCTACGGCGGCGATGGGCGTGGAAGCGATCGTTGCCGATGAAGTGCGCCGCCTCGGCTATGAATGTCAAGTCGAAAACGGCAAAGTGACGTTTCAAGGAGACGAACTGGCGATTTGCCGCGCCAATTTATGGCTGCGCACCGCAGACCGCGTGAAACTAAAAGTCGGGGAGTTTCAAGCGACGACGTTTGAGGAGCTGTTTGAACAGACAAAAGCGCTGCCATGGGCTGATTACTTGCCGGTGGACGCGAATTTCCCCGTTGTCGGAAAATCAGTCAAATCAAAGCTTTTTAGCGTTTCCGACTGTCAGGCGATCGTGAAAAAAGCGGTGGTGGAAAGTTTAAAAAAACATTACCATGTTTCATGGTTTGCGGAAACAGGACCGCTTTACCGCATTGAAGTGGCTTTGCATAAAGATATAGCGACATTAACGATCGACACGAGCGGCGCAGGATTGCATAAGCGCGGCTACCGCATTGCCCAAGGGGAAGCGCCATTAAAGGAAACGTTGGCAGCGGCGCTTGTGCAACTGACGAATTGGACGCCTGATCGCCCGTTTGTCGATCCGTTCTGCGGGTCAGGAACGATTCCAATTGAGGCGGCGTTGATCGGCCAAAATATCGCGCCGGGATTTAACCGCGATTTCGCTTCTGAACAATGGGGATGGATTGGCGAAAAAGCGTGGGAGCAAGCAAGAGAGGAAGCGGAGGACCTTGCTCATTACGATCAACCTCTTGATATATCCGGGTTTGACATTCATCACCGCATGATCGACATTGCTAAAGCAAACGCGTTGGAGGCGGGATTGGGCGATTTGATTACGTTCAAGCAAATGCAAGTGAAAGATTTCGCTTCGAAAAAACAATATGGTGTAATTGTTGGAAACCCGCCGTATGGGGAACGTCTCGGGGAACGAAAAGAAGTCGAAACCATGTATAAGGAAATGGGAAAAACGTTTTCCAAGTTGGATACATGGTCGGTATACATTTTGACGGCGCATAAACAGTTTGAGAAATATTACGGTAAAAAAGCGACGAAACGGCGCAAACTGTTTAACGGATTTATCGAAACGCATTATTACCAGTTTTGGGGGCCGCGGCCGCCAAGGAACGCAGATGTGTCGAGGGTTTGAGCGATTTTTTATTGTCGTTTCAAGAAAAAATATCTGTCCACATTTTAAATCACACTTTCTTTTTCAGATAGAAAAGGAGGTGTGGCTTTTTTGCTTTTACAATTTTCTTGAAGGTTGAAAGCTGAAAATTTTCCACGGCTCCAAGTTCGCTGGACTTAGAGCGGAATTTTCCACGGATTTGATCGAATCGCCATATGTTGTCTAGTAATGAATGAGAAACTCCCTTCCTGCATATAATACGGATATTATGAACGATCACTTAAGCAAGAAGGGGATATGCGATGAGACATTCTTCCATTGACTGGATCAAAATTGCAGAAGCGCTTGACAATGCGTATGAATTTTTAGTGCAGCAAAACGTTGCCGATGAACATCTAAAACAAATCGAAGCAGCGAAAAAAATATGGAAGCAGGCTTTTGCGTACCGCATATCTAGTTCGCTGAAAGCATAAAGTAAAAACAGTTGAAGGTTGCGCTCGGCTCATTTCTTATTTATTGACTTCTGTTGCGCGATCAATCATAATAATATCTTGTTAGACTTTTTCGCAAGGTCGTTGGCGCGCGGAGAAAAAGCGTCGCGCGCTGTAAAAAGCAAAACAAAAAACGAAACAACAAGCTGCAGCGAGCGGATTTGGATAGATGGGAAAGTCTGATTATATTTTTGGAGGGTTTTTGGAAGATGAGCCGAGGGCGCTATCCTTTTACGTTAGAAAAAAACGAAAATTTTTTTGATAAACTAGGGGAATGGATCGGCGATGTCTTTTACGACATTTTGCCAGAAGCAGGTTTTGAACTGCGCGATGAGCAAATATATATGGCGTTTCAGCTTGAACGCGCGTTTAGAGAGAAAAAAGTGATGTTTGCCGAAGCGGGAGTCGGCACCGGAAAAACGATCGTTTATTTGCTTTATGCGATTTGCTACGCCCGTTATACAGGGAAGCCCGCCATTATTGCTTGTGCCGATGAAACGCTCATTGAACAGCTTGTCAAAAAAGAAGGGGATATTGCGAAATTATCGAATGTGCTAGGGTTGCAGATCGACGTCCGCTTAGCGAAATCCCCAGATCAATATTTATGTTTAAACAAACTCGATGAAATCGTCATGTATGATGACAAAGATATCGAGCTTTACGAACAAATTTACGACGAACTTCCGGTGTTTGTTCACGATAATAAACCGTTGCAAGCGTTCTATCATTATGGCGATCGCAAAGAGTACGCCCATTTAAGCGATGAACAATGGCAAAAAATCGCGTGGGACCCGTTCCAAGACTGCTTTACGTGCGAAAAGCGCCATCGCTGCGGGCAAACATTATCGCGGGAATATTACCGGAAAGCGACTGATTTAATCGTCTGCTCGCACGATTTTTACATGGAACACGTTTGGACGTATGAAGCGCGCAAACGCGAAGGGCAGCTTCCGCTTTTGCCAGAGGCAAGCTGCGTCGTCTTTGACGAAGGGCATTTGCTGGAGTTTGCGGCACAAAAAGCGTTAACCTATCGGATGAAAGAAACGACGTTAGAAACGCTGTTGACGCGGCTGTTGGAAAATGATATACGCGAAGAGCTTGCTTATTTGATCGAAGAAACGTTACAAATAAGCGTACGATTTTTTGATGAGTTGAAAACATGTTCGAAAGAAGTGGCCGGTTCGAACCGCCAAGAAATTTCGTTTTCGCCGAAACTGCTTCGCCTCGCCAAACAATTGCATGCGAAAATCGTTGAGATTGGCAACGAGCTTGTGTTTGAAAGTGAAACGTATACGATTGATCATTATCAATTAAACATTGTTGATGAATATTTAGATCAAATTGAATACTCGCTTGATTTATTTATGAATAACGCGGATGCCATTACGTGGTTGGAGTCGTCCTGTCAAGAAACGACCCTTGTCGTGATGCCGCGCACCGTGCAGGAAGTATTGCGGGAAAAAGTGTTTAGCAAGCGCATTCCGTTTATTTTTTCTTCTGCGACGTTATCAAACCGCAAATCGTTTCAATATATTGCAGAAAGTCTTGGAATCGATGAGTATTTATCGTTTAGCGTAGAATCGCCGTTTGATTACGACAAGCAAATGACGATTTTTATGCCGACGTTTGCGAATGATGAAACGTTATTTGCGCAAAAATATGAATACGCGCTTCGGAAAATTCGCGAAACAGAAGGGCGAGCGCTTATATTGTTCCCGTCAAGACAAGAGTTGCAACAATTTAAAGAATTAGCGAGCGGTGAGAAACAATTCACCTTTTTGTTTGAAGGGGACAAAGAAATTAGTGAGCTCGTCGCGACATTCCAAGCAAATGAGGAAACGATATTATGCTCGGAGCATTTATGGGAAGGCTTGGATATTCCGGGACCGTCGCTGTCGAACGTCATTATTTGGTCGCTGCCATATCCGCCGAACGACCCGGTATTTCAGGCGAAGCGAAAGGCGTATGACGACCCGTTTTGGGGCGTTGATGTGCCGTATATGTTGCTACGGCTCCGCCAAGGAGTGGGCCGCTTGATCCGCACGCATGAAGACCGCGGCATCGTCTCGATTTTTGTGACAGATGATGAAGACAAGCGGGTGATTGAAGCAATTAAGGAGGTACTGCCGACAAAAGTGAGGGAAGAATAATTTCTTTCCTCCTTTTTTATCGCAAAAAAAGAGGAAATCGGCCCTTGATCATGGAAATATTATCAATGCAACAAAAGATACAGGGGGAAACAAAATGATCAAAAAAATAGAAGAACAGTTTTTGCAATATGTAAAAAAAATGATGAGCTATAATGAAGCGATTCAATTAATGTATTGGGATTTGCGAACAGGCGCCCCGAAAAAGGGAGTGGAACAACGTTCGGAAGTGATCGGCGTTCTTTCGCAAGAAGTGTTTAAAATGTCGACATCGGAAGAAATGGCCGCTTTTATTGCCGAATTGTCGCCAAAAAACGCGTATGAACAGCTTTCGGAAATCACCCGTTATACGCTGGACGAATGCAAAAAAGAATACGAGCGAAACAAAAAAATTCCGGCAGATGAATATAAAGAATATGTTGTGCTGCAATCCAAGGCGGAAAGCGTATGGGAAGAAGCGAAGGCAACGGCGGATTTTGCCATGTTTCGCCCGTATTTAGAAAAATTAGTGGAATTTAATAAACGATTTATTGAATATTGGGGATATGAAGGCAATCCATACAATACGCTTCTTGATTTATATGAGCCTGGCATGACGGTGGATGTGCTTGATGAAGTGTTTCGGAAGCTGCGCGAACATATTGTCCCGCTTGTGCAAGCAGTTGTCGCGTCTCCAAACAAGCCGGAAACGTCGTTTTTGTTCCATCCGTTTCCGAAAGAAAAGCAACGCGCTTTCAGTCTCGAGTTATTGCGGGAGCTTGGCTATGATTTTGCGAAAGGCCGGTTGGATGAGACGGTCCATCCGTTTGCGATCGGCCTCAATCCGAACGACGTCCGGATTACGACGCGGTATGATGAGCGCGATTTTCGCACTGCCATCTTTGGAACGATTCATGAATGCGGACACGCTTTATACGAACAGCATATTTCAGAAGCGTTGATCGGCACGCCGTTATGTACGGGTACATCGATGGGCATTCATGAATCGCAGTCACTATTTTACGAAAACTTTATCGCCCGCCATTATGCATATTGGAAACGCAATTATCCGCGTTTGCAGCGATATGCTCCTGATCAGTTTTCCGGCGTGCCTCTCGACGCGTTTTATCGCGCGATTAATGAAGCAAAACCGTCGCTTATCCGCATCGAGGCCGATGAATTGACGTATCCGCTGCATATTATTATTCGCTACGAAATCGAAAAAGGATTGTTCAATGGAACGGTCGAGGTAAAAGATTTGCCGGAGATTTGGAACGGTAAATACGAGGAATATCTCGGCATCCGGCCAGACAATGACGCGGTCGGCGTTTTGCAAGATGTCCATTGGTCTGGCGGCAGCTTCGGCTACTTCCCGTCTTATGCGCTCGGCTATATGTATGCCGCCCAGTTCAAGCACGCGATGTTAAAGGATTTGCCGCATTTCGACGAATTGCTTGAAAAAGGGGAATTGTCGCCGATTCGCGAATGGCTGACAGAGCGGGTGCATCGCTTCGGGAAAACGAAAAAACCGCTGGAAATTTTGCGAGACGCAACGGGCGAAGGATTAAACGCCGACTATTTGATTCGCTATTTAGAAGAAAAATATAAAGCGATATATCAGGTATAAACAAATCCCCCTCCTGTTTGCAGGAGGGGGATTGTTTTATTACCATAGCTTATATCCTTTTGATCCCGGCGGTGCGTTTTGAATCATATCGACAAACGGGATCGTGTATGCGATCAAAATGAGCGCCACGGTAATCCCAATCCATAGCTTCCAGTTTTCCATCGCAAGCGCTGTGCGTTCCGCCGGTTCTGCCGCTTCAGCGACCGGAAACTCTGTTTCTCCTTTTGGCGCGAAAAACGCTAAATTCGTGACAATGACAAGCACTAAAATAATGCCGATAAATAAAATCGTTCCGCCAACCGCTTGGGCGATTTGATATGGAATCCACTCAAGCGCTTGCGGCGAGTTTCCGTAGGTGGAAAATGCCGAACGGCGCGGCGCCCCAAGCAATCCGGCAAAATGCATCGAACCGGACATAAACGTCATGCCGATCGCCCATACGACCGTTTGAATAATGGCGAGGCGGTTCATCGCTTTTGTCATGACGCGGCCGCTTAGATGTGGAATGAGCCAGTATGCGGCGCCAAAGAACGTCAGCACAACCGTTGTTGCGATGGTTAAATGGAAATGCCCTGTTACCCAAACTGTATTATGGACGACTTGGTCTAATTGGTGGGAAGCGTTAATAATTCCGCCGGCACCTCCAGGGATAAAGAACAACATTCCGACAAACGGCGCGAAAAAGCGTGCATCTCCCCATGGAAGTTTGCGAAGCCAGCCAAACAGCCCTGTCGCGCCCTTGGATCGACCATATGATTCAAATGTCGCGAACATCGCAAACGCAGTCATTAACGATGGAATGACAACCATAAATGTTAAGATAACTTGCACGTATTTCCAAAACGGCGTAATGCCCGGTTCAAGCAATTGATGGTGGAAGCCGACAGGAATCGAGAAAATTAGGAACAATATAAATGCCAAACGCGCTAACGAATCAGAGAAGATTTTCCCACCGATCACTTTTGGAATGACGACATACCAAATCATATAAGCTGGAAGCAGCCAGAAATAGACGAGTGGGTGCCCGAAATACCAGAACAACGTCCGGCTGACTAAAATGTTGATTCGGTCAGTGATGCCGAGCGACCATGGTAGCAACTGAAACAAAACGGTTGCAGCAACACCTAACGTGCAAACAAGCCATAAAATCATATTTGTTACAGACATAAATGTAAGAAGCGGGCTTGCTTTGCCAGGGTTCTGTTTTTTCCAACGAGCATAATGAGCAAAAATGGCAAAGCCGCTAATCCAGCTGCCAACGACAACGAGCGTTAAACCAAGATAAAAGCCGGCATGTGCTTGTAATGGTGCATAGAATGTATAAAGGACAGCAGCTTGCCCGGTTAAAATGAAAAACGCCGTCATTGCCGTGCCGATAGTCATTGTCCAGAAGCCAACCCAGCCCCAAAAACGGACACGATCGGAAAACGCTCCGGACGTCCGGCTTACTGCGGCAAATTGGAAACCGATAATAAAGAATGTTGTTAAGACAAGGCCAAGCAATACGCCATGTGTCGTTAAAATCGTATAATAGCTGATGCCTGCCGGCAAATTAAATTTTCCCGAACGCACTAATGTTTGCAATAATCCTGCCAATCCGCCCAATGCGAGCGCGATAAATGCGACATAAAGATGCGCTAGCGTCAATTTTGCGTCACGACGGTCTACTTTCATTGTTTCTCCCATCATTTAATCCACCACCTTAATTCGTCCAGTCATCATATGGTGACCGGCACCGCAATATTCATTGCAAAGGATCGTATATTCGCCTGTTTTATCGAACGTTTTTGTTAGCGTGTTAATATAACCAGGCTCCACCATCATATTGACGTTGGTGCCAGCTACTTCAAAACCGTGGATCACATCTTTTGATGTCACATTGATTGTCACTTTTGCCCCTTTTGGAATTTCAATTTGGTTTGGCGTAAATGCGAAGGCAGATACGACAATGTTAAGTTGATATTCATTATTCCCGGTCTTCACTAATCCAGGTTTGTCAAACGGCGGTGTTTGATCTACCTTTTCCGGATCGATGGTCGTCAAACAGCTTGGCGGCTGATTGCCTTCGGCGAATGCGCTTACGCCGATGACGGTTAAGAAGACGAAAAGACAACCGATTCCGAACGCAAGCCAAATTTTCTCGTATTTATGCAGATGCATTCGATATCCCCTCCTTTATAAATCCCCACTTATAAGCGGTGCAAGAATAAGAAATAAACGCTAACCCATGAAAAAATAATGAAAAATCCGAGCAAAAACACGGAGGCGAGCGTGCCTTTTAGCGGCGGCTCTTTCTCTTTCATTTTTGGACTTGTTTGTTGTAATTCCGCTTTGGCCATTTTTATCCCCCTTTCCAAAATGCTCTTCTCACTTTCATCATACAAAATCGTTTGGAAAATGGTAGGAGTATTTTACTAGTTCACAAATTGTTCATTCCTTACTTTTTCACTATGATAATCTAAAAAAATTGATATAACAGTGATTTTCGTCACATGCGGCAGAAAAAATGTGAAAATATTGTGAACACCGACATTTCCAATAGGATTTTTTGACAAGTTTCTCCACTTTTTATTGCCATCTGCCACGGGGAAGCATGGAGGAAAAACAGTGATTGTCGGACGGTGTTTTCGTTCACTATGTCCGAACAATAAAGTTTTTTTATTTTAAAATGTTCGTGAATATATGAAAACCGCTTTTCAAACGGAAAAAATCATGCTATACTGCTAATAACTTTATATTGCTGACTCACTCATATAATTGCAGGAATATGGCCTGCAAGTCTCTACCGGCCGACCGTAAATCGGCCGACTATGAGTGGCAATGTCAGAGCGGCATGACTAGGCGAAAGCCAATGGCATTCGTCTTGGCTGTTTTTTGCTTAAAAGACATTGCCTGACTCATTTGATGGGTGAGGCCAGTGTTTTTTAAGCTTTTTTATTTTTAAGGAGGAACACGGTATGCGCGAGTTAATGAAAAAGATTGTCGAAGAAGGAAAAGTGCTTTCCGAACATGTGTTAAAAGTGGATCGCTTTTTGAATCATCAAGTAGATCCTCAACTGATGAAAAAGATTGGCGAAACGTTTGCCAATGCGTTTCGCCATGAAGGAATTACCAAAGTGCTGACGCTCGAGTCATCTGGCATTAGCCCTGCCCTGATGACAGCTTATGAATTAGGTGTCCCGTTATTAGTGGCACGTAAACGAAAGCCGGTAACACTTTCGGAAGATGTGTATACAGCAAAAGTGTATTCATTTACAAAACAAGAAGAAACGGAAATTTTCGTTTCCCAGTCGCTTCTCCGCCGCCAAGATCATGTTTTGATCATTGATGATTTTTTAGCGAATGGCCAAGCGGCTTTAGGCCTTACGAACATCGTCCAACAATCAGGCGCTTCTGTGGCCGGAATTGGCATTGTGATCGAAAAGGCGTTCCAAGATGGCGGGCAATTGCTCCGCTCGCGCGGATTTCGCGTCATGTCACTAGCGCGAATTGCGTCAATGCGAGATGGAAAGGTCCAATTTGTGAAAGAGGTGATGTACCAATGAAAACAGTTCAATTGGGCTCATTAGGGATTCAACATGTACTCGCCATGTATGCAGGCGCGATCATCGTTCCGCTTATTGTTGGAGGGGCGCTGCAGCTTACGAGCGCCCAGCTGACATATTTAGTGGCGATCGACTTGTTTACGTGCGGAGTGGCGACACTGCTTCAAGTGTGGAAACATAAATTTTTCGGCATCGGTTTGCCTGTCATGTTAGGATGTACGTTTACCGCGGTCGGCCCGATGATTGCGATCGGCAAGCAGTATGGGCTGTCCGCGGTGTATGGGGCGATTATCGCAGCGGGGCTGTTCGTTGTTATTATTGCGAAGTATTTTAGCAAATTGCGTGTTTTGTTTCCGCCGATTGTTACCGGATCGGTCGTTACTATTATCGGCCTTACGCTAATTCCGGCAGCGATGAATAATATGGCAGGCGGGCAGGGAGCCAAGGATTTCGGGGATATCCACAATATCGCGCTTTCATTTGGAGTGCTTTTATTCATTGTTGTTTTATACCGGTTCTTTACGGGATTTATCCGTTCGATTGCTATTTTGTTAGGGATGGTCGCCGGAACGATCGCGGCAGCATTGATGGGAAAAGTGGATGTCAGTGCGGTCACGGAAGCTTCGTGGGTTCACATCCCCCATCTTTTTTACTTCGGCGTTCCGACATTTAATGGGACAGCCATTTTGACAATGGTGCTTGTAGCGATCGTCAGTCTCGTTGAATCGACAGGAGTTTATTTTGCGCTCAGTGATATTTGCAACCGAAAATTGTCGGAAAAAGATTTGGCCAACGGTTATCGGGCAGAAGGGTTGGCGATGATCATCGGCGGTTTGTTTAACGCGTTTCCGTATACGACATATTCGCAAAACGTCGGCCTTGTCCAGCTGTCAGGAGTGAAGACGCGGAAAGTCATTTATGTCGCCGGAACGATGCTGATTGTGCTCGGATTGGTTCCGAAAATCGCCGCGTTAGCAACCATTATCCCAGCACCAGTGCTTGGCGGAGCGATGCTGGCGATGTTTGGCATGGTCATTGCCTACGGAATCAAAATGTTAAGCCAAGTCGAGTTTGCCTCGCAAGAAAACTTATTTATCATTGCCTGTTCGGTCGGCATGGGGCTTGGCGTCACGGCAGTTCCTAACTTATTTGCCGAACTGCCGGCAGGCGTTCGCATTTTAACAGACAGCGGCATCGTTGCCGGCAGCATCACAGCCATTGTGTTAAATATATTATTCAATGTGTTGCCGGCGAAAAAAAGAGTCGAATCTGTTCCATCACTCCATGAACAACAAGTGTCATAATCCCTTTTCAATGATCCAACTAGAGAATACCCTATCTTCTTCTTTTGATCTAGTAAATTTATACATCATCGCTCCATCAAAAATCGATATGAATAATGTTCGTCATTGGTGGAAGTATGAGAATAATTGATTTGACTTTAATCGTCCAGATTTTCAAGGTTTTGTAGAAGGTGAAGATATTCTTGTTGATACAGGAGTATTATTAGCTTTTTATAATCCATATGATGCTTATTATTCAACTGTAAATCAGTTGTTTGATAAGCATATATTACATAATGATCAGAGTACCCGTGGTGCTAGTTGAGCGTTAAAACTCAACTAGCACCACAGGTTTGATATATATCAATAGAGGATGAGCCAAAATATATGTTTCATTTAGTCAACCAATATGTCACTGCATTATAAGAATTGATTCTTCCATATTTGAAGTATGTGCCAGTTCCGGAGATTTTGTCTGCTGTTTGCTCGATGGCTTGGCGGATTTCTACGTTATTCCGTCCTTGACTCGCTAATAAGGCTGCAAGACCAGCTACATGAGGGGATGCCATGGAAGTTCCCGACATATAGGCATATCGGTTGCCAGTAATAGTTGAGGCAATGTCTACACCTGGAGCTACGACGTCTACCCATGTTCCATAGTTCGAGAATGACGCTAACCGATCATATTGATCTACTGCGCCAACTGCAATGACATTTTCATAAGAAGCCGGTTCAAATGTTGCAGAGGATCCATCATTTCCGGCTGCGGCAACTACTACAGATCCCTTATTCCATGCATAGTTTACAGCATTCTCTAATGTAGTTGTATGACAATCACAACCAAGCGACAGGTTAATGACTTCAGCGCCTGAATCAGCAGCATACATGATCGCATCGGCAATATCACTTAGAGTGCCACTGCCGTTTCGATCTAAAGCGCGCACAGCCAAAATTTTTGTGTTTGGGGCCATGCCGGCAATACCTGTAGCATTATTTGTTTCCGCAGCTGCTATTCCAGCTACGTGCGTACCATGATTATTCAAATCCATTGGGTCGTAATCATTATCTACGAAATCATATCCTTTAATGACTTTTCCATCTAAATCAGGATGTTTATAATCTACACCCGTATCAATAACAGCAATCTCTTGGCTGCTACTACCTTTTGTAACATCCCAAGCATAATCGGTATACGTATTTTGTGGACCATATTGATAACCCTGATAGTACGTATCATTTGGGGTCCAAGTTGCTTTAAATAAGTAGTTTGGCTCCGCGTATTCTACTAACGGGTTATTATTTAATGCTTTCACAGCAGTTTCCACATTTCCTACCTTTAACACATGAAATTTAGATTTGACTCGATCATTATCTGAAACCGCCGTTGCTCCAACTCCTTTTAATACCTTCGTCTTTTCTGCAGCACTTACTTGTTCTTTAAATTGGACGATGACTTCTCCTTGGACATATTCTCCTTTCCCATGAGACACGTTAAATTCGGAAACGGTTTTTGGTGGTTCTACTTTCTCATTAGAGGCTGCTTCCACAAGAAATGGAAAAAATGAAATGGAAACAGCGAGGGACAAACTAGCAATTTTTTTAAACTTCATGAAAATATTCCCCCTTTAAATGGAATTTCGGTATTAATTTTACGTTGAGGAAGGGGGAGGAATGAAAAATTTTTTCTAAAAAATTCCGACATTTATTTTAATATAATTTTTATAAAATGGTGGCATTTAATTGGGGGTTTTTAGCTATTTTTAATATGCTAAAACATTGCTGCTGCCTCGGTTGTTATTTTTCAAATACTTAAGGAGGGTTCAATGTACGATAAAAAGGTATTAGAATATCATGAGCAAATTTTACTCCCCATCCAGTCATAAAAAATAACAGTTCATAAATCTGTTATTTTCGTAGAAAAATTACAGTAGAAAAGAATATCATTTTGTTTTATGCTAATCACTCCATTATATTTGGTCAAGTCCTAATTATTGTGTAAAATTCCATTACAGTACAGTAAATTTGGATTACGAAAAAAACAAAATCGCCTTTTACCGTTTTGTTTTTACACAATTTTCTGGACTTCATCTATCAACGGAATAAACGCAACGATTGGTAACAAGATAACAATAAAAGGAAAAGCGAAAAAAATCGAGGTGTTTTGATGCCGGCAATCTTATCTGTTGGAATCGCGGAAATGCCTTATCAAGTAAAGCAAGAAGAAACAAAACGGTATGTAAAGCAGTTATTTGCCCATTCGTTTTCCTGCATCGACAGGCTGTTAAACGTGTTTGAAAACGGAGAAATCCGATCGCGGTCATTCGTCCGGCCGCTTGAATGGTATAAAGAGAAACATCGGTTTTCGGAAAAAAACGATGTTTATATAGAAAGTGCGATTCAATACGGATGTGAGGCGGTCCGAAAATGTTTGCACCATCCAACCTTTTTGCCAAAACCGATCGCGTACGAGGAAATAGACGCGATTTTTTATATCTCCACGACAGGTTTAGCGACTCCGAGCATAGAAGCGCGCATGATGAACGTGCTGCCGTTTTCGCCGCATACGAAGCGGATTCCGATTTGGGGTCTAGGATGCGCGGGAGGAGCGGCGGGCATTGCTCGCGCGTATGAATATTGCTTGGCGTTTCCTAACGCGAAAGTGCTGGTGATTGCGGCGGAATTTTGCAGCTTAACGTTTCAGGAAAATGATCATACGAAAAGCAATTTAATTGGGACTTCGTTGTTTTCCGACGGCGTGGCATGTGTATGCATTGCGGGGGACGAGGCAGCAGATGCGGGAGTTCGCCCGCGCGTGATCGCAACGCAATCGGCGCTTATGCCCAACTCGGAAGAAGTGATGGGTTGGAAGATTCGTGACGACGGCTTGTTCGTCGTTTTTTCCAAACATATTCCTTTCTTGATTCGGTCGTGGTTGAAATCGCAAGTGCAATCGTTTTTGCGACAACATCGCTTGTCGGTAAGCGATATTTGCCATTTTATCGCCCATCCAGGCGGGAAAAAAGTCATCGATGCATACGAAGAGGCGTTTGGGATCGATAAAGAAAAGACAAATGTATCGTTTCAAGTGCTTCAGGAATTTGGCAATATGTCATCCGCGACGGTGTATGTGGTGCTGGAGCGATTTATGGCGCAACCGATTCCGCCCGGCGACTATGGATTGCTTGTTGCGCTCGGTCCGGGATTTAGCGCGGAAATGATTTTGTTCAAGTGGGAGTGATGAAGGAAATGTTTTATCTTTTCTTTTTGTTGATTGTCATTGAGCGCCTCGTCGAACTAACGATAGCAAAGCGGAATGAACGAACATTAAAGGCAATGGGGGCAAAAGAATTCGGCGTTCGCCATTATCGTTGGCTCGTCATCATGCATGTATTGTTTTTGTTTTCATTCGCCGCCGAGTCGCTGGCAAAAGGAGCGGAACTTTCCCCATGGTGGCCGCTTCTTTTCGGTTTGTTTGTTGCTGTGCAAGGATTGCGGTTTTGGACATTGCGGTCGCTCGGGCGGTTTTGGAATACAAAAATTTTAGTGTTGCCGAACGCGAAAGTGGTTGCGAAAGGACCGTACCGCTGGCTGCGCCATCCAAATTATCTCGTTGTTGTTCTTGAAATGTGGCTCATTCCGTTGATGTTTCAAGCGTATGGGACGGCGCTTATTTTTTCCGCCGCTAATGCGGTCATGTTGGCGATTCGAATAGATGTGGAAGAAAAAGCGCTGAAGTCATTGACCAATTATGCCGACCAATTTGATGAGCGCCCCCGCTTTTTACCGCTTCGCCCCGTCAAATAGAGGACGGGATTTTTTATATTTTTTGTATTGGGAAAAGTGCGTAAATACAGTAAAATGGTTGTATATGATATAAACGCGAGGGGTTTGGATATGGGATCAGTTACTCAGCAAACATCGTTAACGCCATGGCTAAAAAAAATAATCGATGTGTATGATCTGTTTATCGCTCACGGCGATGAGGCAAACGCGAAAAAAGCGAAGCAGCTGCTGGAAAAAACGGCGAACAAACAATTTGCCATCGCTTTTTGCGGCCATTTTTCCGCAGGAAAATCGAGCATGATTAACGCTTTGCTTGGCGAACCGTTATTGCCGTCTAGCCCGATTCCGACAAGCGCCAATCTCGTGAAAGTAAAATCAGGGCAGGAATACGTCCGGGTGTTTTATAAGCATGAACCGCCGGCGGAATATGAACCGCCATATGATTTGGAGCTGATTCGCGCGCAATGCAAAGACGGGGATGTGATTGAATGGATCGAAATAAGCCGACAAACATCCAGCATACCAAACGGAGTCGTCATTATGGATACGCCGGGAATCGATTCGACTGATGACGCGCACCGGCTCGCCACCGAATCGGCGCTTCACTTGGCGGATGTCGTATTTTATATGATGGACTACAACCATGTGCAGGCGGAATTAAATTTTCAATTTACGAAAGAATTAACAAGCTATGGAAAAACGTTATACCTTATTATTAATCAAATTGATAAACATCGCGACAATGAGCTGCCGTTTCACGAGTTTCGCCGCTCTGTCGAGGAAGCGTTTCAAACGTGGGACGTCAAGGCGGAACGCATATTTTTTACTTCCTTGAAAGCGGCGAATCATCCGCATAATGAATGGAACGAGCTAGTAAAATGTTTTCAAGAGATTTTCCATGCAAAAGACGAACGCCTTTTGTACGGCGTGGAAATCGCGCTGAAGCGGCTTATTGACGAGCACGTTCGCTGGCTTGCCGAGAAAGATGCGGAGGAAGAAGCGGCGATTCGCGCCCGACTTGCCGCGCTTGGAAGCGATGAAACGGAAAAAGAGCAAATACGAAAGCGCCTCGACCGGATGCAAGAGGAACTTAAGCAGCTGGAAGCGATACATATCAATTTGGAAACGGAATTTCGCCAAGAATTGGATTCTCTTTTGGAGAACGCTTACATTATGCCGTTTGAAACGCGGGAACTCGCGAAGGCGTATTTGCAGGCGATGCAGCCGGATTTTAAAGTCGGGTTTTTGTTTGCCAAAGCAAAAACCGCGCAAGAGCGGGAAAATCGGCTGCAGGCGTTTTATAAAAACGTAAAAGAAAAGGCGGTTTCGCAAATCGAGTGGCACATCCGCGAACTGCTGATCCGCTTCCTTAAAACGCACGATATCGAGGATTCCGCCTTATTGCACCGCTGCCAGCAATGGACGGTCGATTGGGAAGCGGACGTTTTAAGCAGACTTGTAAAAAAAGGAGCAGGAGCAGCTGGCGAAGCCGTCCTCCATTATGCGGACGATGTTGCTTATGAACTGAAAAAGCGATATCGAAATGCGGCGATGCAGCTATTTAGCCAATTATTATCGAAATGGCGGGAGCAAACGGAAGAAAAGCGCCGTCGGCTTGAAGGCGAAATCGCGTCGGAAAGCGAAAAATATGAATGGATTCAACGGCTTGATCGCCTGCAAAAAGCGCGCAAACAGGCGCATGAACAGCTTGTTCGCTTGCTGGCGTCCGAACGCGTTTTCGAAGAGGAGGATCATAAGCGGATTGCGGCGTTGACGGCTCCGCCTGTAATGAGAAAGCTCAAACATTCATCACTAACGGCTCCTTCCAAACAAATTCATGAAAAGAAACATCCGCGCATCCAAGAGCAAGCGTTCAGTCGGGAAGAGCCGGCGCGGCAAACATTGCAAAAAACGGCGGAACGCCTGCGAAAAGCTGCAAATATCGTCGCTGGATGCAATGGGATGAATCGGTTCGTCCGCGAATTGACGGAAAAGGCCGAACGCTTGGAGCACCGAACATTTACCGTCGCGCTTTTTGGAGCGTTTAGCGCCGGGAAGTCGTCATTTGCCAATGCGCTGATTGGGGAGAGGGTGCTGCCGTCATCGCCCAATCCGACGACCGCGACGATTAATAAAATTGTCCCTCCGACCGAAGAATGTCCGCACGGCACTGTAATTGTTCAAGTTAAAAGCGACAAGCAGCTTTTTTCCGACGTTCAAGCTTCGCTCCGCCATTTTCGGATGAAGGCGGAAACGTGGGACGAAGCAATGGCGGCGTGCGAACAGATAGCGGGCATGCAGGCGAATGCCGCGCATGAAAAACCGCATCATTCTTTTCTGCAAGCGGTTCTTTCCGGCATGGAGCGCATGAAAGGTGATCTCGGCCGCAAGCTTCGCATCGGGCTCGATGAATTTGCCCAATACGTTGCTGAAGAAACGACTGCTTGTTTTATCGAATCGGTCGAACTGTATTATGACTGTGCGCTGACTCGCCGGGGAATTACGCTTGTTGATACGCCCGGAGCCGATTCGATCAACGCCCGGCATACGGGGGTTGCGTTCGAATATATAAAAAATGCGGATGCCATTTTGTTTGTCACGTATTATAACCATGCGTTTTCAAAGGCGGATCGCGAATTTTTAATCCAGCTCGGGCGCGTCAAAGACACGTTTGCGCTAGATAAAATGTTTTTTATCGTCAACGCTGTGGATTTGGCGCATTCGCCGGAGGAGCTCAACGCGGTGTTGGCGTATGTCGAAGAACAGCTCGCGCAATTCGGCATTCGCTTTCCGCGCCTTTACGCGCTTTCGAGCCGTTTCGCCCTCGATGAAAAAACAGGAAGAAAAGCGGATGAAGGATACGGCTTCTTAACGGAATCGGGGCTTCGGCCGTTTGAAGAAGATTTTACTCGTTTTATTGGCGAAGAGCTAATGGAAGTGGCGATTCAAGGTGCATATGCCGAAATGAAGCGCGCGCATCAGACGCTTCTCGATTATATCGATGCCGCGCAGCGAAGCAATGAGGAAAAAGCCGCCAAACAACGCGCGCTTTCGCAAGAGAAAACGGCGATTCGCGAGCTGCTTGGCTCCGTCGCCATTGACCATGACATTCATGCTTTGAAACAAGAAATTGCCGAGCTCGTTTATTACGTAAAACAGCGCGTGTCGCTCCGCTTCCATGATTGGTTTAAAGAATCATTCAATCCGGCTGCGTTGCGCGACGACCGCGATATTCGCCAGTCGCTCCGCGCTTGTTTAGAAGAATTGTTGCATTCTGTCGGTTTTGATTTGGCGCAGGAAATGCGCGCGACAAGCTTAAGAATCGAACGGTTTTTAAAAGAACGCCTTCACGAACAATTTGTCGATCTACGCGGCAAAATCGAGCGGATTCATAAAGGAGTGCCGCTGTCGCCGTTAGAATCGCTTTCGTTTCCTACTCCAGAATTTCCAAACGGCTTTGCGCAAATCGATGACGCCAGATTTTCCAAAGCGCTGTCGATGTATAAAAACGCGAAATCGTTTTTCGAGCGCGATGAAAAACGTTATATGAAAGAAGAAATCGAAAAACAAATACAAGGGCCGATCAGCGATTATGCGGCGGAACAAGAACGGCGTATGTTTCAGTTTTACAACGAGCAATATGCGGCGGCGGTCCAAAAGTTGGCCTCATTTCTTTTACATCAAGCCGATGATTATTTTTCCGGTTTGCAAGCAACATTATCGGCGGAAGTGGATATGGAACAATTGCATCATTGCGAACGGCAGCTGGCGAGTTTATTGAAGGAACAACAATAAATGAAACGAATTTCCGCCGCTTTCGGCGGCTGGATAAAGCTGATGGGATGGCTTGCAAATAATTTATTTGCGTCGTGTTGTTGCGCAAAATTTCATTCTTCGCTAGAACGCTTTGCATTCATTTGTGTTTTGGCGAAGGAGCGATGGATTCGCGCCGCCGCCAAAAAGGGGAGAGACGATGACTCGGTTTCACGCGTGTGCCACTTGTATTCATTACGGGATTCAAAAAACGGATAAAGGGCTTTATACTTATTGTCAGCGGCTAGGTTACGAAACGAAGCCATATTATCAATTTCGCTGTTGGACGCCAAAGCCGCACGTCCGCATGTTAATGGAAAAGGAAAAGAGAAAGGAAGATGATGATGAGTGAAGTTCATGAAGCGATTACTGCCCACATCCAAAAACAGCATGCGATCATTAAGCGTTTTGCCCAATTAGAGGCAGAACGGGAACGCTATATTGATGAAGCCGTCGCGCTTTGCCAAAAGGGGTTGCCGTTTACTGTCGACAAAATTAATCAAGTAACGAAGGAAATGAACGAATTGGCAAAGCACGGCGTTGTGCCGCAGCGAAAATATGTGACGGCCGAAATGGTAAAAGAATATGTCGAGCGTTTAGCAAAGCGTAAGGAAACGAGATAAGCGGCACGTTTTATGCGGCGGTTTTATGATGCGACAGGGAAAAATGAACAATATTAATTTTTCGCCGTTTGCCTATACTATTTGTGTACCTTTTTTGCAAAGGAGGAAGGCGAATGGAACGCACGAAGTTCGGCAACGCCAATGCGCAACGCAACAATAACGCCAAGCAAAAAAACGGCTTTAATCATGAGTTTGCTTCTTATGCGGAAGTGGAAACGGAAAAAATGAAAAACGAACATAAAAATATCCGCTAATCGATCGATGGGGTTGTCTTATTGACACCCCTTTTTGCTTTTTTTCTTTATGATTTTATGCTTTAATAAAAGCGGAGCGGGAGGGAAATCAATGAAAAAATTTATTGGCGTTATCTTGCTGCTTGCTATTACCGCATATGGTATTTGGAATGCGCTTGCCGCTGAAAAAGCAAAGGAAGTCGGCCTTTCTGTAGGCAACGTTGCGCCGAATTTTTCGTTGCGGACGCTCGATGGCCAAACGGTGCGTTTATCGGATTTTCGCGGAAAGCCGGTCATCGTCAACTTTTGGACGACATGGTGCCCGCCATGCAAAAAAGAAATGCCTGATATGGAAAAATTTTATAAATCCTATCATTCTGAGGTGGCATTGCTTGCTGTTCATTTAACGTCGCAGGATACTCGCGAAAATGCAAAGTCGTTCGTCAACAAATATCAATTATCGTTTCCGGTCGCGCTTGATGAAAAACAGAAAGCGCTAAAGCTGTATCATATTCAAACGATTCCGACATCGTATATCATTGACGGAAATGGGGTCATTCGCAAAAAAGTTGTCGGTCCGATGACGTACAAACAAATGGTGGAAATAACGGCGGCGCTCCGCGAATAGAAGCATCTTTCCATAGAAAGGTGCTTTTTCTTATTTTGTGCGCATTATTTTTCAAAAAGTTGTAATAATTTTTATCTATTTCGGGAATTAATGAAATTAAAATAATAATTGAGGGGAGGGTGAAAAAATGAGAAGAACCCGTAAAATGACATTTCAAGAATTAATTATGGAAAATAAACGTCAATTGCTGAATGACCGTGAAGCAATGGAGAAAATTGAAAAAAAATTAGAAGAACGAATGCTAAAAAAAGCAGAATAAGCCGTGCATAGCGATCATCCGGGCGGACAAACTAGATGGTGAGGAGGCGAAGCGCATGAGCAATCCGAAAGGAAGCCGCAAACATTTCGTTCCGAACCATCTAGGCACCCAACCTCGTGCCGCTGGAGGGAATAAAGGAAAACAAATGCAAGATCAGTCTGGTCAACATGCTCAAGTGATGCAAACAAAAGGCGAGTAATGATGAAAGAGCGTATGACCGACCATAAAGAAGGAGGAAATGTGATGGCACATCATCGCCCGAACCCGGATGATCGTAGCGACAACATCGAAAAACTGCAAGATATGGTACAAAATACAATTGAAAATATCGAAAAAGCAGAGGAAACGATGCAATTTGCTTCCCCAGAAGAACGGGAACAAATTCGCGAAAAAAATAAACGCCGCGAAGAAGCGATCGCGGCGATGCGCGCCGAAATTAAAGACGAAGCAGCAGCGCGCGAAAACGGCTATCGGTAATGTCGAAAACGGAGTGATCCTCATCGTGGGATGACTCCGTTTTTTTATAATAAAACCATAGAGTATGGTAAGATATAGTTGTTATATACGGTGAAGATGGTAACGGAGGGAGAACGAATGAAAGTCGCTGAAAAACAAATTGAAGTGCGTTATGCGGAAACCGATCAAATGGGGGTTGTTTACCACGCCAATTATCTCGTCTGGATGGAAGTCGGGCGTACGGAGCTGATCAAACAGTTGGGCTTTCATTATGCCGATATGGAGAAGGAAGGAATTATTTCTCCCGTTGTCGATCTGCAAGTTTCCTACAAAAAACCGCTTCATTATGGGGAGACGGCGACTGTCCGCACATGGATCGACGCTTATGACGGCATTCGCGTCACATATGGGTACGAGATTTTAACGCCGGACGGAGAAATCGCCGTGACGGGAAAATCGCAGCACGTTTGCGTCAAGCGCGATACGTTTCGCCCGATTGTCATTCGCAAATATTTTCCAGACTGGCATGAAGCGTATGAGCGCGCGAAAAAGTAAAGGAGATACATACGATGGCTTTCGGCATTCGCAGGCAGGAATTAATCGAATGGAAGGAGAAAGTACAAAAAGGGGAAATCGCGTTCTTAACCCACTATTGGTATGACGAACGGTTTCCGCAATATACGACGGTGACAAAAGTCGGCTGTTCAGACATCGAAAAACTTGCCGCATGGGGGGAAAAATACGGATTGCGCCGCGAATGGATCCATAAGCGCATTTGGTTTCCGCATTTTGACTTGCTTGGAGAAAAGCAAATCATGATTTTGCGGCAAGAGGGATTGGTTGATCATCTAAAGCGGTTTCGCTTAGAAAGTAAAGGGGAGGGAGAAAAGTGAATTTGGCTCATTTAAAAGAAATGGGGAAAGGAACGCTGTTAGAAGCATTAGGCATTGAGATTACAGAGCTAGGCGAAGGGCGTGTTGTAGCGACGATGCCGGTCGACCACCGCACGCATCAGCCGTTTGGAATTCTTCATGGCGGCGCTTCTGTGGCCCTAGCGGAAACGGTGGCGAGCGTCGGCGCATATGCGCTTGTCGACCAAGAAACGGAAAACGTCGTCGGTTTAGAAATAAACGCCAACCATATCCGCGCCGTCCGGAGCGGCACGGTTACCGCTACAGGCACCGTCCTTCACCGCGGCAAAACGACGATGGTATGGGATATTAAAATCGTCGATGAACAACAGCGGCTCGTCTCTGTTTCGCGTTGTACGATCGCTGTGATTAAAAAAAGCTAGCCTTTGCGAAAAAGCTAGCTTTTTTATTCTTCAGCAATCAGCAACGATGGAAAAACGGCGGGATTGAACAATTCCCGATCCGTCTTTTTCCATGGAACGCAGGCGAGAGAAGTTTATTCGATCATAAACACCGGCTCATTTGCCTGCTCATTGAAATCGATGACTAAATTATGGCCATCAAAATACCATATGTCGCGATCTTCGACAAAAAAGGTGATTCCATCGATCGTTGTTTGCGCCCCCGGTTCGATAGGCTCGTCTTTGGCGACACCGAGGGAAAATCCTTTTTGTACGGTGCTGCAGCCGCCGTAGCGCGCGAAAAAGCGGACAGCATCGCCTTTTTGTAAATGAAGTTCTTCCTTATACCAAGCGAACGCTTTTGGCGCTAAAATAATTTCCATGTTCACACCCTCCTTGTCTTTTATTATAAAGGGAGAAAGCGATCCGATGTACAAAGTTAGTGAATATCTTATGACATTTTTGACTAAATTGCGTTTCATTGGCAAAAAGTAAAGAGAGAGGCGAAAAAAGGAGGGGGAAAATGGAGAAAAAACAGCCGTTTCCGCTGAGCTACGAATCCGATGGAGTGATGGGAAACAAACAGAAAAAACGATCCAATCGCGGCAAGGCAGAACAAAATCAACGCGATTTTTTCAACACGACGCCATCGAGCGAATAAAGTAAAGTAGCCGGCAGGCTGCTTTTTCTTTGGAAAACCACTATACAAATGCGTCATTCAACGTTATTATTAATCGAGGAATATTTTTTTGCGAAAGGAGTGACGTTTTCGTATATGAGTAGTCGAAGTTCGAGTGAGCCAGAGCCGGAATATAGCGGGGGAGCGCCGTCTTCTTCTTTTTCGATCACCGAGCTACTCATCGTACGAAAACGGGCTCCGATCGAAAAAGGAGAAGCGCAAACTTCCTCGCGATGAAAAGGAGGAAGGATGCGTATGATGAAAATGTATTTATCTGATGCCAACGGAAAAATGGCAGAAATTAATGAAATTAAAAATGGCTGCTGGATTAATTTAGTGGCGCCGACGGAAGAAGAAATCCGCTATATCGCCAATCATCTTGATATTCCGATCGATTCGATCAAAGATGCGCTAGATGACGAAGAGCGGTCGCGCGTCGAAAAAGAAGACAATCACGTATTGATTATCGTCGATATTCCGATCGCCGCCAATGATGAAGTCGATGGGCCAATGTATGAAACGATTCCGATCGGCATGATCATCACCGATACGTGTTTTATTACCGTTTGCCTGCAAGAAAATCCGATTTTTGAGGAATTTTCCAACAATAAAATTAAAAACTTTTACACGTTTATGAAAACGAGATTTGCGCTGCAAATGTTATATATGATTGCGACATATTATTTGCGCTATTTAAAACAAATTAACCGGAGAACGAGCGAAATTGAAAAAGAACTGCATCAGTCGATGAAAAATAAAGAGCTGTTTTCGCTTCTCAGCATGGAAAAAAGCTTAGTATATTTCATGACATCGCTCAAAGCGAACAATATTGTGATGGAGCGCTTGTTGCGCCTAAACTACTTGCGCATGTACGAAGATGACCAGGATTTGCTTCAAGACGTCATTATCGAAAATAAGCAGGCGATTGAAATGGCGGAAGTATACAGCAGCATTTTAAGCGGGATGATGAATGCGTTCGCTTCGGTCATCTCCAATAACTTGAACATTGTCATGAAGTTTTTAACGGCGATCACGATCGTTATTTCCTTGCCGACGATGGTGGCGAGCTTTTATGGCATGAACGTGCCGATTCCGTATCAGCATTCCCCATATGCGTTTATGGTAGCGATGTTGATCGCTGCTTTGTTGTCAACAGTTACCGCGTTTATTTTTTGGAAAAAGCGATATTTTTTATGATGTGTCAAAAAGGCTGCCTTTTATTCAGGCAGCCCTTTCTTTTTAGCTGAAGCCATTCCTCCGGAAAGAACGAATTTCATCGCCTCTTCTGGTTTCATATCAATGATTTGCACTTGTTGTTTCGGAACTAAAAAAGTGATGCCCGCAACTTGGAACGTTTGCGGAATATAGACGGCGACATGATCTTTCAGCGGACTAAGCCAGTTTTCGACCTCCTCTGACGTGATAAAGCCGAGGCATTTCATTCCGGTGTTAGGTAATTCCACAAGCACTACTTTGGAAAATGACCGCTTTTCGCCGACAAATGAAGTAATCGTATCTTTTATTACTGAATAAACCGTTTTAATCAATGGGATGCTTTCTAACAGGCGATCGATCAGGCGAATCACGCGCCCGCTCACGTATTGCGTTGACAGCCAGCCAAGAACGGTAATGAGAATGATCGTGCATAATATTCCGATTCCCGGTATGTAGTCTTCTTTTAAATACGGGCGTACGTAGCGGCCAAGCAGCCCGTCCAAAAACGCAAACACTTTATAACAGACGTATACCGCCAAAATAATCGGGACGATCGTAATCACACCGTTAATAAAATTTTTCACGAAAAATTTCATCTGTTCACACCCCTTCTTTTTTGCTACTCTATCAACTTATCAATTTTATGATCGAAAAACAAGCGATTAAAAACGAACGTTTTTTATATTAAATCATAAAAAAGTTCGTATTTTATATTGACGAGACAAAAAATACTTAGTATAGTTACAAATGGAATACGGAAAATGGGGGATGGACAGATGAATAACCGTTACGATGTAATCGTCGTCGGCGCAGGGCCGGCGGGAATTTTTACGTGCTATGAACTAACGCTGAAACTTCCGGGAGCAAACGTTTTATTGATTGATAAAGGACATGATATATATAAGCGGAATTGCCCGATTCTTCAGAAAAAAATCGAGAAATGCCCGCCGCCGGCCGGCAAAAAAGATTACTCCGGCTGCGTGCCAGCATGCTCGATCACGAATGGCTTCGGCGGGGCCGGCGCCTATTCGGACGGCAAATTTAATATTACAAGCGAATTCGGCGGCTGGATGACCGATTATTTGCCGGCGTCTAAAGTGCTGGAACTCATTCGCTATGTTGACGAGATTAATCTAAAACACGGGGCGACGACATCGATTACCGATCCGATGACGGAGAAAGTGAAAGAAATTGAGCGCCGCGCTTACGCCGCTGGGCTGAAGCTGCTTCGTGCCTACGTCCGCCATTTAGGAACGGAACAAAACTTAGAAATTTTAAAAAGCATTTTTGAATATTTGCATGAGCGGATTGAGATGCGTTTTAAAACGGAAGTCGACGATATTATAACGGAAAAAACGAACGATGGGCATCGTGTGACAGGAGTAGTCCTGAAAAACGGCGAAACGCTGATGGCGGAGAAAGTCGTCATCGCACCGGGGCGCGATGGGTCGGTGTGGTTGAGCAAAATATTGCGGAAACGCCGCTTGCGCATGATCAACAACCAAGTGGATATCGGCGTGCGTGTCGAAACGTCGAACATTGTCATGGAAGAGATTAATGAACATTTGTACGAAGGAAAATTTATTTTCAACACGTCGGTTGGTACGCAAGTCCGCACGTTTTGCAGCAATCCGTCAGGACATGTCGTCGTTGAAAACCATTCCGGCATTATGCTCGCCAATGGCCACGCCTATAAAGATCCGGAACTTGGCAGCAATAACACCAACTTTGCGCTCCTTGTATCGCACAAGTTTTCCGACCCGTTTGATAAGCCAAATGAATACGCCCATGAAATTTCCCGGCTTGCCAACGCGTTATCAAACGGCGGCATCATCGTGCAAAAGTACGGCGACATTTTAAAAGGAAGACGCTCTACGGAAAAACGGATCAAAGAAGGATTTATCGAGCCGACGCTGAAAGAAGCGGTTCCCGGCGACTTAGGCCTTGTTCTCCCGTATAATACGATGAAAAGCATTATCGAAATGACGGAAGCGCTCAATCACGTCACTCCGGGAATTGCTTCCGAGCATACGCTTTTTTACGGGGTTGAAGCGAAATTTTATTCCGCCCGCCCAAAATTAAACGACCGATTTGAGACGGAAATTTCCGGCTTGTACGTCGGCGGCGACGGCGCCGGCATTACGCGCGGGCTCGCCCAAGCGAGCGCTTGCGGCGTATGGATCGCCCGCGATATTGTCAAAAAATTAACGGAATAAATGGAAGCAGTATCCATGTTAATTCATGCGCTGGTCGCCGCTTCTTCTGACCCTTGGATCAAAAAATATGAAAAAGCGTTAGTTTTTTACGCCGACCATCTTGATGAAATATGGGATTAACGGGGAATAGACGCTTATTTGCAACTTGATCATAGATTAACCGTTAACCTAAAAAATATTTTGGTTGACAATATAGCTCCTCTTCCGCTACGATAAATGTAATCATATGGAAAGGGGAGAGAAAGAATGCCAAATTGGTTAGCATTGGCCGATCGCGTTATTGCAGGGCATGAATTGACCGATGAAGAAGCGATGGCGATTTTAGACTGCCCTGATGAGGAGCTGCTTCTGCTGATGCAAGGCGCGTACAACATTCGCCGCACATATTACGGCAATAAAGTAAAGCTGAATATGATTATTAACGCGAAATCGGGGCTTTGTCCGGAAAACTGCGGATATTGCGCGCAGTCCGCCGTTTCGACGGCGCCGATCAAAACGTATAAAATGGTCGATAAAGAAACGCTCATTCGCGGAGCGGAAGAAGCGTACCGCCTGCGCATCGGCACATACTGTATTGTCGCGAGCGGACGCGGCCCGAGCGAAAAAGAAATCGATACAGTCGTTTCCGCCGTCAAAGAAATTAAAGAACGCTTCGGCTTGAAAATTTGCGCATGCCTTGGCATCTTAAAGCCGGAACAAGCGGCGCGCCTGAAAGAAGCGGGAGTCGACCGCTATAACCACAACATTAACACATCGAGAGAACATCACCCGAACATCACGACTTCCCATACATATGATGACCGCGTCAGAACGGTGGAAACGGTGAAACAAGCTGGCATTTCCCCTTGTTCCGGCGTCATTGTCGGCATGAAGGAAACAAAGCAAGATGTCATTAACATGGCGCGGAGTTTGCGCATTCTTGATGCGGATTCGATTCCTGTCAACTTTTTGAACGCGATTGATGGCACGCCGCTAGCAGGAACGAATGAACTCGATCCGCGCTATTGTTTAAAAGTATTGGCATTGTTCCGCTATATGAATCCAACAAAAGAAATTCGCATTGCCGGCGGGCGCGAAGTCAACTTGCGCTCGCTCCAGCCGCTTGGCTTATATGCGGCCAACTCCATTTTTATCGGTGACTATTTAACAACAGCTGGTCAGGAAAAATCAGAAGATTATCGGATGTTGGAGGATCTTGGCTTTGAAATTGATTTTGCTGAGGAACAACAAACGGTTTATTAACGGCTAGATTGCGCCGTCTCTATTTATGGAGGCGGCTTTTTTTTTGTAAAGTGCATGAATACGAGTCAATAACGAACAATACAAAATAAAAGCAGACGGGAGGTGATATACGATGTATGAGTGCATCATTATCGGGGGCGGCATCGCCGGATTGCAGGCGGCGATTCAGCTCGGCCGCTACCATCATCGCGTTCTTGTGATCGATGCGAACAACGGCCGTTCCACGCTTTGCCGCGCGTATCATAATTTGCTCGGCTGGCCTGACGGCGTGAGCGGAGAAACGCTGCGCGCGCTTGGCAGAAAACAAGCGGAACGATTCGGAGTGCATTTTGTCGATGATGAGGTGACGGCTGCGGAGAAAAAAGGCGAGCGATTTGTTCTGTTTGGCCAAAGCGGAAAAACGTATGAAAGCAAACGGCTGCTGTTAGCGACAGGAGTGAAAGATCGAATTCCGCCCATTCCTAATCTCATTCCATGTTTAGGAACGAGCGTTTACGTGTGTCCGGACTGCGATGGATATGAAGTAACAAACAAAAAAGTGATCATACTCGGTGCGGGAGTCGCTGGGGCGAGCATGGCAATGACGCTTTTGTATTGGACAAAGGATATTATTTACGTTAATCATGATGGCGAAGAGCTATCGGAAAAGTGGCGGAAGCAGCTGTCTGAACAAGGCATCCGTTACATTCGCGACCCGATTGAGTCTGTGCTAGTAGAGGAAGGGCCGATGTTTTGCGGCATCCGTTTGCAAAACGGTACGGAAATTTTCGGTGAGCGCGGATTTATCGCATTTGGCCATAACAAAGTCAATACAGAGCTTGCTAAACAGCTTGGCGTGGAACGGTTAGAAAATAAGCATATTCCCACTAACCCGCGGACGAAACAAACGAACGTCGCGAATATTTGGGCGGCAGGAGACATCGGCGTTCATTCAGAGCAAGTCACGATCGCCATGGGGGAAGGGGCGCAGGCGGCGATTTGGATCCATAAAAGCATTGTAAATGAACAAGGCAATTGAAACCTTATGAACTGAATGGAATTTCTTTCGCTTTCATTAGACCACGTTACGCCGATTAGAAAAGGCATAAGATAAAACATTATGCGAAATTTCCGGCTAGGTTCCTGCATGCGAAAGAGATTCTTCCATGCCTATGCGTGGTGATGAGCATGCTTTTTCATTGTAAAAAAAGGGAGCGGAAGCATTTGCATGTGGAATGTTTCAATAAGCACTTCACAAAACCGTGCAAACTCATTAAAATAACAACAAAGAAAAAAATAGAAAGAGGATGAAAGGCAATGGCGCGTTCGTTTTACCATTATTTATTAAAATTTCGCGACGGAAAAAAAGAAGACCCGTTCGTCCGGTTTGCGAATGGGGCATATTTGGATCACGGGTTTCCGAAAACGTCAACCGATTATGATGAAATTAGCCGGTACTTAGAGTTAAACGGCGATTACTTAGATAGCATGACGATATTTGACGAGCTATGGGAACAGTTTTTACAGGAGGCGTAACGTCTTCTCATCTCTTCTTTTTTGAAAACGCTAACAAAAAACGTTTTTTCTTAATAGGCAGCGTCTACTCGCTTGCGTCGAAATGTAGCATCATAAGGATACAAATGAGCGAAGCTTTGTTGTACGGAACGGTTGGCGCGATGGAGATGCGATGTAATGATAGATGCTTACAACGGTTTCTTTTGTTTTATCGGTGATGGATGAATGTTTGTCCATGATCATATTTTCTTTTTTCTACTAATGTTTGGGCAGAAAGGGAAAATTAGTACATAGATCAGCAAATTCTTTTGACATAAAACGGTGTCAGCGCACATAAAACATTACAAAGGGGGCGAGATGTGGTGAAGGAAATTGAAGTGGTCATTGATACGGAAGAAATTGCCGAATTTTTTTATCGCGAATTAATCCGCCGCGGTTTTGTGCCGACGCAGACAGAATTAGAAGAACTAGCGGATATTACGTTTGATTATTTATTGGAAAAATGCATCATTGATGAGGAACTTGACATCGGAGACAGCGACGAGTGACCACCGCTCGTCGTTTTATTATGGAATCGCTGAGGCGGCAATTTTTAGTGTTTGCATGTGATGCATATAGCTTGTCGTCATATCTTTTTCCTTTATAACAGGGATCGTTTCCATCATTTTGATAATCGTTTGATCGGTAAACCAGTCACGGCGGTCGGAAAACGGATGAGGGATGTTCGGCCACACTGCTTCCAAGCGGGGACTGTAAATGCGAAAAGGATCGGTTTTTTCAGGCGAAAATAGCTGCGGCCAAAAATCGGCGCGTGAACCGGTATGCGCCGTTTGCGACGCAAATTGGCAGGCGCGCTTTGCTAGCGGTTTTTGGAAAAACAATATGCTGTAAAGCGTTTTGCCGATATGAATGCGGTGATGGACATCGGCAAAATCGCGGACGGTGGTGCCGGCAAGGCGGATGTGGCGACCAGCCTTATACGGAATGAGCACGTTGTTAAAACCGAGCCATTGCTCGGCAATAAACGGCATTGTCTCAAGCACGCGCTCTTGAAAAAATTTATTCTCAATCACTCTTTTTTGAATGTACTGCTGTTCGTTAATGATCAACGCCACGGTGATTATCGGCGAATTTTTGGTTTCAAAAAAATATTCCCAAAACGGTTTCATAAAGGAAGAAACAGAAAAACAAGGAAGTAAATGAAATAACGGTTTTTTCATTTGTTTGCTTTGTTCATATAACAATAGCTGGGGATAAGCGTCATGAAAAATAAGCGCGTTCGCCCTCTCTAAAAATAAAAACAGCGGGTGAATCGATGCGGTGGGAAGAAGACGAGGAATGACGCTTCCCCGCAAATCGGTCATATTCCATCCGCCATTCCGGGAAACGATATGCGCTAAAAGCGCCCAATGGACTTCGGGATGACGCTCGAAAAACGCCCAATAGGCCGCTGTCCGTGTAATATTGTTGCGGTTATCCCTCGCTGTTTTTTTCCAGATTTCAGCAACGAGTTGATTTTCTTCTTCGGTAATACGGGGATGCGACAGGCGCTCCCATTGTTTCGAAAGTTGATGCAACAGCGATGGGGAAGCGATATGAATATGGTGCCGGTATAAAAAATGACGGTACAGTGACTGCAGCGGATGAACGATTCGGGATAAAAAACGATATCGGTTTATGGCGCATCCCTCCTAGCACTTATTTTGCGTGAAAGTGAAACCCACGCTTGTTTTATTTCGTATATATGAGTAAATTTTGTTTAAAAAGGAGCGATTGCGATGCTGAAAAAAAATGATCAAAGCGATTTTGAAACAAAGCATGTCGCATCATCATTACCACAAAGGCCATTACAGCAGCAGCGACCATTACCATGCGTCGAATCATTATCCGCACATCCATCCTTCCCAATACGGCCATAAGCATTATAAAAAGAAACACCATAGCGGCAGCTTCTTTTCCAGCTTTTTTGGCAACTAACGATGCGTCTACCTTATTTTTTCTCTTCGTTCGCCCGCTTATTCGAACGTCGCTATCAAAAAGGCTATCTTCTTCGGCAGCGCTATCGAATTATTGAGGAGATCGGCATGGGAAGTTATGGAATTGCTTATATGGCAAGCGATTTACAGACGGGAAGGAGTGTCGTGGTAAAGCAAGGGCGGACGAAGCGGAATGTAAGCGGCGTGGTGTTTCAGAGGGAAGCGGCCATTCTGCGCCGCCTTCAGCACCCACAAATTCCGAAATTGTATGACATGTTTGTGGAAAAAGGAATTCCACATCTTGTGATGGAGTATATCGAAGGGGAGACAGTAGAGACATTGATTTTTGACAAAGGATATACGTATACGGAGCATCAATCGTTTTGTTTGCTCCGCGATGTGCTTGAAGTGGTCGCTTGTATTCACGCCAAGGGCGTCGTGCACCGCGACTTGCGCATTCCGAACATTTTGCTTTGCGATGGCGTGGTGTTTATCATTGACTTTGGTTTGGCGCGCTTTTTTGGAGAACCAATTCCTCATCTGGAAACGTATGTGCTTGAAAAGCGGCTCCGGAGGGAAACGAACGCCAAAAGCGATTTTTATGCATTAGGGCATTTCACTTTATTTTTGTTGTATTCTTCTTATGAACCGGTGACAGAGGAAGAAAGAAGCTGGGAAGAAGAATTATCGCTTTCCGCGGAGGCTCGGCGCATATTGCGAAAAATGCTGCAAATAGACCGGCCTTATGACAATATTGCCGATTTAATCAACGATGTTGATCAGTTGATCGGACGCGATATTGGCAAGCAACGAATCCATTCGACAAAACAATAGCCATTTTGCTAAAGGAATCGACATCGCTGATCACTAATATGTTTGGATAAAAGGATGACAGAAGGAGCGATGTCGATGGTACGCTTATGGATGAAAAAAATGCTTCATATCAAGCGTGAGTATGATATCACCATATTCCAAACGCCAAGTTTTGGACAAACGAAAGGATATAGGCAAGTATACAGGCTGATAATCAGCGCGGCCAATCACCGTGAAGCATTATCGCATGTTTATCGCATGTTTAACGTACCTGATTTATTGCCAAAAGATTATCAAGCCCGTTTTATGAGTACGGGAGATATCGTCTTCATTGACGAAGGATTAAAAGGGCAAGCGTATTACAAATTATGCCCAGAAGGATGGAAACAGATTAGCCGCATTCACATTCGCTAGCAAAAAAATTCGAAATATTCCATCCAGAAATAAAAAACGATGGTATAATGGAGAAAAAAGTCGAATAGTTTACGTGAATTTCGGGTATGGATATAAAGGAAAGGAGGCGGTCACTTGGAGAAGAAAAAGCTTGATAACGGGTTCCCGACAATCGCGCCGGGAATCGATGACGATGAAGAGCTAAATGAAAAAGCGACGAAAGAAGAAATTGCCCGCGGCGATTATACGAAAGTAGTGACATTATCCTTCGATGAAGTTGATCCTTCCACATAACCCTTGTTGTCATACAAGGGTTTTCCGTCATATTTATGCTTGGCGATTGGCTGATTGCTCCTCGAAAAGGCGCAAAAAGAAAACGGCGAAAAAGCAAGTTCATTATTGGACGAAGAGGGGAAATTTTATACAAAAAATCACGGTATCGTTATGAATTGGGGTTGTCGTGGTGGCCTGGCCCATTTTTTCGTCCTCCCGCAGCGGAGTATTCTTTCGCGTGCGCGATACCCTCAGCAATTAACGCTTCTTTTGGAATATGGTTATTCTTTTTTTGACCGTTAATGCGGTTTCGGTGTTTTTTACCCATAACAGCTTCCTCCTTTGTTATTGTGTCATTGTTAGTTTGTACGGTTTCGGCAGATTCATTGGCGGAAAATTTTTGTAGTTGGATGTAAAGGGGAAGGGGAAACGGTGATGGCCGCGCTTATTGTTTCGATGTTGCTTAGCGTCGTATCCGTCGTTGTTTTGCTATTTGTCAAAGAGCAGATAGAACGAATCTTTTTTCGCTGGAAAGACATACCTTTTTTGCATGTGGTCAATGTGCTCATCGCCGGGCTGATTGTGGCGGTTTCCTATTACACGTTCAGTGATATCGATGTACAGCTGGCGAAAATAAAATGGACGAAACAGTTTTTATACGTTTATGCGGGAGCGATAGAATTAGTTCTTCCGATGTATATACTCGGTTATTGGCTTGTTCGCAAACGAAAGGAACGGGAGAAAAAATATACGCGAAGCAAAGATAAAAAGGTGCTGTATATTAATGAGAAGTATTTGGCGCGCCGCCGCGATGACTATCATTCCAAGACGTCTTAAACGGGAAAGGGAGAAAGTTTCTCCCTTAAAATTTTGTTTTTTCTTTTTTCGAAGTGGACGGTTGGTTATTGGAGCGGGATGACGGATTGGTTTTATTTGCGTATTCCACCGCTTGTTCCAATTTCTTTTTCATCAGTGATCGCCCTCCTTTCAAACGCTGCGACAGGAGTGTCATGAAATTGCTAAGATTTCGCCAGCTTGTTATTCAGTATGCCCATAACGATGATCGTTTACGCATAACGTTTTGCTAGATGATGTCCCGAAAATTGTAAACAAGAAGCTGATAAAAAGCAATTTTGTTTTCCAACGAGCGAAGTTCATTGGCGGAGAATAGTGCTTGATCTTTTACTGCCATTTCCAATGAATGTGTGATATGATAAAAAGGGCAAACATAATGCCAAAGAAATTGTTGTCGAACGAAGGAGGTATATTGCTTGAGCATCCATATCGAGGCGAAGCAACAAGAAATTGCCGAGAAAATTTTGTTGCCGGGCGATCCGCTCCGCGCTCAATATATCGCGGAAACGTTTTTAGAAGGAGCGACATGCTACAATCGCGTGCGCGGCATGCTTGGTTTTACTGGTACATACAAAGGGCACCGCATTTCCGTGCAAGGGACAGGAATGGGAGTTCCTTCGATTTCGATTTATGTCAATGAATTAATCCAAAGCTATCATGTACAGACACTCATTCGCGTTGGAACGTGCGGAGCGATTCAAAAAGATGTAAACGTTCGTGACGTTATTTTAGCGATGAGCGCATCCACGGATTCGAACATGAACCGTTTGACTTTCCGCGGACGGGATTATGCGCCGACAGCAAATTTTGATTTGTTGCGGACCGCTTATGAAGTCGGCGTCGAAAAAGGGCTTCAGCTAAAGGTCGGCAGCGTCTTTACCGCTGATATGTTTTATAATGATGAGCCGAACTGGGAGACGTGGGCCCGCTACGGCGTTTTAGCCGTTGAGATGGAAACGGCGGCATTATATACGCTGGCGGCAAAATTCGGTCGAAAAGCGCTTTCGGTGCTGACAGTAAGCGACCATATTTTAACAGGAGAAGAAACAACGGCACAAGAACGGCAGACGACGTTTAACGATATGATTGAAGTGGCGCTAGAAACGGCGATTCGCGTAGAATAATCGCGCAATGGAACGATATGAATGAAAACGCGTTGCTTTTTGTGCTAGGAGTGCTGCGATGCAATCGCATTGCGCGCAGGAAGGGAAAACTTTTTTGCACCCAAGAACGCACCGGCTTTCGCCGTGCAGAAACGTAGAAAAGGTGAAAGGATGAAACAGCTATTTCGATGGATGGCGGTTGCAACGCTTTTTTTATTTAGCGGATGCAGCCAACTAAACCATTTTTCGAGTGAAAAAACAGCGGACAAAATAGATAAAATAGATGAGCATGCGGCAACTGATAAAAATGAGCAGAGGAAACCGGCTACCGATCCGGAGCTATTGCTCGAACCGGAATATTGGAATATTGTCAAAGTGCAAAATGGCATAAAAGTCATTATGAATCCAAGCAATGTATTGGCGCTTGTGAACAAAGAACAATCGCTGCCAGCTACGTATAAGCCGGATGATTTAGTGGTTCCGCGCGTTCCGTTCTCGTTTTCCGAAACGAACGTGGATAAACGGTATATGCGCGCCGAAGCGGCAAAAGCGCTTGAAGCGTTATTCGCTGCTGCGCGTCAAGACGGCATTCAGCTTGCCGCCGTATCCGGCTATCGTTCCTATGAGCGCCAAAAAATGATATTTGCGGAAGAAGTAAAAGAAAAAGGGAAGGAAAGGGCGATTCATGCGGTCGCGCTGCCGGGGCAGAGCGAACATCAAACGGGATTGGCGATGGATATCACAAGCCCGACGGTTGGATATCAATTGACGACCGCTTTTGGAGAAACGAAAGAAGGAAAATGGGTTGCCCTCCATGCTCATGAGTACGGGTTTATTATTCGCTATCCGAAAGGGAAAGAAGCGATCACTGGATACCAATATGAACCGTGGCATCTTCGCTATGTCGGCAAAAAAGCGGCGAAAGTAATGTTCGAAAGAAACATAACGCTGGAGGAATATTTCCGCATTGTGAAAAAGATGTAATGGGAAACCACGAAAAGGAGATATAATCAAGACCAAAAACGCCTTCTTTCATGTTGCAAAACATGGAAGAAGGCGTATTTTATTGTCTAAAACAAAAATGAAATCAATTCGTTGATTATCACGTAAGCCAATTATGTAGTTTCTTGACTCATTTCCACTTCTATTTCGGAAATTCTAGGCAATGACCGAAGCTGTTTTGAGGTTAGCCAATTCAGACTAATAAAGCTATCATGAATCCATTGATAAATAAAATATTGGTTAGTCCCATGAAATCCAAAATGGATATGGTTAATAGTAAAATAAATTGGCAAATTGTTGGAAAAATAAGAAGTTTCTTTTTATCGGAACGGTCAATGATAGGTCCATCTTTTGGTGATGGACGAAAATATTTCAAAAGGATAAAGAAAAATGCAAAAAGTGGCCTTACGCTGTTGCTAGCGGGCCACTTTTTGCATCATGTAGGGGAAATTTTCACCAAAACAAAGCAATTAGCGCGATCGCGGCGATGGCGGCGAGCGCGATTCCATATCCGTATCCCCATCCCCAGCCAACAAACGCGTAGCCAAACCCGCCAAGGTTTCGCGCCCCGACTGGCGCAATATAGACGCGGGTTGGCGTGACACGTATGATCCGTCCGATATGAACATTGCCAAATTTATCATGGATACGTACGACTTTACCGCGGTAGCGGCAGCAAACATGATACCAATGCGGTGACATTTGTCCGCCTCCTTTTGTCATTGCTCATGGTAGTGTATGTGAGAGAGAGTAGCCCTGTTTGTATCAATGACTATGTTGAACAGGAAAATAGACGATAGCCGAATTTATGCCCAATGCGACGACGATGCCATGAAAACCTTCAGTGAGTATTGTCGATTCCTAATTTTTTATATGATTGAACTTGACGCAAGTTTGGTTTTATCCAAAAAAGTTACCTTAATAGGAAAAAATTTGCCCGATTCTATACTCCTTCCAAAAGCCAATTTTGTTGCTATAGACTCACACGTTTTTGTATTGGTACACTTATAAATGCAGAAAGGACAATGCTAGGTTGGTGAAGTATGTGGAAAAGAAATGGAAAGCAGAATTAGGGGCTTGGGTCAGTATCGCAAGCTACATCGCATTAGCGATAAGCAAGCTGACCGTCGGCTCCATTGCCCATTCTGACGGCGTCAAAGCGGACGGATGGAATAATTTCAGCGATATTATTGCTTCTGTTGCAATTCTAATCGGAATTAAAATTGCGAAAAAACCGCGCGACCATAATCATCCGTATGGTCATTCGCGGGCGGAAAATATTTCGTCGTTAGTTGCGGCGTTCATGATGATGTCGATCGGCATCGATGTGATCATTGAAGGAATTTCTTCCGTTTTTCATCCCGAAAACGAAAGCGCTCCTGAACCGCTTGCCGCGTTTGTCGCTATCGCATCCGCTCTTGCCATGTTAGCCGTATATTCTTTTAATAAGCGGTTAGCGAAGCGGACGAATAGCCAAGCGCTTGCCGCAGCCGCAAAAGACCATTTGTCCGATGCCCTTGTCAGCATCGGGACGGTCGTCGGGATTGCTGGAGCGCAAGTGCATCTATTGTGGCTTGATCCGCTTGTCGCTGTGCTGATTGGTGGAATGATTTGTAAAACCGCTTGGGGAGTATTTATGGAAACGACCCATGCGTTAACCGATGGGTTTGACGAACGTGTATTGACGACATACAAACACGAAATCGCCACTGTTGATGGAGTAAAAAACGTTGCCGATATCAAAGCAAGAATGTTAGGAAATTATGTCGTCCTTGACGTGACGATACACGTCGATCCGCATTTAACGGTTGTCAAAAGCCACGAAATTGCCGATGAAGTGGAACGCCTAATGAAAAAGCATCATAATATTGAAGCGACGCACGTTCATATTGAGCCGGAAAAAATTCCTTAATCGCTTTCCAAAAGCGGTTAAGGTTTTTTTGCGAGAAAAACGCCAACACTATATATGGTGATGAAATAACTGCGTAAGAAAGGAAATGTGTGATGCGATATGATGACGTGATTGCTAACATCGATAACGATTATGCACCGGCTGGAAAAGACGCGTGTTGGCTGCATTTTACGAAAGCTTCCAAAACAGACTTGGAGCGGCTATTGCGGACCATTTCCGTTCATCCGTTAGCAAAGCAGCGGTTGTTATACGGAACGGACATACCAATGGTCGATGAGTATGAACGATGTTTATTTATTTCGCTTTTTATCGTTCGCCCTCAGCTGCAGATAACGAAAATACGAATGATCGCTACAGAGCAGTATATGATTAGCTATGCAGAAGAAAATGACCCATTGATTGAACAAGTAAAAGAAAAATTGGTTCATCATCGCGAACATGCGTCACATCCTGGATACGTGTTGTATTATTTTTTAGATGTATCGGCGCTTCGTTTTTTACAAGTGATCGATGATATTGCCGACCGCATTCAATCGTTGGAAAAACAAGTGTTTAAAACGCCGTTTGCCAATGAAATTGGCCGCAACATTTATCGCTGGAAAATTCAGATTCATGAGCTTCGGCAGATTGCGGAAGCACAAGAGGAAATGATGAAAATGCTTCAGCATACAAAATTTCCTCACATTCATGCGGAGACAAATCCTTATATGCAAGATATCGTTGGCCGTTTTTCCCGCATTACCGCTGCGTTGGACACGTTTAAAGAAACGTTGTCTGGCATTTTTGATTTGCAGCTGTCATTAAAATCCGATCACATGAATGTCATCATGAAAACATTGACATTAGTGAGCGTGATTTTTATGCCGATGACGTTTATCGCCGGCGTATATGGCATGAATTTTGAAGCAATGCCAGAGCTAAAATGGAAATATGGTTATGTTTATGCCCTTTTGTTAATGACCACAATCGGTATTTCCGTTGCGCTATATTTTAAGAAAAAAGGTTGGTGGGGAGAAACGGATACAAAGGAAAAATGATGTCGTGAAAAAACGTTTCGCCATCGCATTTTGCCTCTAGCGGGCGTTTTTCTTGGAAAAAAACAGAAAAATGATTATAATGGTTCAGTAAAACAAAAGTAATCAAGTATAAAAGGGGATAGAGAAGTGAATCGCATAAGTGAAGAGAAAATCGGAATGTTGTACACGGCATTTTCTTATTTGCTGTGGGGGATTTTACCGCTTTATTGGAAGATGCTAGAATCGCGACCTGCCATGGAAATTTTAGCCCATCGGATCATATGGTCGTTTTTCTTTATGGTCGCGCTGCTTGTTGTAACAAGGCAGATCACATCGTGGCGAAAACTCGTATCGATGATGATCAAGCAGCCAAAGTTGGCATGGGGAATAAGCGCAGCGGCGGTTTTAATCAGCGCGAACTGGTTTATATACATATGGGCGGTCAACCACGGCCATGTCGTCGAAACGAGCTTAGGTTATTATATTAATCCGCTAGTGAGCGTCGTATTAGGAATGGTCGTATTAAAGGAACGTCTCAATGTATGGCAATGGATTTCCTTTCTTCTCGCTACTATCGGAGTTTGCATGATGGCATTCCAATATGGCGCATTTCCGTGGATTGCGCTATCGCTTGCCTTTTCCTTCGGTGTTTACGGGCTAGTGAAAAAACTGGCAAGCGTTGATTCCGCGATCGGCTTGACGTTGGAGACAATGGTTGTCACACCGATTTCTTTCATCTATTTGTTTGTTTTATATCACCAACATGCTTCGCTTTTATCGACGATCACCGTTTGGCAGGCGTTATTATTGATCGGCGCTGGTCCGGCAACTGCCGTTCCACTCTTATATTTCGCAAAAGGAGCGAAGCGGATTTCGCTTACGATGCTCGGATTTCTCCAATATATCGCCCCGACGTTGACATTATTATTTGGAATATTTTTGTTTCACGAAGCGTTTACGAAAGCGCACGTATACGCGTTTAGCTGCATTTGGGCGGCGCTTGTCATTTTTTCTTTTTCCAAAACAAAATGGATGCAAGGGTGGCACGATAAAATCGTTAAACGAAATTCATTTGGAATGTAGAAAACGGATCGAAACATCGGTCCGTTTTTCTTTTATATCGAGCGCGGCGATGAACTAATAAATTAGTCATGGTTGGTTCGCCAACCACTTTTTGTCGAAGCGGGCAAGGTCGAAACAATCCGCTGAACACCCATTTTTATGAAAATATCTAACCATTTGTAACCGAAATGAATAGTCTACTAGTACAAAAATGAAGGAGGTGCTCAATGGTGGGTGCAGCTTACGGCGGTGGATTTGCGCTAATCGTCGTTTTGTTCATTTTGTTGATTATTGTTGGATGCGCATGTATTGGTGGTTGGGGGTACTAATCGCCTAATTAATTAATGTAAGGAGGTGAGCATACAATGCCATATGGCTACTATGGCTGGGGCGGCGGCTACGGTTGGGGTGGATACGGTTATGGCTACGGCTGGGGTGGCCACGGTTATGGCCGTAGTTTTGTGCTTATCGTCGTCTTGTTCATCTTGCTCATTATTGTCGGGGCAACATGGTGCTAACGGTCCAATAATCGGGAAGAAGCTAATCAGTCGCTTCTTCCTCATTTTTTCGTTTTGAGAAAAGGTTTTTCCGCATTGCCAACATCGTTAATGATTTAGCTTTCGAGCATTGTCCAGCCGCGATGATGGAAGTATTTTAGCGAAAAGATGAAAATAGAGAGTTTGAAAATTGTAATTTGCGCACTAATCTCAATTAATTTTATCCGCTTTCTCAAGATTGTATACAAAATTTGGAAAACGCGAACTAGAAAAAGAGAAAATCGTATATTAAACGAAAAAGAGGCTTTAGACAGCCTCTTTTTTCGTATAAATGAATCCTCGTTCGTTTCCGCATTCGTCTTTCGCTATGCCATGGAAGGCAAACGGCAAAGAGTGCCGTCTTTTTCATTGGGAAGAAACTTGCCGGTAGCGGCGCTGGATATAAAGAAGGCGGAAAAAGAGGAATATTGCTCCAGAAGCTAATCCTGCAATCAGTCCGATCCAATATCCAAACGCCCCGAAAGAAGTGAGATTGGCAAGCATATAGCCGAATGGAAGACCGATGCACCAATACGAAGCGAAAGCGGCCCAAAATGTAGCATTGACATCTTTATATCCTCTAAGCGCTCCTTGAATCGGGGCTGCTACGGCGTCGGAAAACTGAAAGAAAATCGCATATAGCAAAAATTGCGTCGTCAACGATAATACATCTTGTTCGTCCGTATAAATTTTGGCAATATCCCCGCGGAAAAAATAAAGCAAAAGCGAAGTAACAATCGCTATCGACACCGCCATTCCAATGCCGATAAAGCTGTATTGTTTCGCGTCTTTGTAACGATTCGCCCCAACTTCGAAACCAACGGCGATCGTCAATGCCATCGAGATGCTCAATGGGATCATGTAAAGAAACGAAGCGAAATTCATCGCGCTTTGATGGGCGGCGATCGTCGTCGTATGAAACTCGCTCATTAACAATGTGACGGCGGCGAAAATGCTCGTTTCAAAAAAAACGGCAAAACCGATCGGCAGCCCGATTTTTAATAGTTCTTTCCATGCGGCGAAAGAAAGACGGTAAAAACGTTGAAATAGGTTGAAGCGCGCAAACCGCCGGAAGCGGACGACGATGATGATTGCGATAAAACAGGAATACCAATATGTGATTGCCGTTGCATAGCCAGTCCCGACGCCGCCGAGTTTCGGAAAGCCCCATTTCCCATAAATGAGCAAGTAGTTAAACAAAATGTTAATAGGAAGCGCTGTTAATGTAATCAACATCGTGATTTTCGTCTGCCCAAGCGCATCAATAAAACAGCGCAGTACGTAATAAAGAAACAACGGAATCATGCCGAATGAAAGGGCAATTAAATAGTCATGGGCGATGCGCTGCACTTTTGCTTCTAAATTCATATGATTTAAAATCGGATTTAAGGCAGCGGCGCCGCTAGCGATGATGACTAGGGCGATGACAATCGCTAAATATATCGCTTGGATGACCGCATGGGAAATTTGCTCGTATCGTTTTGCGCCAAGGTGTTGCGCGACAATCGGTGTGAGAGCGAGCAAAATGCCGCTCGTTCCTGTAAAAATGGGAACCCACAAGTTCGAGCCAATGGCGACTCCGGCTAAATCGCTCGAACTGGCGTGCCCTGACATCGTGACATCGGCAAAGTTCATTGCGTATTGGCCGACTTGAGTAATAAATACAGGCAGAAAAATATGGAGCAACTGAATGATTTTTTCTCTTCGCGTCATCGTTTCTTTCATTAAGACCGCCTCTTTTCAAAAAAATTGCGCCAATAATATAGATTACGAAAAAAATCAGAAAGAAACAATCATTTTATTTTGCTATATTTAATCAAACATTGTGCTAAATACAAAATCAAAAATAATCGCAATAAATAAAAGACATGATGGCTGCCTACTTTTTTTACAGTTTTTTACTTATGGAACAAACAGAAATATTTCGCAAATCGAAATAGATAAAATCTCTATGGCAAAGCGAGAAAATGAAACTATTTTTTTGTATTTATTGAACTATGTTCTAAATAATCAATAAAAATAATCACAAGAAAAAACTCAAATAGAGGATCAAGTCCTGATTATTGTGTAAATTTTCATTTCTTGGTTCAGCAAATTGACGTTTTGGAGAAATCAAACTGTTTTTTGCCGTTTCTTTTTACACAAAATTTTGGACTTAATCCAAATAGAGTCGGTATATTCGGCTTATTTGCATTATATTAAGCTTTTTAGGGTTTCCTTTTGTACGTGGCGCATTTATTAGAAAATGAAAAACGTTATATCCGGATATAATTTGTAGACAAAATATTATTTATGTATAATGATCAATATCGGCTTTTAAATGAACGATAGTTAGGTGATGAAAACGATGTTAACATTGAATGATGTTTTAGAAGCAAAGGAAAAAATGAAAGAGGTTGTTCATGAAACTCCGCTTGAGCATTCCCAAACGTTCACGAATCTTTCCGGAAATGAAGTATACATGAAGCTAGAAAATTTACAAAAGACAGGATCGTTTAAAGTGCGCGGATCGTTCAATAAAATTATGTCATTGAGCGAAGCGGAACGAAAGCGCGGAGTCATTGCTGCTTCGGCTGGAAACCATGCTCAAGGGGTAGCCTATTCGAGCAGCATGATCGGCATTCCATGCACGATCGTCATGCCGAAAGGAGCGCCGTTAAGCAAGGTTGAAGCGACAAAAGGATACGGAGCGGAAGTGATTTTGCACGGCGATGTGTTTGACGAGTCGCTTGAGTACGCGTTCGAATTGCAGCGGCAGCGCGGCATGACGTTTGTCCATCCGTTTGATGATTTGGCGGTTATGGCAGGACAAGGGACGATTGGCTTAGAAATTATCGAGCAGCTTCCGGATGTCGATGTGGTGCTATGTCCGATTGGGGGCGGCGGATTGCTTGCCGGATTGGCGTTTACATTAAAGCAGTTAAAGCCGTCGATTGAAGTATATGGCGTCGAATCGTCTGCTTGTCCCGGAATGACGGCAGCGCTTCGCCATAAAAAGCCGGTAACGATTGCTTCTTCCGAGACGATTGCTGATGGCATTGCAGTGAAGAAGCCGGGAAATATTACGTACGAATATATTGAAAAATATGTCGATGGTGTCGTTTGCGTCGAAGAAGCGGAAATTTCCCGAACGATGCTGTATTTATTGGAACGTAACAAGCTGCTGGTCGAAGGCTCTGCGGCATGTCCATTGGCGGCGTTATTGTATCAAAAATTGCCGTTTACCAGAAAAAAAGTCGTTGCCATTTTAAGCGGGGGCAATGTCGATGTCACTCTGATTTCGCGAATCATTGAACGCGGGCTCGTCGAATCCGGGCGGTTTGTTACGTTTACGACCGTCATTTCCGATAAACCCGGCCAGCTCAATAAGCTGTTGCGCATTATTGCTGAACTGGAAGCAAACGTCATGTCGATCCATCATCAGCGCATTGGTGCAAAAGTATTGCCGGGTCAGGCAGAAATTCACTTCTCGCTCGAAACAAAAAATCGAGAACATATTCATCAAATACATCAAGTCTTGTTGAAGAAAGGATATGACGTCGAATTTTTCCAGTAACATATATGAGGGATGGCGTAACCGCGTCATCCCATTTGTTTTGCAATAAACGTTTGCCTATCGCGAAGTTTTGTTTGCCTGATTTCATCATGCTCCAATTGTTTGCTTTTTGTTTGTCATGTTTCCCTCCCCATTTGTGCCAATTTCGCGCGTTGAATAAACATCTCGGCATCCTCTATTAATCCGCATACGCCGCATTGCACGCGATAGCTCGGGCCGCGATACGGAAGATGGAACGGTTCTAATGACTCGTTCGCATATTCTTGTTCAATTTCGCCTGTTTGTGGATTAAGCTTTACTGCTTTTGGATGTTGCTCGATGAAATGGAAACGGGTTCGATTTGTTTTACAGTTTGGGCATAACATCGGTTTCAAAAGAAACCACCTCCATTTTTATAATTTGGAAAAACGGTCATGATTATGTATAAAATTTGTAAGAAATTTACCTGTATGCCATAGAGGAATCGCATCCAAAGGTGGAGAACATCGTAATGTAGTTAGAGAAAATTAGAAAGGAGAGGAGCAGGATGCAAAATGCGATTACATTGACTCATCGCGGCATGACGTTGCGCGGGATGGAGCATATCCCGGAAAAAGCGGATAGTTGACAATTCCGTAATGATTCCGTATTTTATAAATAGAAATATTTTATTTTTCAGAAAATAACAGTAACATAGAGGTAAAGGAGATTTTTCATGGCAGAAAAAACGTTAAAGGACCGAATTATTGACACAGCACTTCGTTTATTTGAAAAATACGGCTATCATGGTGTGACAGTCGACCGGATTGTGACGGAAAGCAACACATCGAAAGGCGGATTTTATCATAACTTCAAATCAAAAGATGAACTTCTTTATCGCATTCATGACGTATTTATTACGTATGTGTTGAATAAAGCGCAAGAAGCGTATGAAAATTACACAACTCCAACAGAACGGTTATATGCCATCATTCAGTCGTTTGTCAAAGTGTTTCACTTATATAAACCGCATATTGCTGTTTTCTACCAAGAAAGCGCGTATTTAAAACCGGAGTATTCCGAAAAAATTAACCAAAAACGGGATGAATTTAAGCAAATCATCTTCCGCGTTATCCGCGAAGGAATCGAGGCGGGTGAATTTCGGCCTGAATTATCTGTTGAAATTGCCGGAATGTCGATCATCGGCATGGTGAATTGGACATACAAATGGTATAATCCAGAAGGTCCGATGACGATTGAACAAATTGCAAACTATTTCGCTGATTTTATTTTGCATTCCATTTTGACGGAAGAAGCAAAGCAGCGGCCGCAAATATCCAACTTTTTCATTAAACCGTTTTCTTGTTCACTTCAACAGTAATATTAAAAAATTTAAAGAAGCACCAATCATTGTTTTGCATATAAAACAAACCAACTAGTCGGTCTCAATAGTTGTATACTTATTAAACCGACTAGTCGGTTTAAAAATGATAAATTGAATGGGGGAGAGAGAATGAATTTCGCATTAACAAAAGAGCAGCAGATGATTAAAGAGATGGTCCGTGACTTTGCTGAGAAGGAAATCGCGCCATATGCGGCGAAATGGGATGAAGAAGCGCATTTCCCTGTTGAAGTTTTTAAAAAAATGGGAGAGTTGGGGCTTTTAGGCATTCCGTTTCCGGAAAAATACGGTGGCGCTGGCGGAGATACAATTTCATATGCGATCGCCGTGGAAGAAATCGGCCGCGCATGCGGAGGAACTGGATTAAGTTATGCCGCTGCCGTTTCCCTAGGAGCAAGCCCGATTTATTACTTCGGCACGGAAGAACAAAAGCAAAAATGGCTTGTGCCGATGGCAAAAGGAGAAACGTTGGGAGCGTTTGGCTTGACCGAACCAAACGCCGGGTCCGATGCAGGCGGAACGCAGACGACAGCGGTATTAGACGGCGATGAGTATGTCATTAACGGTGAGAAGTGCTGGATTACTAACGCTCAATATTCGAGACAAGTGATTGTCACGGCGGTAACAGGAAAAGACGAACGAGGCAAAAACATCATTTCCGCGATCATCGTTCCAACCGATACTCCGGGATTTACAATCCGCTCGAACTACGACAAAATGGGCGTCCGCGCCTCGAACACGTGCGAATTAATATTTGAAAACGTCCGCGTGCCAAAAGAAAACGTGCTTGGCGATGCGAAAAAAGGGTTTCAACAATTTTTGTACACGCTTGATGGCGGCCGCATCTCCATTGCCGCATTGGCGGTTGGCATTGCGCAAGCCGCGTTTGAGAAAGCGCTTCAATACGCGAAAGAGCGTGTCCAATTCGGTCAGACTATTTCGAAATTTCAAGCGATACAGTTTAAGCTTGCCGACATGGCGATGGAAATTGAGCTTGCTCGCAATATGGTGTATAAGGCAGCATGGTTAAAAGATCAAGGAAAATCGTTTACAAAAGAAGCATCGTTCGCGAAACTGTTTGCTTCGGAAATGGGCTTCCGCGTTTGCAATCAGGCGATTCAAATTCACGGCGGCTATGGGTATATGAAAGAGTATGGAGTCGAGCGCCATTTACGCGACATCAAACTGATGGAAATCGGGGAAGGCACGTCGGAAATTCAACGTCTCGTGATTGCCCGTCAACTTGGATGCTAAATTCTGGGGAACGCGCATATAGTTAGAAAGGAATTTGGACAAAGGGGAGGAGACGTTTATGTTGACGGTCACGGTGGGGAAGCTGCTGGAAGAAAAAGCAAAGCTGCATCCAGATCATGAAGCGGTCGTGTATGCAGACCGCGGCTTAAGAATGACGTACAAACAATTTGACGATTATTGCCGTCTTGTTGCCCGTGGATTTATGGGACTAGGAATCGAAAAAGGAGAACATGTGGCGATTTGGGCGACGAATGTGCCGGAATGGCTTGCGTGCCAGTTTGCTACTGGAAAAATGGGTGCGGTGCTTGTCACGGTAAATACGAATTACCGTGCGGCAGAACTGGAATATTTATTAAAACAATCTGATTCGACCACCCTTCTATTAATAGAACGGTATCGCGATTCCTCCTATATCGACATCCTTTACGAAATTGCTCCGGAGTTGCGCGAATGCAAGCCTGGGCAATTGCAGGCAAAACGGCTTCCAAAATTAAAAAACGTCATCGTGATCGGTGATAAGCGCTATCCAGGTGCGTATACGTGGAACGATATTCTTGCACTGGCACAAGACGTAACGGAAGAGCAGCTAGACGAACAGATGAACTCGCTTGACCCTCATGATGTCATCAACATGCAGTACACCTCAGGTACAACAGGATTCCCAAAAGGAGTCATGCTCACCCATAATAACATTGTCAACAACGCTTACAACATCGCGCAATGTATGAAGCTGACGAAAGAAGACCGGCTTTGCATTCCTGTGCCATTTTTCCATTGTTTCGGATGTGTGCTCGGTACGCTGGCATGCGTCTCAGTCGGCGCGACGATGGTGCCGATTCAAGAATTCCATCCAAAGCAAGTGCTGCAAACGGTTCAAGATGAGAAATGCACTGCGCTGCATGGAGTGCCGACGATGTTTATCGCCGAATTAAACGACCCCGATTTTGAAAAATACGATTTGTCATCACTTCGCACCGGAATTATGGCTGGTTCCCCTTGCCCGATTGAAGTGATGAAAGCGGTTATTGAGAAAATGGGGGCGAGGGAAATTACGATCGCGTATGGGCAGACGGAATCATCACCGGTGATTACGCAAACGAGAACGGACGATCCGATTCACCTTCGCGTCGAAACAGTCGGACGCGCGCTTCCAAACGTGGAAGTAAAAATTGTTGATCCAAGCACGAATGAAGAAGTGCCGCCAGGCGTGCAAGGAGAATTATGCACGCGTGGCTACCATGTGATGAAAGGCTATTACAACAATCCGGAAGCGACGAAAGAAGTCATTGATGAAGACGGATGGCTGCATACTGGCGATTTAGCAGTGATGGATGAAAACGGATATTGCCGGATTACGGGACGACTAAAAGACATGATTATTCGCGGTGGGGAAAATATTTATCCGCGCGAAATTGAAGAGTTTTTATACAAACATCCAAAAATTTTGGATGTTCAAGTCGTCGGCGTGCCGGATGAAAAATACGGCGAGGAAGTCATGGCGTGGATTATTTTGAAAGACGGGGAAACAGCGACGGCGGATGAAATTCGCGAGTTTTGCCGCGGAAAAATTTCGCGTCATAAAATTCCGCGCTATATCGAATTTACCAATTCATTCCCAATGACAGCATCTGGAAAAATCCAAAAATTCAAATTGCGAGAAATGGCGAAACAACGCCTTGGATTAACGAATTAATATGGTTGCTGTCAGGCGCGCTTCTTCCTCGAAGCCGCGCTTGGCCATCAAACAATGACGCAAAGGGTGAATATTATGATGTTTTCAAAAATATTAGTCGCCAATCGCGGGGAAATTGCTGCACGTGTCATTCGCACATGCAAAAAACTAGGAATTCAAACGGTCGTCGTTTATTCGGAAGCGGATGCCGATTCGCTTCATGTGCAATTAGCGGACGAAGCACATCTTATAGGCAAGCCGCGGGTTAGCGAAAGTTATTTGAATATCGAGAAAATAATCGAAGTCGCGAAAATGACGAAGGCGGAAGCCATTCATCCGGGCTATGGATTGCTATCGGAAAACCCAGAATTTGCCCGCCGCTGCGAAGAAGAGAATATCGTCTTTATCGGGCCGAAAGCGAATGTGATCGCAAAAATGGGAAGCAAAATTGAAGCGAGAAAAACGATGGCAGAAGCTGGAGTGCCGATCGTACCAGGCATCTCTTTTCCGCTTCAAGATGTAGAGGAAGCGATAAAAACTGCTGAAGCGATCGGGTATCCGATTATGTTAAAAGCTTCGGCGGGAGGCGGCGGCATCGGCATGCAAATCGCCCGCGATGAAGACGAGTTGCGCAAAGCGTTTGCAAGCAACCAAAAGCGTGCTGCATCGTTCTTTGGCGACGGGTCGATGTATTTGGAAAAGTATATCGCCAATCCGCGCCATATTGAGATTCAGCTTCTCGCTGATCAATATGGAAGCTGCATTTATTTGTGGGAACGCGAATGTTCGATTCAGCGCCGCCACCAAAAAGTCATCGAAGAGGCGCCATCGCCGTTTTTAGACGAAAAAACGCGGCGGAAAATGGGGGAAGCTGCTGTCAAGGCTGCCAAACATATCGGCTATACGAACGCCGGAACGATGGAATTTTTAGTCGATGAACAAAAAAACTTTTACTTTCTCGAAATGAATACGAGATTGCAAGTCGAACATCCGGTAACGGAAGAAATCACCGGTATCGATTTAGTCGAGGAACAATTGCGCATCGCCGCGGGGGAACCGCTTCGCTATAAACAGGAAGACATTCGCCGCGACGGCCATGCGATGGAAGTGCGCATCTATGCGGAAGACCCAAAAACGTTTTTACCGTCGCCAGGGAAAATCACGAGCTTCGGACTGCCGCAAGGAGAAGGCGTGCGCAATGAAACGGCAGTGCAAAGCGGCATGATGGTCACGCCGTTTTACGATCCAATGATTGCCAAACTCATTACGAAAGGAAACAACCGTCAGGAAGCGATCCAACGCATGCTTATGGCGCTAGAAAACTATCAAATTGAAGGAATTAAAACAAACATTTCAATGCTAAAAGAGGTGCTTTCCCACCCTGCGTTCCAAATGGGAGACACAACCACCAATTTCATCGAAAAACATTTGCAAACCGCATCGACAAAATAGAAGAAATGGAGGTAGAAGCGATGAGTCAAGTAGTCGCGTCAATGGCAGGAAGTGTATGGAAAATTGTCGTATCGGTAGGCGACGAAGTGGGTGAAGGGCAAGATGTCATCATTTTAGAATCGATGAAAATGGAAATTCCGATCGTTGCTGAATCTTCCGGAGTCGTGAAACAGATTCATGTGCAAGAAGGGGACTTCGTCAATGAGGGAGATGTGCTTCTCGAACTAGAGTAAGAGGTGGGATGGAAATGAACAAATGGCCAAAGCAAGTTACGATTAAGGAAGTCGGTCCGCGCGACGGGCTGCAAAATGAAAAAACACAGATCGCGACTGAAGATAAAATCGCCTGGATTAACCAATTGTCCAAAACCGGGCTCACTTATATCGAAATTACTTCATTCGTCCATCCAAAGTGGATTCCGCAGCTTGCCGATGCGTTGGAAGTGGCGATGAGAATTGAACGGGCGCCCGGCGTGACGTACGCCGCGCTCGTTCCAAATCAAAAAGGATTGGAAAAAGCGTTGGCCGCAGAAGTGGATGAGGTGGCGGTTTTTATGTCGGCGAGCGAAACACATAACCGAAAAAATATTAATAAGTCGATTGAAGAAACGTTTCCGGTATTGGAAGAAGTAGTGAAAACAGCAAAACGAGCAGGAAAAACGGTCCGCGGCTACGTATCGACCGCCTTTGGCTGCCCATATGAAGGAAACGTTTCGATCGAGCAAGTCATCCGCGTTTCCGAGCGGTTGTTTGCCATGGGAATTGACGAGCTTTCATTAGGCGACACGATCGGTGTTGCCACGCCAAAGCAAGTGCTGGAGTTGCTTGAAGCCGTTTTGCAGCGCTTTCCAAAAGAAAAGCTGGCGATGCATTTTCATGATACAAGGGGGACGGCTTTGGCCAATATTCTCGTTTCGTTGGAAATGGGAATCACAACATTTGACAGTTCGCTTGGCGGGTTAGGAGGTTGTCCATATGCGCCGGGCGCGTCGGGGAATGTGGCGACAGATGATTTAGTCTATATGCTTCACGGCATGGGCATTGCCACCGGCATCGATGTCGAACGATTAACGGCTACGGCTTTGTTCATTCAGGATAAAATCGGCCGTCCGCTTTCTAGCCGGTATTTACAAACGATTGCGCGGTAATCAAAGGAGGGATATGATGCCATCATTCGTTTCATACGAATCGTTTGAAAACGGAATTGCGCTTGTAACGTTAAACCGGCCGGAAGCGGCAAACGCGCTATCGATCGCGCTCTTAAACGAGTTGTCCAAGCTTCTTGATGATCTTGCCTTTGATAAGTCCGTTCGCGCTGTCATCATCACGGGAGCCGGAGACAAAGCGTTTTGTGCCGGAGCGGATTTAAAAGAACGCGCCGGCATGGACGAAACGGAAGTACAAAAAACGGTCGCTTATATTCGTGAGACGATCAACAAGATAGAGCAGCTGCCGCATCCGGTCATCGCCGCGTTAAACGGTTCTGCGTTTGGCGGAGGGTTGGAGCTCGCCCTTGCTTGCGATATTCGCATCGCCGCAGACACGGCGCAATTTGGTCTTACAGAAACATCGCTTGGAATCATTCCAGGCGCTGGCGGAACGCAGCGGCTTCCGCGTTTAATTGGAATTGGAAAAGCAAAGGAATTAATTTTCACCGCTAAGCGCATTACCGCCAAGGAAGCGGAACAAATCGGCCTTATCGAATACGCGGTGCCGCGTACGCAATTAATGGAGAAAGCGCTCGAGATGGCCGGGCAAATCGCCGCCAACGCGCCAATCGCCGTCAGGCAGGCGAAACTTGCGGTCAACCGTGGGTTCGATGTCGATTTGGCGACTGGATTGCGCCTCGAGCAAATGGCATATGAGGTGACGATTCCAACAAAAGACCGTCTTGAAGGGTTGCGAGCGTTTAAAGAAAAACGAAAACCGATCTACAAAGGGGAATAGGAGGAAGGCAGCATGCAACCAAACGATGTCATGAAAAGACAAAATGTGGTGCTGACAGAGCAATTACAGGAACGAATTCGGCAAATTGAACAAGGAGGAGCGCCAAAATACCACGAAAAAAATGCGGCGCAAGGAAAGCTGTTTGTCCGCGACCGCTTAAAATTGCTGTTGGATAACGGGCTCGAATTTGAAGACGCGCTCTTTGCAAACTGCCTTGCTGATGGGCTTCCTGCGGATGGTGTTGTGACGGGGGTTGGAAAAATCAACGGCCAAACGGTATGCGTCATGGCGAACGACTCTACGGTGAAAGCGGGTTCTTGGGGAGCTCGGACGGTAGAAAAAATCATCCGCATTCAAGAAACAGCGGAAAAATTGCGCTGCCCGATTCTTTATCTAGTCGACTCGGCCGGGGCGCGCATCACGGATCAAATCGAAATGTTCCCGGGACGGCGCGGCGCGGGGCGCATCTTTTATAACCAAGTGAAATTATCGGGAAAAGTGCCGCAAGTTTGCCTCTTGTTTGGCCCGTCCGCGGCTGGTGGCGCATATATTCCGGCGTTTTGCGACATTGTCATCATGGTCGAAGGTAACGCCTCGATGTATTTAGGCTCGCCGCGCATGGCGGAAATGGTGATCGGCGAAAAAGTGACGCTTGAAGAAATGGGCGGCGCTCGCATGCATTGCACTGTTTCCGGCTGCGGCGATGTGCTGGTGAAAACGGAGGAAGAGGCGATCGCCTATGCCCGCCGCTACCTATCCTATTTTCCGGCTCATTGCGGCGAAAAGCCGCCAGTTGCGGAAGCGAAACCGACAAAAGCGTTTGAAAAAACGATTGAAGATATTATTCCGTCGAACCAAAACGCCCCGTTTAATATGTACGATCTCATCGAGCGCGTGATCGACGAAGATTCGTTTTGTGAAATCAAAAAGTTGTTTGCGCCGGAAATTATTACTGGGCTTGCCCGTTTAAACGGTCAGTCGATCGGCATTATCGCCAATCAGCCGCGCGTCAAAGGCGGTGTCTTGTTCCATGATTCCGCCGACAAAGCGGCGAAATTTATCACTCTTTGCGATGCGTTTAACATTCCGCTTCTCTTTTTAGCCGATGTTCCAGGTTTTATGATCGGAACAAAAGTCGAACGCGCTGGCATCATCCGCCATGGAGCGAAAATGATTTCAGCGATGTCGGAAGCGACCGTGCCGAAAATTTCGATCATCGTGCGCAAGGCATACGGCGCTGGGCTGTATGCGATGGCCGGGCCGGCGTTTGAACCGGACTGCTGCTTAGCGTTTCCAAACGCGCAAATCGCCGTCATGGGGCCGGAAGCAGCCGTCAACGCTGTCTATGCGAATAAAATTGCCGAATTGCCGGAGGAAGAGCGCGCGGCCTTTGTTGAAAAAAAACGTGAAGAATACCGCCGTGATATCGATATTTACCGGCTTGCGTCAGAAATGGTCGTCGACGGTATTATCGCGCCAAACGACTTGCGCGATGAACTAATCCGCCGTTTTGCAGCATACATGTCCAAATATATGACGTTCTCGGAAAGAAAACATGGCGTATATCCGGTATAATTAAAAAATAAGCTTAACGAAAAGCGTTAAACTTGTCATTATTATGTATGCCGTTTATATATGCTGAAATAAGTAAGTCGACCACTTGAAAAAAAAAGAAAGATTATGTATGATAATAATCACTAAAAACGCTGCGTTGTACGTTGAAGAATGAGTTTCAACCGATGGCAATAGAAAGGGAGTTCTACATCGAAACGGGAATGTCATGCCTCCCTACTTTTGGTAGGTTTGAGGACGACAGGAACGTTTCTGCGAACACCCACCTGGTGGAGTGTGGTTGAGAAACTGCATTCAACCAACGGCAAACGCGGCGGTACGTAAAGGTGAGTGAAAAGCCGATCTCTTGCGGAGATCGGCTTTTCTCATGCAGTTTTTTATCCAAAACGAAACAATATAGTTGATTTATAACATAAGCATGTTATAATTATACTTCGTATAAAAATAATTCGTATTGGAATTATTTCTATTATACATAATGAGGAGGGGGGCTTATGGAACAGCTTGGGCGAGAAATTCTGTATTCGGTGTTTCGAATGCAAAAAGCGTTGTACCGGCTCGTCCGCGAAGATGCGGCCCGGGTAGGTATTACAGAAGTGCAACTAATGATTCTTTACACGTTATGGAAAAAAGAAAATATCCGGCTGAACGATTTGGCGGAAAAATTAAATTTAAGCAACAGCAACGTCAGCGGTACGGTCGACCGTCTTGTCAGCGCCGGGTTGGTGGCACGGGAGACGTCGAAAGAAGACCGCCGTGCTGTGATATTAAGTTTGACCGATAAAGGCAGACAGACGATTAAAGAAGCGTTTAATCATGAATCCATCCTTTTGCAACGGCTACGAAAAATCGAACAAACTATTGATATGGAAGAAATTTTGCAATTTCTTTCAATCCAGCAAAAAATGAAAAATATTTTATTAGGGGAGGAATAAGAAAGTGAACGTAAAACGATTAATCGCGTTAAATATTATCGTTCTCATTTTGCTAGTCGGCGGCGGTTTTGCTGCATATTATTATTTTAATGAAGCAACCAACTATATTAAAACAGACAATGCTCGCATCGACGGACAGGCGATTTCGATTGCTTCGCCGTATTCCGGAAAATTGACAAGCTGGTCGGGAAACGTTGGGAAAACGTTTAATAGCGGCGATCAAATCGGTGAAGTATCAGACGGGAAACATAACATTCCGATCACCGTTCCACATCATATGACGATCGTCCAACAAAATGCCGTCGAAAATTCGTTTGTCCCAGCGGGAATGACGTTGGCGCGCGGCTATGATTTAGACGATTTATGGGTGACGGCAAATATAGAAGAAACAGATATTGAAGATGTCAAAGTAGGCCAAGATGTTGATATTTATGTGGACGCCTATCCAGATCGCAAATTTACGGGGAAAGTAGAGAAGCTTGGATATGCGACTGCCAATACGTTTAGCTTGTTGCCAAGTTCCAATAATACAGGCAACTATACGAAAGTGACGCAAGTAATTCCGGTTACGATTTCGATTGACGATGATAACGGGGCGGGGCTAGTACCAGGAATGAACGTCACTGTTCGCATTCACAAGTAGGTGATTGGATATGTCAACGTTTTTAACTGGTTATATTATATTTTCCGTTGTCGTTCTCGCTGTTATCAATGTTGCGGTGAGAAGACGAAAAAGCGCACCCGTCCCGCGTGACGCGGAAAAAGCGGAGCTTTCGAACGGCATCATGGTAAATCGTAATGTGGAGACCGCTTCGACAGCGGCGCCGCCGCGCCAAGCGGAATTGGCGAATATTGGCGATAGTCGGGCTAAAGTAGTGGCTACGATTATGCTTGGAGCGTTTGTGGCGATTTTGAATCAGACGCTCATTAATGTCGCACTTCCGCATATGATGAACGATTTTAACGTGGAAACGTCGACGATTCAGTGGCTTGTCACAGGATACATGCTCATTAACGGTGTGTTGATTCCGATCAGCCCTTTTTTGATCGCGAAGTTTCCTACGAAGAAATTGTTTCTTGCGGGGATGGCATTTTTTGCGATCGGCGCCTTTATTTGTTCAGTCGCTCCTTCCTTCGCCGTCATGCTAACCGGCCGCCTTATTCAAGCGATCGGTGCGGGGATTATTATGCAATTGATGATGGTTATTATGTTAAATATTTTTCCGCCAGAAAAACGCGGAGTTGCGATGGGAACGGTCGGAATCGCGATGATGTTTGCGCCGGCTGTCGGCCCAACGTTATCCGGATGGATCGTTGATCACTATTCGTGGCGCCTTTTATTCTACGTCGTATTACCGATTGCGATAATTGATATTGTGCTAGCTTTTCTTTGGTTAAAAGATACGTCGAAAACAGGTAACCCGCCACTCGATTGGCGCGGAGCGATTTATTCGACGATCGGTTTTGGCGGTGTGCTATATGGATTTAGCGAAGCGGGAAGCAACGGTTGGGTGCAGACGAACGTTATCGTGTCGATTATCGTCGGTGTTGTATTCCTTATTTTATTTACGTGGCGTTCGTTGACGGTGGAAAACCCAATTTTAAACTTTCGAGTGTTTAAATATAACGTCTTTACATTATCTACAATTATTGGCTGTGTCATCAACATGGCCTTGTTTGCCGCGATGGTGCTGCTTCCGGTTTATTTGCAAAACTTGCGCGGTTTTACGCCGCTTGACGCCGGCTTGCTGCTTTTGCCTGGAGCGATCGTAATGGCTATCATGTCGCCGATTTCCGGTTGGATTTTTGACCGCATCGGCGCGCGGATGCTTGCGATTGTCGGTCTAGTCATTACGGTCGTGACGACATGGGAGTTCAGCAAGCTGACAATGGATACGCCATACAGCCATATTTTGATGTTATACATTTTCCGTATGTTCGGCATGTCGATGCTAGGGATGCCGATTATGACGGAAGGGCTCAACGCGTTGCCGCGCCATTTATACAGCCATGGAACGGCGATGGCAAATACATTGCGGCAAGTCGCCGCTTCGCTTGGTACCGCGTTTCTCGTTACCGTCATGTCGAACCGCACAAAGTTTCATGCGGAAAATTATCGCAACGAAATGACGGAAAACAATCCGTTCTTCTTAGATATAGTGGCGCAGTTAAAACAAGTCATTCCAAGCGATGAGGCAATCGCGCAGCTTTTGTATGGCATCGTGCAGCAGCGTTCCGCGATAGAAGGCATTAACGACGCGTTTTTTGTCGCGACAGGGCTCGCGTTTCTCGCGCTCATTTTAGCGTTTTTCTTAAGAGGAAAAAAACGAAACGCTCCGTCTTCTTCCTAAAACATACTAGCCACCTTTCCGATGGGAAGGGTGGTTTTTCTTATCGCTTGAGTTAAAAAAGAAGGTAGCGTCAAAAGTTCTATGAAAACTCCACATCCGCCATCCCATGGAGCATCGTGAGGCATCCTTGGAGCCGGATTCGCCCTTGACCAACACCCGCCAAAGGTGCGAAAGGGACGTCAAGGGCGACAAGGGGGATGATGGGCATGAAAAAGATATTTGTCGTCGAAGAATGCGAAACGATTGACAAATGCCTGGAACGCATAAAAGCAGAAGGATATTGCGGCCAAATCGAAATACCGCTAAAATGGAAGTAGTATGATGACAGAAAAAGGGGAGTCGTACATGATACATCACACTTGGTTAAAACGGCCAACATTAAAAAAAGTGAAATGTGTACATACCAACGCGGAAAAATACATCGTTGACCATGTGCTGACGCCAGGGAAAACATATGAAGTGAAAAACGAAACAGAAGAATTTTATTTTATTATTGATAACACCGGGAAAATCGGCGGGTTTTATAAAGACTATTTCGAGGAAGTATAAAAAGGCGCAGGGAGACGGCTTAGGAAAAGGTGCGCAACCTCCTAACATTCTGCAAATCAGGAATCATTGAACCGTCAGCTTTATATGCAAATGAAGGAAGGCTGACTTCGTTTCTTGCGAAGACAGCCTTTTTGCTTTTATTGGGAAGTGAACGACTTTTTCTTTCGGAAACATTTTATTATAATAACTTATTTGTGGTGATGAGATAAAGAAAGTTTTTACAATACATTATCACCGTAATTTCTCCTTCCCAGATGTATCAATGGAGATTTTTACGTTGATCTTTTTTAAGTTTTCATCCGTTAATGAAATCTTTCCATTTTTAGAAAACTTCTTCCAATCTTCTGGATTTTGGCGATACAACGTTTCAGAAAGGTTAAGGGTATCGATATCGTATTTTAGCCCTAACTTGTAGAGTCCTCTTATTTCCTCTTCCACCGTTTTTTGCGCTAGGCGGATTAGCTGTTTTTCCGTTAACTTTTCCCTTAACTCAATCACATTCCCACTGATGGATACGTCTATGTTAAATACGGGAGTATTTCCGTTACGTTGGTAGGAAATTTTTGACTCCGGATGAAGAACGGTGATCGATGCGACTACTTTATTGCTTTTTTTCACATAAATAGTGACCCTGCTTTTTTCTTTTTCCAGCCATCTGATTCCAAGCAACTTAGAGCGATCAAAACATTTTTGAAGTTCATAATCGTTTATAAAGCACATTCCTTTTAAATTTAACATCAGCTTTTTTTCTTCATCTTCCTGCCAATTGTGTGCCGCAATGTTGAGATAGGGAAGTTGCCCTGTTTTGGAAGGCTCATGGATGTCAGCTACAAAGCGATTTAAGCGAATCGGCCAAATAAATGAACTTTGCTGAGAAATCTCTTCAGGATTGGATAATAAAGAATAGTATGGAGATGTATGCAAAACTGGTGTTGCTCCAAAGAAAAGTTTTGTTAACGGTTCATCTGTCGCATAAACCCATATTGTATTCCTGATTTCGTTATATCGGTCTAAAACGTCTAAGACGTCTTCTAATACTACTTTCTTCAGCGCTCTTTTTGTAAACACAATACTTTTCACATGCGCCCATGACACCATTCGTTGAATAGAAGAATACAGGTTATCGGTGGCAATATTAAACGATTCGCCTTTGGCTTTTCCAATGGCAATGCCCGATTTTTCCTTGGCACCTCCGCTCTCGACTTTCGCTAATCCGGTAAAGCTAGTGAAGGCCACATAAACGATAAACTGATCATCCTTATAATCTACACCAATTGCACCAACATAAAAAAGATGATCAATATTTTGTGCTCCCCAGCATCCTGCCAACAAAAAGATAGAGAGGATCAAGGGAAAGGCTGTTTTGCGTTTCAATTTGCTTCCCCCCTTGGTGTATCATCCTTCGGTTTTACCAACCCTGCTCTTTTTTTGAATTGTTTCCAACCATTCGGAATTAAGACTTTGAAAATATCCATGGTTGGAGGAGAGAGCGGAGTAAGATACGGAATCCCAAATGTTTTTAAATTCGCTACATATGTCAAAAGTAAAAATAAAGAAGCGATAAACCCAAATAACCCTAGCACAGAAGAAGTCGCTAAGACAATAAAGCGCAATAACGTCACGGTTCCTGACAAATTTTGATTCACTAACGTAAACGCGGCGATAACGGAAATGGCGGCAACGACAAGGCTTCCTGGTGTGAATAAGCCAGCGTTGACAGCCGATTGTCCGATAATCAATCCGCCGACAACCGATAACGTTTGCCCGATCGCTAACGGCAGGCGCATGCCCGCTTCTTTAAAAATTTCGAACAACCCGACCATGATAAACATTTCCAGTGGGACAGGCAGCGGCACTCCCTGTCTAGAAAGCACAACCGTTCCTAAGAGAGTGAATGGTATTTCTCCTGGATGGAAAGATAATAAGGCGGTCCAAAATCCGGGCAAATAAATAGCCAACGAAATTCCCATAAAGCGAAGGAGTCTCTGAAAAATGACAAAGATAGGTGTTGTAACGTTGTCTTCTGATGTATTCAGCAAAAACATTAAGTTTCCCGGACCGATGATGACGGTAGGAACCCCGTCCAGCAAAATGACAAATCTTCCATTCAATAAACTATTTGCCGCAAAATCTGGGCGTCCTGTATAGGCAAATAAAGGAAACAGCGAGAAACGTTTATCGCCAATCAGTTCTTCCAACTGATTGGTACTCATAATGGAATCAATATTTAACTGCAAAATTCTTTTTTCACTTCATGAATCATTTCGCGATTTGCGATGTCATCGATGTACATTAATCCCACTTTTGTTTGGCTTCTTGTTCCGACGATAAATTGTTCATAGCAGAGCTTATAAGATTTTATCCGCTTGCGGATGAGTGCGACGTTTTTTGAAATTTCCTCAATAAAGCCGTCTTTCGGACCGCGGATGGACACTTCCGTGTTTGGTTCTTCCGGATCGCGGTTCGGCGGATTGGCAAGCGTGAGGGAATATAAAACATCGGCTTCCTGAAAGTAGACTAATAAATCACCGTTAAAGAGATGATAGTCCAGATCATCCATCAGCACTTCTTTTCCAAGCAACTCCATTGGCAACAGTTTGTTTGCCTCAATTTCGTTCACTGAATGGCAAGGATATTTACGGCACATTTCGTGAAACATCGGAAATATAACTTGTTTCATCAGTTGGGTGTCACACAGCTCCTCGCAATAGACGAACACTAAGGTGAGCGCGCCGCTAGCGGTGTTGTCCGGTTGAATCGTCGCGGTAAGAATCGCCACATCTTTACAGCGAGAAAAATGATCACGTAAAGTTTGTTCGGAAATGATGAGTGTTTCCAAACCGCTATGATCAAAAATCCCAAAAATAAAAACGAATGGTAAAAGGATGACAGCTGTCTTTGCAATGGATGGTATGCCATGATAGGCGTTATAAAAGCACATTACTGTTAAAGTTAACAAAATGGCCCAATCGGGTGTACGCGTTAAGTAGGTAGTAGTAGTAAACGTAACCGTGTCGCTGAGTGTAATATAGCTGATAACCAGTAATAATAGGCTTCCAAGAATGGCTACGAAATATGCAATGGCGCTTTTAAATTCTGTTTTTAACCATAAAAATAAATTCATTTGCTTGGATTGTTTCATGACAAAATACAAGAGCGGAAGCCATAATGGCAATGCGCCAAGAGCCATGATTGCCGAAATCCACGCATCACGACCGGCTGCGTCTAACAGCAGTGGAATTACAATGACATGATTCATTAGCCCGATGGACAACATAAATATACAAATCAATTGAATGATATTTAATGGATTGTTATTCACAACATATCCCTTTCTTTAAGAGAATGGCCAATCTCACCACTATTTTTTCCAAAAGCGGAAATGCCTATCCTTTTTTGCGGCATGCGCAATATGCAAAAATATTGTGAAGTTGGCGAGCATCTGATACAATGAAACAAAATGAATAGTTATAGAAAAAATAGCATATTGGAAAATTCGCATTTAAGACGAGAAAAGCGGCTAAATGACCGTGCCTCTTCTTAGGGAGGATGTTTCTTTGATCCCTATGGAAGCCGGAGGATTGTTTCAAATGAAAAAAACATTGTTTGGTTCCTTCTATTTATCATTAGCAGCCAGCATTTGGGGCGGAATGTATGTTGTCAGCAAATATGTCCTTGATTTTGTCCCGCCGTTTACGCTAGTGTGGCTTCGCTATATAACCGCGTTTATTGTTTTATTTGGGATATTGAAATTCCGCCAATATAAAACAAAAATGAGGCTATCCATTCGAAAACAAGATTATTTTTTGCTAGGATGGATTGGTTTTATTGGTTATTTTGTTTCGATATCATTGCAATTTATCGGAACAAAATTATCCGATGCGCATACAGGGGCGTTAATCACGTCGGCAACGCCAGCGTTTATTGTCTTGTTTGCAAAGTTTGTTTTACATGAGTGGATCACCTTGAGAAAAGCTGTGGCTCTTTTGCTGGCCACCATCGGAGTTGTCATCGTCATCGGTTTGGACAATAACGGCGGGCAATCATTTTGGGGAAATATGATGTTAGTTGGGGCGGCGCTGACATGGGCGCTTTTATCGGTGTACGTGAAAGTGGCATCCGCCCGCTTTTCGGCCTTGGCGATCACCACATATGCCATTTGGTTTGCCTTATTATTCACTACCCCAGTTATGCTTTGGGAACTACATGAACAACCTGTTTCTGTTCCTAGCATGAGCGTCGTGTTTGGGATTCTTTATCTTGGGATTATTTCGACCGCGGGGGCGTTTTTTCTGTGGAATAAAGGAATGGAAATGATGGATGCCGGGATTGGCTCGTTGTTTTTCTTTTTTCAACCGCTCGTTGGCGCTGTTTTTGGCTTTTTGTTTTTACGTGAACAGATAACAGCTTCGTTTTATTTAGGTGGATTGCTAATTATCATAGGGGTGTTTATTGCCATTCTGTCTCCTATCCATCAACGTCAGTCCAAAGAAGGGGTGAATCATGGTCGATCACTAGTCGAATAAAAGGGCTAATGATGGTCATCACCGGTGCAGCGCTTTGGGGATGATCAGGAGCTGCGGCGCAAGTGTTATTTCTGGAAAAGCAAATCACCGCACATGGCTTGTCGTAGTGCGAATGATGATGGCGGGAAGTGTGTTACTATTGTTTGCAGCATGCAAACGGATGGCGATATTTTCGATTTGAATCGGACTGTTGTTTGGGTTTATCGGCATGCTTGGAGTGCAATATATGCGTATTTTGCATTGATCGCTACAGGCAATGCCGCTGCGGCGATGTTATTGCAATATTTAGCACCTGTCTATGCCGGATCGAGCTTACTATCTAGCCTAGAGCCACTATTAGCCGTAATGGTCTCGATCGTTTTTTTACATATTCCGTTTAGTCTATTTCAAGCTATCGGATCTGTTTGCATGATAGTGACCGTTCTTTTGCCGTCTCCGAAAAAGAGAGCAACTTTTGCAATCGGCATCGATATGTGGATGGGCTTAACTTCTCTTTTGTTTATTGAACAAGTAGGAACATAATTCGACTTGCATCCAATGACAAGTGTGTGCGAAAGGAGCGATGGTGAAGCGCAAAGACGCGTTGATTACGGGAGTGGCTTGAGAGAAGACGGATTATTTTATGCAAATATATATAAAAACGAAAAGAGGGCATATAAGCCCTCTTTTTCTGCCTGAATTAGTTCGTGGCTTTAGGAAACGTAATCGTTAACGTAGTTCCTTTATTTACTTCGCTGTCGATATGCAGCGTCCCTTGCATCGCTTGAATCGTCTTGACCGCCACCATTGTGCCAAGACCGGTTCCTGTATCTTTTGTACTAAAGTATGGCTCACCAAAACGGTTTACTTGTTCCGTTGTCATTCCTACTCCTGTATCTTTAATCGTGATGATGACATGATTCCCGTGCAAACGGGACGAAATCGTCAACGTCCCTCCATTCGGCATTGCTTCGATGCTGTTTTTGATCAAATTCAAAAAACATTGTTGGAAGTACTGAATGTTTCCGACAATCGCGCCCGGTTGTAGATTTTTAACAATTTCAATCGAATTCATATGGGCCATTGGCGCTAACATCTGCACTACCTTTTGCAATTCCTCATTGACCATGAGACGTTCTACCTTGTTGGATGCTGGTTTGGCAAAAGTTAAATAATCGTTAATAATCGCTTCTGCTCGATTAATTTCGTCTAAAGCAATTTGAATGTATCGGTCTCTTGTCTCTTGTGAAAGCGAAGGGGTTTTTAATAATTGAATAAACCCTTTCACGACGGTTAATGGGTTGCGAATTTCGTGCGAAATGCTGGCTGCAAGCTGGCTAACCACTTCCATTTTCTCGACTTTGACGAGTTGGGAACGCATGATAATTGCCTCTTTTAATGTTTCGATAATGTATACGACAAACAGCATCCCAATCGGAGGAAGCAAAATGAAATAAACAATATAAGAATTCGTTACTGGAAAATCAGCGATGAAAATGGCAAGAAACGTGACGAGAATCGCCAGAAAAAAGGTCAGACAGACTGATATCGACAGCTTGTTTGAGCGTTTTAATATATGGAATGTTGGCGAAATGGGAGCCGTGACAACCAACATAGTCATATATACAATCGCCGTAATATACTCAAATCCGTAAATTAGAGAGCGAGTAGCCAATAAAATTAGAAGTAAAATAAAGCCAACAATTCCCCCGCCATACAGCGTGCCGATGAGAAAAGGAATTTGGCGGAGATCATGGATGCACTGTTTATCTATATAAATAGGAAACTTCATGCATAAAATAATCGAAAAACTCATGCAAGCAGTAAGAAGCGCGTTTCTATATAATATTCGCTTTTTAAATATCTCGCCGTGATCATAAATAAAGTAAAAAACAAACACGCTCACCAAAATATAAAACAAATTGTTTAATACGTGCTGGTTTATATAAGCCCCCATACAATATCTCCTATCTGCGAAAATTCCACATTATATTATTATACGGGCAAGAATGGACTGAAAAAATAGTTTTTTATCGTTGAAAAAGAGTTGAATTCATCCGACATTTTTGGATTTCAGATGAAAAAACGTTGCCGTGACATAATTTCGCGCGTTGTCGTTCATAATGAAACTAACGAATCGCAATCAGGATGGTGGCAATGGATGAAATGGATGCATTTAACAGTAGAACTTGTGACAGGATTTATGCTTTTATTTCTTATTGTCAAAGTGGCTGGCAAAAAACTGATCCATCAAATAAGCCCATTTACGTTCATTTCTGCGCTTGTATTAGGAGAGCTATTGGGCAACGCTCTATATGATGACCATATCCATCTGTGGTATATCATCTATTCAAATCATTATGGGGAGCGCTATTATTGCTTGTCGAATACATGAGCCAAAAATGGCTCCTGTTTCGCCGCCTTAGCGAAGGGAAGCCGACAACGTTAATCCGCAATGGAATCATTGATGATAAAGCATTGAAAAAAAGCCGGATGACGCTCAATCAACTGCAAAGTTTGCTGCGGCAAAACGAAACGTTTTCGCTGCGAGAAGTCGCTTTTTGCTATTTAGAGGCAAATAGAACGATCAGCGTCTTGAAAAAAGCAAAATATCAAAAAACAACTCGTGAGGATTTTCAATTGCCGTCGCATCCCGTTCATGTTCCGATTACGATTATCCGCGACGGAGAGCTACTTATCGACGAACTGCGTGAACTTGGAAAAGATGTGCAATGGCTAAACGAACAATTGCGTGCCCATGGCGTGTCATCGTATCAGGACGTCTTCATTGCCGAATGGCTGGAAGGCGATGGTCTATTTGTACAGACGTATTCGTAACACAAGGAATTATATTCCTTGTGTTACATTTTTTATATTATTAAAAAGCACTTGTGGTTTATCTGTTATAAGTGTATTATTATTAATAGAACGGTTGGTACAGATGATGAAAGGATGAGGGGGTATGTTTGAGCTAGACGTCCGCAGCCGTCAGCCGATTTATGAGCAACTTGTTGAAAAAATGAAAGAAATGATCATCCGCGAAGTATGGAAGCCCAATGAGCAGCTGCCATCGGTGCGCATGCTTGCCAAACAGTTGACGATCAATCCGAACACGATTCAAAAAGCGTATCGGGAACTGGAACACCAAGGATTTATTTATTCGATTCCGGGAAAGGGAAATTTTGTTTCCCCGCAGCCGAAAACAGCAAGCGAAGAAAAAATCGAAGCAATTCGTCGCGATATCGTCCGTCTGGCAGCCGAAGCGCTTTTTTTAGGGGTGACGAAAGAAGAAGTGCTGCAATGGATCGAACAAGCGGAACAAGGGGAGAGAGGAGGAAAAACAGATGATTCATTTGACGAACGTCACAAAAATGTTTGACCGCTTTCAAGCGATTCGCGGAGTGAATATGACCGTGCAAAAAGGAAGGATTTACGGTCTGCTTGGCTCCAATGGCGCCGGGAAAACGACTTTGCTTAAGATGATGGCTGGAATTATCCGTCCCGATCACGGCACAGTGCTTATTGACGGGGAAGAGGTATGGGAAAATCCAGAAATAAAGCAGCGAATCTTGTTTTTGCCGGACCACGTATACTTTTTTCCGCACACCACGATCGAGCAAATGGCTGCGTTTTACGAAAGCGTCTATCCATCTTTTCAGCGGGAGCGATTTACGAGATTACAAGAACTATTTTTGCTTGACCCACGCAAAAAAATTCATCAGTTTTCGAAAGGAATGCAGCGCCAGGCTGCGTTTTGGCTCGCCTTTTCGACGATGCCGGACGTGCTCATCATGGATGAGCCGCTTGATGGACTCGATGCCGTTGTTAGACAGAAAGTGAAAAACATTATCGTTCAAGAAGTCGCCGAGCGGGAAATGACAGTGGTCATTTCTTCGCATAACTTGCGGGAGATGGAAGATCTGTGCGATTGTATCGGCATTTTGCATGGCGGTGAAATGCTATTTGAAAAAGAGCTCGATGCGATGAAAACCGATATCCATAAAATTCAAGTCGCTTTTCGAAACGGAATTCCAGAGCAATTTGCCAAACAGCTTGATATCGTTTACAAAGAGCAGCGCGGCAGCGTTCTTCTCCTTATTGTGCGCGGCGCAAAGCAAGAAATCATTTCCTATATTCAGCCGTTTCAGCCGCTAATTTTTGATATTTTGCCGCTTACGCTCGAAGAAATTTTCATTTACGAAATGGGGGATGTCGGCTATGCCATCGAAAATATTATCGTTTAATCGCGGGCTTTTTGTGCAAAATCTTCGCAGCGTCAGCTGGATTGGCATCGTTCACTTCTTGCTGTGGTTCGCTGCCATCCCGCTGCAATTACTGATGGCATACTCACAGAAGGAAGACGGTGGCATTTATCTGGAATGGGAAAGCTTATACAGCATTTCCGCAACGTTTCAAGCGATGATCGCCTTTACGCTACCAGTGTTGTTGGCCACCCTGTTGTTTCGTTACATGCAAGGCAAGCAATCGGTTGATTTTATGCATAGTTTGCCTGTGCAGCGGGCGGAGCTGTTTTGCCAACAGACTGTGTTTGGCGTGATGCTCATTGTCATGCCAATCGCGCTTATTTCGTTGCTTACCGCCGTTTGCCACTATGGATTAAGTTTTCCGATGTCACTGACGTTCGGTGATATCATCCGTTGGACGTGGGAAACGACCGTCATGGAGCTGTTTGTGTTTGCCGCTTCTATTTTTGTCGGAATGATGACAGGCATGTCGACGTTGCAAGTCGTATTTACTTACATTTTGCTTTTGTTCCCGGCGGGCATCACAATTTTGGTGTTGGCAAATATCTCGTTTTTATTGGTTGGGTTCCCGTTCGAATATTATTTATCGGACAATCTCGAAAAAATTATTCCGTTTTTGCGCTATATCAATCTCGAAGCAACATCGCTGACGGTGGGCGAATTGCTTGCGTATTTGCTTTTAACTATTTTGTTTCTTATTTTCGCGATTTGGCTGTACCAAAAACGTCCTAGCGAAGCGGCGACGCAGGCGCTGGCGTTTCCGGTGCTCCGCCCGATCTTTAAGTATGGCGTCACCTTTTGTACGATGCTTCTTGGCGGTCTTTATTTCGGTGTTACGCAAAATCAATTTGCCTGGATTTTGTTTGGATATATCGCCTTCTCCTTGCTTGGCTTTTTCATTGCTGAAATGATTATCGAGAAAACGTGGCGCGTTTTCTATAAATGGAAAGGATACGTTTATTTTGCTGCTGCGATGATCGTCATTGGCGTGTTGATTCATTTCGATGTCACCGGGTATGAAAAACGGCTGCCAGCGCTAGAGAATATCCGCCAAGTCTATTTCGGCAGTTCCGTCTATGATTTTGTCGAGAATCATAAACGCCCGTATGTGCCGTTTGAGCAAGAAAACCAGTTTTTAAAGGAAAAAGAAAACATTCGCGCCGTCTACGCGTTTCACCAACAGTTAGTTAAAGATCAGCCAAAACCGTCGCGGTTTACAGAACAAAGACAAGTGGTGATCGGCTATGTGCTAAAGGATGGCAAGCGAATGATCCGCCAATACAATGTGCCTAGCGATCTGTATTTTTCCTATTATAAACCGATTTTAGAGTCGAAAGAGTATAAGAAAAATTATTATTTATTGCTACGCGATCAAGGATATTCGCCGATTCGCCAAGTCACGTTCCACCATCCAGAAACGGGAGAAAGAACATTGACGATCATCGAGCCGAAGCAAATTGATTCGTTTGTAGAAGCGTTAAAAGCCGACTTACTGGAAGAGCCGGCAAGCGCAATGTTTGATAGCAGCAAAGTATGGAAAGGAGATATTGAGTTTTTGCAAAGCGACGGCGATACTTTTATTCTGTCGTGGAAAAAAACATATACGCATGTCGAAAAATGGCTTAACGATCATCAACTTCTCGAAAAAGCCCGCGGGGATGCGGAATGATGGAAGGGAATCGCAATGATTCCCTTTTTTGATTGAAAAATATTCAAATAATTGTTTGAATAAATTGACACGTTTATTTAGGAAGGAATATACTATATTCAAACGAATATTTGAATGAGGTGACAAAATGGCGAACGACGTATGTGAAGTATTTTCTATTAACGCGGAAAAAGTCGGCGCCGTCCGGCAGCGCATCCATGAAATCAGCGGGGTGGAACAGCTGTTTAAAGCGCTCGCTGATGCGACGCGCTTAAAAATCACGTATGCGTTAATGCTCGAAAAAGAGCTATGCGTCTGCGATGTCGCGACGATTATCGGCTGCACGGTCGCGACCGCTTCCCACCATTTGCGTATGCTGCGCGATATGGGCATCGCCAAACACCGCAAAGAAGGGAAACTCGTGTTTTATTCGCTGAAAGACGATCATGTCGAACAGCTTGTGGCTCTAGCGCTCGTTCACGCCAAAGAGGGGGAAGAAGACGATGGAAAATAAACAGGTATACCGCCTTCAGGGACTTTCCTGCGCCAACTGTGCAGCAACGTTTGAGAAAAATGTAAAGGCGATTGCGACGGTCAAAGACGCCGAAGTCAATTTTGGCGCGGCGAAACTGACGGTCATCGGCGAAGCGTCGATCGAAGAACTCGAAAAAGCGGGAGCGTTTGACGGCATCACCGTCATCCCGGAAACGGAGCGGAAAGAACAAAAGGCAGAGCCGTTTTGGAAAAAGAAAACAAACGTGGTCGCGCTGATATCGGCTTTGTTTCTGCTTGCCGGCTATATAGCCACTTATACGATTGGAGAACGTCATATCGCGACCATTTTCTTATTTATAGCAAGTATCATCATTGGCGGCTACCATTTATTAAAAACCGGAATCAACAATCTTGTTCGTTTGCAATTTGATATGAATACGCTCATGACGATCGCTGTCATTGGGGCGGCGTGCATCGGAGAATGGAAAGAAGGGGCGGTTGTCGTCTTCCTGTTTGCGATTAGTGAAGCGCTCGAGCGGTATTCCATGGATACAGCGCGCCGTTCGCTTCAGCGGCTTATTGATATCGCCCCGAAAAAAGCGACCGTGCTTCGGGATGGCAAAGAGCATGAAGTAGATGTGGAAGATGTCGTTGTCGGCGATACGGTTCTTGTGAAACCGGGGCAAAAAATCGCGATGGACGGCATTGTGATTCGCGGCGAATCGTCGGTAAACGAAGCGGCCATTACCGGTGAATCGATGCCGGTCGCAAAAACCGTCGGCGATGAAGTATACGCGGGAACAATGAACGGAGAAGGCGCCCTTGAAGTACAGGTGACAAAGCGTGTCGAAGACACGACAATTGCGAAAATCATTCATCTTGTCGAAGAAGCGCAGGCCGAGCGGGCGCCGACCCAGCAGTTTGTCGACCGCTTTGCCCGCTATTATACACCAACGATTATGCTGATCGCGTTGTTTGTCGCCATCGTGCCGCCGCTATGGCTTGGCGGAGAATGGCTGACATGGGTTTACCGCGGCTTAACGGTGCTTGTCGTCGGCTGCCCGTGCGCGCTTGTCATCAGTACTCCGGTAGCAATCGTAACTGCCATTGGACAAGCGGCGCGGCAAGGGGTGCTGATTAAAGGCGGGGTGTATTTAGAAGAAATCGGAAAGATCTCGACGATGGTGTTTGATAAAACAGGAACATTAACGACAGGAACACCAGAAGTAACCGTTATTCATCCATTTGGCGATCTGGATGAAAAGGAAGTGCTAAAAATCGCCGCAGCCATCGAAAAACAGTCGGAGCATCCGCTTGCTTCCGCCATTTTGCGCAAGGCAGAGGCATCGCAAATATCATTCGACGATTTGCAAGTAAGCGAATTTCGCGCAATGGCTGGCAAAGGTGCAGCAGCTCGTGTGAATGGAACGATGTATTATATTGGGAAACCGTCTTTGTTTTCCAGCACGTTGTCTATAAGTGAAAATGTTCGCGCGCAAATCACACACGCGCAAAAACAAGGAAATACGGTCATGCTGCTTGGTGATGAAACAAAGGTGCTTGGAATGATTGCCGTTTCTGATCAACTGCGTGAAAATGCTGCTTTTGTGCTCGAAACATTGCGCAATCTAGGAATCACTCAAACAATCATGTTAACCGGCGACCACGAAGCGACAGCGCGGGCTGTTGCGTCTTCCCTTCCGCTTACCGATATTCGCGCTGAATTGCTTCCAGAAGAAAAATGGACGGCGATTCAAACGCTACAGCAACAATCAGGACGTATCGCGATGGTCGGCGACGGTGTCAACGATGCTCCCGCGCTTGCTGCGGCAAATATTGGTATCGCAATGGGGGATATTGGAACAGATGTGGCATTAGAAACAGCGGATGTTGTCTTGATGGGCGATGATCTTGGAAAACTTCCGTATGTCATTCGGTTAGGCAGAAAAACGATGCGCATTATCCAACAAAACATCGCGATCGCTTTTTTGTTAAAAGTATTGGCGCTCGTTTTAATTGTTCCGGGTTGGCTTACATTATGGATGGCCATTTTTGCGGATATGGGAGCGACATTGCTCGTATTGCTTAATTCGCTGCGGTTGCTTCGCCTTGACGGGATCAGTAAAAGTAAAAAGTGATGATGCAAAAAGGTTTCTTGCTGAGGCAAGAAACCTTTTTACATTTTTTTTTGCTTTTGAAAAAATAGCGCCGCTAACAGATCGACCGTCCATATCAATAAAAATAAAAATAGAATAAACGTTTCTGGAGTTTCCATGACACGAAATGGGTTAAAGACGTTGTGCATCGATTGACGCAACGTAAAGCCCATTAACAGATCCATTTCAATGGCGACACCGATTAAAATGCTGCCAATCAACAATGAAATAGCCAGCACTTTCATCTATTTCACCTACTGTTGCTGTTTTTCCTTAGTTTTTGTTTTCTAAAATGAAATCATTCGTTTATCGTATATTAGCCCCCTTCGTTGTCTATAATGGCAAGTAAATGAGTTGGAGCGAGGGGAAAACGATGCTGTTTCAGTGGGGATTGCAAAAAAAGCAAAAAGAAAAAAAAGAACCGACAATTCAACAAGAACGTGACCAAAGCGGTCAAGCGCAAGACGTTCCGCGTGAGCCGATTCATTCGCTACTTGATGTTAATCTCGACATCATTCGCCATACAACCGGGAACAGTTCCGATATTGTCATCCGCCGTTTTACGATTGGACAAGAACGGTCGATTCGCGCCGCCCTCATTTTTATCGATGGGCTTGCTGATGAAAAAAATGTGTATCAATTTTTGCTTGAACCGCTGATGGCAGCGACGTTTCCCATTTCCTTATCCTCGAAAGACACGTTGTCCTTTGTGGAGAAAAAGCTGGCTGCTGTTGGCGGAATCAAGCGTATTTCTCATTGGTTTGATTTATTTTTAGCACTTACATCTGGAGAAACGATCATTCTTCTTGACGGGATGCCGTCTGCTTTAAGCGCGAGCACAAAAGGCGGAGAAACTCGAGCGATTCAAGAACCGCAAACGCAGCTGGCGATTCGCGGCCCGCGGGATGGTTTTACGGAATCGCTGCGCATGAATACGGCGCTTATCCGTCGGCGCATTAAAAATCCGAATCTTTGGTTGGAAACGCTGAAAATTGGCGAAGTGACACAAACGGATGTTGCCATTATGTATGTAAAGGGAATTGCCAACGATGACATCGTCGAGGAAGTCAAAAAACGGCTTCGCAGCATTCGGATTGACAGTGTCCTTGAATCAGGAGATATCGAACAATTAATCGAAGATCAAACATTTACGACTTTCCCAACGATGTACCATACTGAGCGTCCGGACGTGGTAGCGGCAAACCTTTTGGAAGGAAGAGTTGCGATATTTGTTGAGGGGACTCCGTTTGTGCTTGTTGCGCCCGCTTTGTTTATTCAATTTTTCCAAGCGGTTGAAGATTATTACGCCCGTTTTGATATTGCGACAGCACTGCGGTTTTTGCGTGTTCTTATTTTCTTTCTTTCCCTTGTTGCCCCGGCGATTTATATTGCCGCAACGACGTTTCATCAAGAAATGATCCCAACACAGCTTGTCATTGCGATTGCTGCCCAACGCGAGGCGGTTCCGTTTCCGGCGTTTGTGGAAGCGTTAGTCATGGAAGTAGTTTTTGAAATTTTGCGGGAAGCGGGGGTGCGCTTGCCGCGCGCAGTTGGTCAAGCCGTTTCGATTGTCGGAGCGCTTGTGATTGGGCAGGCAGCGGTAGAGGCCGGGTTTGTTTCATCGGCGATGGTCATTGTCGTTTCCATTACGGCAATCGCCAGCTTTGCGACGCCGTCGTTTGCGATTGCCATTTCCGCGCGTCTGATCCGTTTTGCGCTTATGTTTCTCGCCGCCATGTTTGGGTTTTACGGCATTATCATGGGAATTTTGGTGATGACGATTCATTTGTGCAGCCTGCGCTCCTTTGGCGTTCCATATATGTCGCCGCTTGCGCCGTTTATTCCATCCAACGTGGGCGATACGCTTTTTCGCGTGCCGACATGGGCGTTTAAAGAGCGCCCTCGTTTAATCAGCCAGAAAAATATCGTGCGCCAAGGAGAACATCAACGGCCGCAGCCTTCTTCTATAAATCGTCAAGAGGAAAACGAGGGAGAGCAATCATGAAACGAAAAATGGCGATGATTTTTTCACTTCTTTTATGTGCAATCACCCTTTCCGGATGTTGGAGCAAAAAAGAGTTGACGGATTTAGCATTTGTCATCGCGGTCGGGATTGATAAAACAGAGGATGGAAAATATATGATGATTTTTCAAGTCGTCAACCCCGGAAACGTTGCTGGTGCGACACAGCGAGGCGGCGGCAGCGGTGGGGTGCCGGTTTCCATTTACAAGGCGACAGGGGATAACGTCGTCGAAGCGAGCCGAAAAGCATCTAACAAGCTATCGCGGCTTATATATTACGCGCATACCAACTTAGTTGTCATTAGCGAAGAAATTGCGAAAGAAGGAGTCGACGGGCTGTTGGATGCGCTTGAAAGAAATAGTCAATTTCGTACGACCGCGATGGTCGTGATCGCCCGCCATCATTCCGCGGAAGACGTTCTGAAAATATTAACGCCCATTGATAAAATTTCCGCCAATCAAATTATAAAAACATTACAGTTTTCCGAAAAAGTGTGGGGACAAACGCTGAATGTTCGTGTAGGGGATGTCATTCATGATCTCGATTCCGCAGGAAAAGCGCCAATCATTAGCGGTGTGGAGATTGTCGGGGCGGTGAAAAAGGGAAAGCGGCAGACGAATGTGCAAGCTTCCGAGCCTGATGCACGATTAAATATTAATGGTATCGCTATGTTTAAGAATGGAAAATTAGTTGGATGGGTTTTTGGCGAGACAGCGCGCGGAGTGTTATGGGTGATGGATAAAATTGAACAGACGAGCATTACGGTCGAATGGAAACGAAAAAAAGAAGCAGTGGCCTATAAAGTCGTTCGGGCGAAAACGAGCGTGGCGGCGCATATGAAAAACGGGAAACCGTCGATTTCGATTCGCATCAAGGCAGAGGGAGATATCGGCGAATCGCTTGTACCGATTGACTTTACAAATCCGATGCAAATTTTTGCGTTAGAAAAAAAGATTGAACAAACGATAAAAAATGAAGTTGTTCACGCGGTGGGAAAAGCGAAAAAAGAAAAAACGGATGTTTTCGGGTTTGGAAACGCTGTCTATCGTTCGTATCCGCGTGAATGGAAAAAGATGAAACACGTTTGGGATGAAAGCATTTTTCCACAATTAGAAGTAAATGTAACGGTGGATGCGTTTGTTCGCCGGACGGAATTGCGTACTAAACCGTATATATTTGGACAATAAGGACGGTGAAAGGAATGGAACCGGTGAAAATAAACGCACGGCAATTGTTTGTGTTAATCGTCTTGTTTGAACACGGGAGCTCTATCGTTATTCCGCTTGGTGTAGGGGCAAAACAAGATGTTTGGCTTGCGATTTTATTAGGTTTAACGTTCGGCTTATTATTGTTTTTTGTCTATTATCGACTCCATCGCTACTATCCGGATGCTCCATTGACTGCATATGCACAAGACATTGCCGGCCCTTGGGTCGGTAAAATATTGGCGTTTATATATATTGTTTATTTTCTTTATATTGCCTCCCGCGTGCTCCGAGATTTTGGCGAGCTGTTGCTAACGTTTGCATATCCAGAAACACCGCTCTTTATTTTAAACGCGATTATGATGTTGGCGGTGATGTATGGTGTATACAAAGGGATTGAAGTGGTTGCGCGGACGGGGGAGTTGTTTCTTACCTTTCTTTATCTCCTTGCGGTATCTGGGTTTATATTGATCATTTCCACAGGGTTAGTGGATCTTCATCGGCTGCAACCAGTTTTGGAAGAAGGGTGGAAAAGGGTGTGGAAAGTCGTATTTACGGAAACGCTTTACGTTCCATTTGGAGAAATGATTGTTTTTACGATGTTATTTCCATATATGAACAACCCGAAAAAAATGAAGCAAGTCGCGATCGCAGGCATGGCGTTAAGCGGCATTAATTTGGCGATTATTATGACGATCAACATTGCCGTACTCGGAGCGGATGTCGCCGCTCGTTCCACGTTCCCGCTTTTAGATACGATACGGAAAATTCAAGTTGCTAATTTTTTGGAACGTCTTGACATATTTTTTATGATTGCCCTTATTATTGGCGGGTTTTTTAAAGTATCGGTATTTTTTTATGCCGCGGTCATTGGAACAGCGAATTTATTTCACATGCAAAATCATCAGCGTCTCGTATACCTGCTCGGGTTGATGGTTTTGCTGTTGTCCATTGCCATTGCGAGCAACTATCCGGAACATATTAAAGAAGGATTGAAAATTGTCACCATTTATATGCATGTGCCATTGCAAATTATCATCCCGTTATGCTTGCTCGTTGCTGCAGCTATTCGCCGTCGCAGTTTTAAACAACAATAAGAACGCATTCTTTTTTATAAAAAGAAGGAAAAAAAGAATGATAAGCGAAGTAATAAAAAAGAAAAATTTTTATTTTCAAAAAATGGTCTCCTTTTTTTAAAGGCGGCCTTTTGTCATGAAGCGGAATGTGGTGTATGTTTGCGTAATGATCAAGAAGATTACTATGAAAAAGGGTTGAACAATAGTGAAACTAGATTTACAGGCGATAGGGAAAACATGCGGCCGTCGTACAGGCGAAGGAATTGTCATTACAGATCGGAATAAATGATCGTGGCGGTAAACGACGGGGCGGTAGCGTTAACTGGCTACTCCAAGGAACAGTTAATCGGCCAATCGTTTTATCTTCTTGTCTCCGATGAACATCATGTTGAGAAGTACGAATTAATCTGGAAATCGGTATTGGAAAACGGCTATTGGGAAGGAAAAATCGATTATCTTATCGACAATGACCGAAAATTGGCGCAAACGTTAACTGTTTATGCGCTTACAGGTGCAGCGGACGAATTTTACATTTGGCGTTTTTCGAACATGGAGACAACCACCTGTTCGCCAGAACCAGAACAAACGCTTCAAGCCATTTATCAAACTGCTCCCATCGCGGTTATTTCATTGTGCAAAAATATGGCGGTAAAAGAATGGGGAAAGGCGGCGGAAACATTATTTGGCTGGAAGCGCGAAGAAGTCATCGGCCGGGAATTTGTTTCATTATTTCCTGATCAGCCACCACGTATAGCGATGTTTTCTCATCCGTTAAAAGGAGAAAAAGAGCGGATTGCAACAGGGGAATGTACGGTAAGGCGAAAAGATGGAACGTTCGTGGATGTTGCTTATTCCACCATTTCGGTTACTGATTCGGAAGGAAATGTGGCGGGATACATAATGATGGCCAACGATATCACAAAACAAAAGCAAAAGGAAATGGAATATAAGAAACAAGTCGAGCTTGCGAAAAAAATTCAGCAAAGCGTACTAACTCCTCCGATACAAAACGATGCAGTGACGATGGACGCAATTTATATTCCGTCTGATGACTTATCTGGCGACATGTACGCGTGTTATCAAATTGATTATGATCGCTATGGCGTCATTATTATTGACGTGATGGGACATGGCATTTCTTCTTCACTCGTCGGCATGCTGCTCCGCTCGCTGTTAAGAGGGTTGATCGTGCGCGTTATCGATCCCGTGTATGTCGCGATAGAACTGGAAAATCATGTGCGCAATTTATTTCCTAGCGATGCGGATGAACTAAGATATTTATTTTCGATGATTTATTTAGTCATTGATACGAAAAAAAAGCAGATTGAATATACGAACGCTGGGCATCCGGCTGGATTGTTAGTTACGGAAGATGGGGAAGTCATTGAATTGGATAAAGGCGGGCTGGCGATCGGCAGTCCGTTTTCTGTGCCGTTTGAAAAGGGGGTTATTCGTTATCGGCGGCGAACAAGATTGTTTTTATATACAGACGGGATTTTAGAGGAAATAGACCCATCTATTTTGCAAAGCATGAATAAAATTCGCCACTATGCGAAAGTATATAGTCATTTGCCAGATCAACAATTTTTGCGCATGTTGATCGATTACGATCGGTCGCCGGTAAATCCCGCCGATGATATATACTTATTATCGATTACGATTCAATAATATCTCTCAATGAATTGTGTCAGAGTAGGTGCGAAACCATGTACGAAATGACGATACAATGTGTAGCGACGGATGAGGCCATTGATTTTTGCGATTTGCTGGCGGAACAAATTGCTCGTTTTTTTTTCGGTTCAAGATCGCGATATGTTCGTATTGTCTGTTCACGAAGCGGTCATTAATTCGGTCAAAGCAATAAAACAATTGGGGGAAGAAACGGCAAAAAAGACGTTTTTATTATCTTTGCGAATTACGGAGGAGGACGTCACTGTAACGGTGATGGATGAAGGAGATGGAATCCCGGTCAAACAGTTGGAACGAATGCGCGAGAAAAATCTTGAAGATTTGTTGCTTGCGGAATCAGGGCGCGGCCTTTTGCTGATAAAAGAAACGATGGATGATATATGGTTGGAACATCGAGAAAATGGAAAATGCGCGATTGCGATGAAAATGAGGAGAGAGCGCAATGAATAGGCAAATATCTACTCTGGAATTAGAGATGACATCGTCAAAACGATATGGAAAAATATTGCTAAAAGGGAAGTTGGTTTACAATACACAGCAATTTGCGTGTCAAAAGATTGGAATGGCGCTATCGGAAATGAAAGGGGACGTCGTCGTTGTGGATGTCAGCAACCTTCAGTTTATTGATAGTACTGGTTTGGCGTTATTAATCCATTTTCTAAAAAAAGAAGTTGCTAAAAAAAAGAAAGTGATCTTTGCCGTTTCTTCGAATAAAACGATCAAAAAGCTATTAATGATCGCGAAATTTCATAAATTGTTTCCGATTGTAGAGAGCGAACAAGATGTCATGCCGTTTTTCGCTTCTTCATATGGAGCGATTGCTGATCAAGAAACGTTGATGCGAATTTGGACTGGAGTGCGGAAGCGGGATTAACCATTTCTCTAATTTTTGTCAACAAAACGCATGGAGAGATATCCCCCGGTAATTTGCTTTTAAAGTATCGAAAAATTGTAAAATATTTTTTTTGCAAGTAGAATGAAAGTTACATCATAGGCGCGGGGGAGTGAAACGATGCAGCAAGTGCTGTCTTACTTAAAACCGTATCGCAAATGGATGATCATCGCTTGGTCGCTTATGTTCATTGAGCTGTTAGTGGAATTGTGGCAGCCGCTGTTGATGGAAAAAATTATTGACAACGGGATAATGACGAAAAACCTTTCTGTCGTTTGGACGTGGGGAGCGGTCATGCTTGGCACTTCGCTGTTAGCGTTTGCTTCGGGAATTGCCAATTCATTTGCCGCCGCCTACGTTGGTCAAGAGTACGGGTTTTTGCTTCGAAAACATTTGTTTGAAAAAATTCAATCGTTTTCGTTTGCCGATTTTGAACGGTTTCCGACCGCTTCGCTCATTACAAGAATGACAAACGATGTGACGCAAATCCAAAACATGGTGTTTATGAGTTTGCGCATCGCTTTGCGGGCGCCGCTTCTTGTTCTATTTGGGGTAGTGATGTCTTTTGTCGTTCACGTTCAGCTGGCGCTTGTGTTTGCTGTTACTGTTCCGATATTAGTCGCGTTTCTTTTATGGATGATGACAAAAGCGACAGCGTCTTTTTCGATCGTGCAGCAAGCGCTCGACCGCGTCAACCGAGTGATGCGTGAAAATTTGGCGGGGATGCGCCTCATTAAGGCGTGGATGAGAGGAACATATGAACAGCAGCGGTTTATGAAAGCAAACGAAACGCTGATGGAACGGACAATCAGCGCGTTGCGTTTAGTAGAAACGATTACTCCCGTATTATTGTTTATTATGAATATGGCGATTATCGTCATTCTTTTCGTCGGCCGCATCGACGTTCAATTAGGAAGTGCGACGGCGGGGCAAGTAGTGGCAATTGTCAATTATACGACCCGCATTACCTCGGCGTTATCGATGTTTACATTTATTACGATGGCCTTTTCGCGCGCTAAAGCATCGGCTGGCCGTGTTGCTGACGTATTAAGCGTGAAAGTGGATATTGAAGATGATCAACAAGCAAGCGAAAAAGTCTCCGGACAAGGAGAAGTCCGCTTTGAACACGTGTCATTTCGTTATCCGAATAGTCACGCTCTCGTTTTAAAAGATATTTCATTTGTCGTTCACCCTCATGAAACAGTCGCGATTTTAGGCGCAACTGGTTCAGGAAAATCGTCGTTGCTTCAGCTGATTCCCCGTCTGTACGATCCGATTGACGGGCGGGTGATGGTCGATGGCGTCGATGTTCGGCAAATAAAGCAAGAACAGTTGCGCGCATTCATCCGTTTCGTTCCACAGGAAGTATTGCTGTTTTCTGGAACGATTGCCGAAAACATCCGTTTCGGAAACGAGCGCGCTTCGATGGAAGAGATTATCCAAGCGGCGAAACACGCGCAAATCCATGATACGATTATGAAGTTTCCAAATGGATATGACACGGTCATTGGGCAAAAAGGAGTAAACTTGTCCGGTGGGCAGAAACAGCGTCTTTCGATCGCAAGGGCGCTCGTTGGAATGCCGAAAATTTTATTGCTCGATGACAGCACAAGCGCCTTAGATTTAAAAACGGAAGCAAAATTGCTGCGGGCGCTAAAGGAATATACGTGTACAACATTTATTGTGACGCAAAAAATTCAAACAGCGATGGAAGCAGATACGATTTTTTTGCTAGATGACGGAAAGCTTTTAGCAAAAGGTAGCCATGATGAGCTGCTAGAGAAAAGTGAGTTGTACCGGAAAATTGTAGAATCACAGTTTGGAAAGAAGGGAACATAATGTTGCGACCGCGACATAGCACGATGGCAACTGTCGGGCAAAAGCAACAAGCAAAAGACAACATCGGAACATTGAAGCGACTTTGGTCATTTCTTTCTCCGCAAAAAGGATGGCTTATTGCCGTTGTCGCAATGGTCATCATTAGCTCTTGTTTAAGCCTTCTTGGCCCGTACGTAGTCGGAAGAGCGATTGATGCCTACATCGTCACGAAACGGATGGACGGTTTTTTTCTTGTTGTGGCGCTTCTTCTTTTTATTTATGCGTCACTTTCTGTATCCACTTTTTTGCAAAGCTACTGGATGATCAGAGTCGCCCAAAAAACGATTTATGCCATTCGGCAACAGCTGTTCCGCCATTTTCACGAACTACCGATTTCGTTTTTTGACAAGCGCCAGCAAGGGGAATTGATGAGCCGGATCACGAACGATATCGAAAATATGAGCCAAACGTTTAACAGCACGGTGATTCAAGTGATATCGAGCACGCTTACGCTTGTTGGAGCGATCTGCGTCATGCTTTGGCTAAGTCCGCTTTTAACGTTTGTCACTTTACTTGTTGTTCCACTGATGTACATTGGGATGAGATGGATTACCAACCGCACGCAAAAACGGTTTCGCGAGCAGCAGCGCTGTTTAGGAGAGATGAATGGGTTTATTGAAGAAGTGATTTCCGGGCAAAAAATCGTGAAAATGTTTGCGCAAGAACGAAGAGTGATTGACGAATTTTTGCGGAAAAACGAAACATTGAAACAAGCTGGATTTTGGGCGCAAACATATTCTGGATTTATCCCGAAACTAATGAACTTTTTAAACAACTTAAGCTTCGCGCTTATTGCCGGCGTCGGCGGTATTTTAGCGCTGAAAGGAATGATTTCCATTGGGGTTATCGTCGTATTCGCCGAATACGCGCGCCAATTTACCCGGCCGTTAAACGATTTGGCGAACCAATGGAATACGCTGCTTTCGGCGTTAGCCGGAGCGGAACGGGTGTTTGAAATTTTCGATATGGAAAAAGAAGAACAGGATGAAACAGGAGCCATCTCGCTTGACTACATCCAAGGAAAAGTAGAATTTGACCATGTCGTGTTTTCTTATGACAAAAAGCAAGATGCGATCCGCGACGTCAGCTTTTCCGTTTCTCCGGGAGAAACGGTGGCGCTCGTCGGTCCGACCGGTGCGGGGAAAACGACGATTTTGCAACTGCTGGCCCGCTTTTACGATCCGGATCGCGGCCATATTTTCATTGATGGGCACGATAGTCGCTCGATTAAACGGGCAAGTCTGCGCGCCCATATGGCGTTTGTTTTGCAAGATACGTTTTTGTTTGAAGGGACGATTCGCGACAACATTCGCTACGGAAAATTAGACGCGAGCGATGAAGAAGTCGAGCGGGCGGCAAAATGGGCGAACGCGCATTCGTTTATTATGAAGCTGCCGAACGGTTATGACACGGTGTTAAAGCAAGATGGCGGCGGCATCAGCCAAGGCCAAAGACAGCTGTTGGCCATCGCCCGAGCAATGGTGGCAAACCCGTCGATTTTAATTTTAGACGAGGCAACAAGCAATATCGATACAGTGACTGAAATGAAAATTCAGGAAGCACTCGAACGGCTGATGAAAGGGCGGACATGTTTTGTCATCGCCCATCGGCTCAATACGATTCAAAACGCCGACCGCATTCTTGTTTTGAATGAAGGGAAAATTATCGAACAAGGCACACACGAATCGCTGCTAGAAGCAAAAGGATTTTATTATGATTTGTATCATCATCATTTGCAAAAAGAAGAAGTATCATAAAAAACGACTTGTACATGCGCGTACAAGTCGTTTATTTGTCAGCGATGGCGGAAAGCCTTGCCGCAAACGCTTTGCGCCAGCTTTCCGACAAGGCTGGTTCCGCGATGATTTTTTGCATTGCTTCGCCATCTGTTTTTTCAACATAGTAAATGTGGTTGACATATTGGACAGATAACCGGGTCTGGCTGCGTTCAACAAGTGTGAGCTTATCCCCTTGTTGAATGATTCCTTCTTGCAACACCCGAAAATAAAAACCGGTTCGCCCTGTTTGCTGCACGGCAAGCGGAAGGTCCGGAAGGCCGTGCCGTTTGGCGAGCTTAAAGCAAGGCTGCCTTGGCTGGGAAAGTTGAATGACGGCGGTTCCGACGGAAAAAATATCGCCGATGCATACTTGCTCTTCTGTAAGTCCTTCTAACGTAAGGTTTTCTCCAAACGCGCCAGGAGAAAACGGGCGGTGATACCGTTTTTCCCATTCGGCGAAATGTTCGGACGGATAGGCGCAAATCGCTTTGTCATATCCGCCGTGATTCACTAAATCCGCTTGTCCATCTCCAGCAAAGTTGTGTTTTGTCACGAAGATCGGTTCAAGCACAGGTTTTTTATAAATTCCCGTTGTGAGCGGTTTTCCATCGATTATCACTGTTTGCGGCGCGCCGACGTTGACAGAAATCACTTTCATTTTGTTCCTCTACCCCCATACTTCTTCGGCAATTAATTGGAATGACGTCAATTTATCTTGAAAATCATACGTAATCGTGACCAACATGATTTCGTCGGTTTCATATGCCTCGCTTAATCGGAAAAGCTGTTCTTTCATTTGTTTCGGTGTGCCGACGATCATCCGCTTGCGATTTTCAACAACCCGTTTGCGCTCAAACGGGCTGTATGGGTAAGCCATCGCTTTTTCCGGGCTTGGCGTGCCGTTCGACATCATGCCTTGCTCAATCATCAACAGCGATAAATCCAGACTTGATGCCACCCATTCCGCTTTTTCTTCCGTTTCGGCGCAAATGGCGAACACGGCGACCATATTGCGCGGCTTATCCAAATATTTTGATGGAACAAACTGTTCGCGGTACAATTTCGTATAATATTCTCCGCCTTCGCCGTTAATAAATTGAGCAAACACATACGGCAACCCTTTTTGCGCAGCAAGAAGCGCGGTGGATGAGCTTGAGCCGAGCAGCCACACATCGGGCGCTGTCTGAACGTTTGGCGTCGCCTTTAGCCCGTGCAACGGATGTTTTTCTGGCAAATCGTTATGCAAATAAGCAAGCAAATCGTCAATTTGTTCTGGATAGCGATCTATATCTCTTCGCTTTCCTTCTTGCAAGGCGATCGTTGCGATCGGCATGCCGCCAGGCGCCCGTCCGACGCCTAAATCGACCCGGCCGGGATGAAGACCTGCGAGCACTTTAAAATTTTCCGCTACTTTATAGGCGCTATAATGCGGAAGCATGACTCCGCCCGACCCGATGCGAATGCGCGATGTTTTTGCGCCAATATGGCCGAGCAGCACTTCCGGAGATGAGCCGGCGAGGCTGTTTGTATCGTGATGTTCCGATACCCAAAAACGTTCATAGCCGAGTTTCTCGACAAATTGCGCGAGCCGGACGGTATTCGCTAACGCTTCTTCCGCGGTCATGCCTTCGGCGATCGGAGACTGGTCTAAAACGCTTAATTTCAGGCGCATGAAAAACATCCTTTCGTGATCTAATGCGTTTTTTAGGAAATTCTCCCATAAAACGATAAGACATTTATATTCATTATGGTTCAATTTCAAAAAAATGTCTATTAATTTGCCTGTAATATATTTTAACATTTTTTCCTCCGCTTATCCGCGGGCCGCGTCCTAGTTATGGTGTAAAACTTCTCTCTCCGTTCAGTAAACTTGGGTAACCGGAAAATAAAACTGCTTTTTTATACAATTTCCGGAACTCCATTATTTGCAGGAATGTTTTCTACATTTTCGGTATAAGACCTAAACGCTTATGAGCGTCGTGAATGACGTGAATGCTATATGTATGTTTATTCGTTCATCCGTTGAAGCGGGGATTTGTGATTCGCTTTGTTGCTTTGGTATAATAAAGTAAAATATGGATTTGGAAAGGGTGTGGATATATGCCAGCAGTTGAATCGAACATGTTCCCGTTAGGCAAAAAAGCGCCGTCGTTTGAACTGGTGAATGCGGTTGATGGAAAAACAGTCCGCTTGGAAGACGTCAAATCGGATGTGGCCACGGTGATTATGTTTATTTGTAACCATTGCCCGTTTGTCAAACACGTGCAGCATGAACTCGTCCGCCTTGCCAACGATTATCAGCCAAAAGGAGTGACGTTTGTCGCGATTAACTCGAACGATGTCGAAAAATATCCGGAAGACTCGCCGGAAAACATGAAAAAAGTGGCGGAAGAATTAGGGTATCCGTTCCCATATTTATTTGATGAAACACAAGAGGTGGCGAAAGCGTATCAGGCGGCGTGCACTCCAGATTTTTACGTGTTTGACCGCGATTTAAAATGTGTCTACCGTGGACAATTGGACGATTCGAGACCAAACAACGGCATCCCGGTTACAGGCGAGTCGATTCGTGCCGCTCTTGATGCATTATTAAACAACGAACCGGTGCCAGAAAAGCAAAAGCCGAGCATCGGTTGCAGCATTAAGTGGAAAGAATAGTCAACTCTTGACATTCCCGCATCGATCGATTAGCATAAAACGAGCATCGTTTGTTACGGAACGGTTGCAATGAATATCGATGCTCCCTTTTACACTGAAAACAAAAGTGATATCGCTTTTGGCGGTATCACTTTTTTTGCGGCGGTCCGTTTCTGTCGAAAAGGCAAATTCACGCTGGCGCAGCTTCGGAGCTGCAAGGATGGATGAGAGGTAGGGCTTCCATTGTTTTTGTTTTTTCGGTATGGTAAGTAGTAGATATCATTTCTACTAATAACCATAATATTGTTATGTAAACTTATGAAGGGAGAAAAGAAATGAGACCGCTGCTATACCGTGTGTTTGTGTATGGAACGTTGCTAGTCGGAGAGGAAAACCATCATGTCGCGGCACCGTACATCCGCGATATCCAGCCGGGGAAAGTGAAAGGCCGTCTTTATCATGTCGGCGCATATCCCGCGCTCGTTATCGAAGAAGAAGGAGAAGTAGTTGGCGAATGGTTGACGGTAACAGAAAAAGGGTTGCAAGCGATGGATGAGCTCGAAGGGTATGAAGAAGGAGGGCAAAATAACGAGTACGAACGGGTTTGGATTAAAGATATCGAGCAGCCGATCGAAGGATATGTATATGTATACCCGAAAAGCAAAGCCGCCCACCTTCCGCTTATTCCGTCAGGGTCATGGCGGCATCGGCATATGGACTAACTGCTACGTGAAAGAAGGTGCTTTGATTGAACGAAATCAGTCATACGTCGCTTTTCGTCATATGGCTGTTCATCCTTGTGCCGGTATTTGTATCTTACCGCCAATCATTAAAATTGGAAAAAGACATTATTTGGTCTTCATTGCGCGGCTTTGTTCAACTACTCCTATTAGGATATTGTATTTCTTACCTTTTTTCTCTAGAAAAATGGTATGTCATCATTGGTTATGTGCTATTGATGGTCGCTGTCGCCTCGTTCAATGTTTCAAGGCGGGGAAATGATACAAAACGCACGTTTTTTCTTGTTTTTTTCAGCATGATCGTTTCTGTCGGGATTCCGATCATGTTATGGCTGATTTGCCGCATTATTCCGTTTCAGGCGCGGTACATGATTCCGGTTGCCGGCATGTTTTCCGGAACGGCGATGGTCGCTGCAAGCGTCGTATTAGAAACGATGAAGCAAGGGCAGCGCGAAAATATAAAACAGCACGCGGTCAAAATCGCGATGATTCCAACGATCGATTCTTTAAAAACAATGGGGCTTGTACAAATTCCCGGAACGATGACGGGAATGATTTTGGCGGGTGCGGAGCCGATCGCTGCGGTGAAATATCAAATTTTTATTGTGTTTACCCTTCTTGTTGTTGCCGCGATTTCCTCGATTATCGTTTGTTTTCTCAATTATCGATCGTTTTATCAAACCAACGATCACCAATAAATATGGGCTGCGTGCCACGTTTATGCCAAAGCCGGTGTTCGGTATCAATGGCTCCGGCATGCATGTGAACATGTCGCTATTTAAAGACGGAGAAAATGCGTTTTTTGATCCAAATGATGAAAACCAATTGTCGAAAACGGCTTATCAGTTTATCGCTGGTTTACTCGCGCATGTTTAAAAGCTTTGCCGCCGTTACGGAACATATATCAAGCGAAATTTTAAACGGAAAAGATTGCGCTAGCAGCCTTCTTTGTAAATTTTGATAGAAAAACGCTGCATAACACTTAGGCAAAATAGGGTTCAGATAATGAGTCTGAACTCTATTTTAATTTTTTATAATTCAAAGTTGACAACTATGAATACTTGGTATTAATGTATTAATTAATAAAAATATTCTATCGTTTCAAACGGAGGGACACTGAAGTGAAAAAGTTAATCGTATTTGTGATTGTCGGATTTATCGCACAGCTTATTGACGGTTCGCTCGGAATGGCATATGGGGTCACATCAACAACGCTGTTGCTTGCGTTTGGAATTACTCCTGCGGTCGCCTCTGCATCGGTGCATTTAGCGGAAGTAGTCACGACAGCAGCTTCGGGCGTGTCGCATATGAAATTCGGAAACGTCGATCGCGACATGATGATCAAATTAATTATTCCCGGCTCGCTCGGCGCGTTTGTCGGCGCTTGCTTTTTAAGCAATCTTCCGGGGGATCTCATCAAACCATATGTTTCGCTATTTTTGCTGGCGCTTGGATTTTACATCATGTACCGGTTTTTGTTCCTTTCTGCCAGACAAGATCAACAGCCGCCACGAAAATTTTCGAATAAGCAACTTGTCCCGCTTGGTTTAGTGGCCGGTTTTCTAGATGCGACTGGCGGAGGAGGATGGGGCCCGATTTCCACCCCTGTTCTTCTTGCCAACAAAGGAATGGAAGCGAGAAAAGTGATTGGAACGGTTGATACGTCAGAGTTTGCCATTGCTTTATCCGCAACGATTGGCTTTGTTATTTCGTTAGGTTGGGAGCAAGTCAATTGGTTTTGGGTAGGAACGCTCATGTTAGGAGGCATTATCGCTGCGCCAATCGCCGCGTGGCTCGTCCGCAAGTTGCCATCCCATTTGCTTGGGGTGTTAGTCGGGGGATTAATCATTTTTACTAATGTTCGCACATTGCTTCATGCGTGGGAGGTTCCTGACAAATGGTATCCAGCCGTATACGGCGCTATCGTGCTCGGTTGGGCCATCTCGATATGGTTGGCGGTTCGCAACCATCGGAAAATGTCGCTATCTAATGATCTTGCGTCATAAAAATAAGCGAAAGGACATGTCGCGGATTGAAAAGTAAACGTTCCTTGATGCTGGGATGGAGAAACAGCCCGTTTATCCAGCACGTCAAGTTAATGCCTTTATTCAAAAACAACACGAGGAGATATAGATGTAAGGTAGATCGTATAAGACATAAACGATGGAAGATGGATAATCGGAAATCGTTTATGTCTTCTTTATTGTGGAGATTCTCTTTTTTATTTGTTAGAATATTAAAATAAATATAAAAATGGGAGATGACATTATGCAAAAACCGGTTGACTTAGGATATGGTATTTCCATGATTGACTTGTATGATTTAGGAGTTGCACAGCGCACCGGTACATATGTGCTTCATGAAGAGCAACCAGCCATTATCGAGACGGGGCCGAGCCCTTCCGTTCCGCATTTATTAAAAGGATTGGAAGCGCTTCATATTGATCCTGCGGATATCCGCTATATTATTGTGACACATATTCATTTGGATCACGCCGGCGGTGTTGGGATGCTGCTAGAAAAGTGTCCAAATGCCCTTGTTGTCGTCCATCCGAAAGGGAAGCGGCATTTGGCAGACCCATCGCGATTAATCGCTGGGGCGAAAGCGGTGTATGGGGAGAAATTTGAAAAATTGTTTTCCCCTGTTTTACCGGTTCCAGAGGACCGTCTTATCGTAAAAGAAGATGGCGATACACTTACGCTCAGCGACAAGCGTGAACTGACGTTTTTTGATACGCCTGGCCATGCCAACCATCATTTTTCGATTTACGATTCACGCAGCCGCGGCGTTTTTACCGGCGATACGATCGGGGTATTTTATCCGCAGTTGCTGAAAAATGGCTTGGAATATTGTTTGCCATCCACTTCCCCAAACCAATTTCGGCCGGAGGCGATGCTGCAATCGGCGGAACGTCTCGAACAGCTTCAGCCTAAACGCATTTATTTCGGTCATTTTGGCATGCTAGAAAACCCTCGCACCGCGTTCGAACAGCTTCGGTTTTGGCTTCCAAAGTTTATCGAGGCGGGAGAAAAGGTGATGGCGGAACACCACGAAGCGCCGATGCGCGAAAAAGCGGAAGCAGTGTATCAAGCGCTATATCAAGAGGTCAACGCCTTTTTGCAAGCAAAAAATATTCCGTCGACATCCGAAGCGCACGATATCATCCGCCTCGATCTGCAAGTATGTTCGCTCGGAATTGTCGATTATTTGCAAAAGACAATTAATCAAGGTTAGATGGGAATGGTTGTGTTATTTCTGATGCAATGCGATTGCCGATGCAAGGCTAGTTTCATCGTATTTTGAAAAGGAACATTCGAAGTGCATCAAGTGTATACCGATTGAGATAAATGTATATCCAGAAAATGGTTCGAACATAATGGGCTTGGTAACATCACCAAGCTGTTTTTTTGTGCAAAAAGCCATACGTTAGGCAACGTCAAGAAAATGTTGTATGATAAAAAAATAAAGATAAAGAAAGGATGATTGCATGCGCCGCGGTATTGTTGGCATCATCACGATTGTATCCGCGCTGGCAGGAATATTATGGCTTGGCGGCCTCGCCATGGCGATTCAAGACCAATTTTTTGCCGCCAAAGCGCCGCCGGCAGGCACGGCAAAATATCCAAAAGAGGAGAAAACGGATAACCGTGGAATTTATATTGTTGCCCTCGGCGACTCGCTGACAAGAGGAACGGGAGATGAAAGCGGAAAAGGATATGTCGGCTATATGGTTGATCAGCTCCGCCAAAAAACGGCGAAGCCGATTCGCGTCACAAACTTGGCCATAAAAGGGCAGCGGTCTGCCGGACTTCTTCAGCAATTAGGACAAGCCGAAATCGAGCGGCAGTTGAAATTAGCCGACATTATTGTCATGACGATCGGCGGCAATGATTTATTTCAAGGTGGGGAAGCGCTGAAGCTTGCGCCAAAGCAGATTGAACAAGCAAAAGCTTCGTATTTGCGCAATTTAGACCGCATTTTTCAAACGATTCGCCGCATCAACAAAGATGCCGTCGTTTTTTACATCGGGCTTTACAATCCATTTAGCGATCTCGGCGATGCGAAGCAAACGTCAGCGATCGTACGGCAGTGGAATTTTGCTTCAGCAGAAACAGCGGCTCGCTATTCGAATATTATCGCTGTGCCAACGTTCGATTTGTTTGCGCTTCATGTTAATGATTATTTGTACAGCGATCATTTCCATCCGAATAAGGAAGGGTACAAGCGGATTGGCGAACGCGTCGCTTCCTTAATTACATTTACAGAGGGGGACGAAAAGTGACGAAGCAGGCGACATTAATCGTAGAAAATTTGCGCAAAACGATTCGCCGCAAAGAAATTATTAAAGGTATTTCGTTTGAACTAAAAGAAGGGGAAGTATTCGGCTTTTTAGGGCCAAACGGCGCGGGAAAAACGACGACGATCCGCATGCTCGTCGGGCTCATCAAGCCAACGTCCGGGCGCATTTCCATCTGCGGCTATGACCTCGAGCGTCAGTTTACGAAAGCGATTCGCCATATTGGTTGCATCGTCGAAAATCCCGAGTTATATCCGTATTTAAGCGGCTGGGAAAACCTCGAGCATTTCGCGCGCATGGTTCCAGATATTCCGAAAGCGCGAATGAACGAAGTGGTCGAACTGGTCGGGCTGCAAAACCGCATTCATGATCGTGTCAGCACGTATTCGCTTGGGATGCGGCAGCGCCTCGGCATTGCCCAAGCGCTGTTGGGAAAGCCAAAAGTGCTGATTTTGGACGAGCCGACCAACGGGCTTGATCCTGTCGGCATCCGCGAAATGCGCGAATTTATCCGCTTTTTGGCGGAAACGGAAGGATTAAGCGTCTTAGTGTCTTCCCATTTATTAAGCGAAATTCAGCTGATGTGCGACCGTGTGGCAATTATGGCGAAAGGGACGATGCTTCGGGTTGATACGGTGGAACATTTGTTAAAAGAACAAGCGCGTGTCGTCTGGAAAGCCGAGCCGCTGGAGGCGGCAAAAGCGATATTGGCGGCGGAAACGTCGATTTTTCGAACAGATGGGGACACGTTGATCACCCCATACGAACCAAAAAAACTTTCCGTGTGGAACAAGAAGCTTGTCGAAGCAGGGGTTGCCGTCCATGAGATCCAGCCGAAACTGCCGACGCTCGAAGATTTGTTTATCGAATTAACGGGAGGAGAGACAATTGAATAATCTCGTATACAACGAAATGTTAAAAATTGTCCGCAAAAAACGTCTGTTTGTCATTGCTGCGATCGTCGCCGTGCTCGTTGCCCTTTTTACGTACGCGCAATTTAAGCAGGTCAAGGAGCTGCAAGAACGTTTAGGGACGAGTGATTGGCGGACGCAGCTTCAGCAGCAAATTATCGACGCGCAAAATCGGCTGAATTCGAGCAGCATTTCGGAAGAATGGCGGAAATATTTGCAAATCCGCCTCCAACAACAGCAATACTATTTAGAGCATGACATCAACCCATCCGCCCCTGGCGCGCCGACGTTTATGCGCATGTTTATCGAAAATGCGATCGATTTGTTTCTCCCGCTTTTAGTCATGGTCGTTGCCGCTGATTTAGTATCATCAGAAGCAAGCGGCGGAACGATCAAGCTTTTGTTGACAAGGCCGGTGAAAAGGGGAACGATTTTGCTTAGCAAATACATAGCTCTTCTTTTAGCGATTTCGTTTATTTTGCTGACGGTCGCTTTGCTTTCTTATTTGATTTCAGGAATTGTATTCGGGTATCACGGATGGCGTCTGCCATTGCTCACAGGTTTCACCATTAACGGGGAGGACCTAAATACGGAAGGGGTTCATTTGCTTCCGCAATGGAAATACGTGTTAATCGAACTAGGGCTTGCCTGGTATGTTGCGATTGTCGCTGGGACATTAACGTTCATGCTTTCTGTATTGATGCGCAGCACCGCCGCGGTGATGGGCATTATGCTTGCGGCGCTGATTTCCGGAGCGATTTTATCCAATATGGTGTCCTCATGGGAGTCGGCGAAATATTTGTTTATGGTCAACCTTCGCCTTACGGATTACATCAGCGGAACGGCGCCGCCAATTGACGGAATGACGCTCGGATTTTCCATGACGGTGTTAGCGGTGTGGGGGCTTTTGGCGCTTGCCATCGCGTTTATTGTGTTTACGAAGCGCGACGTATATTAAAAAAAGAAAGGGGACGAGACCCAATAAGCATTACCCGCTTTAAGGGTTTCGTCCTTTTTTTGCTAAACGTGTTTGCAACAAAAAAGTATTTTTTATTTTTTAAATAGTAAAAAATAAATGAATTTAGGAGTGGAGTAAAAAAAATCGATAAATCTATTGACTTTTTTATTTTTTTCGTTAGAATAATAATTGCCGCAAGCGATAGAAACTATCGATTGCGGCGAGATGTCGGGAAGTAGCTCAGCTTGGTAGAGCACATGGTTCGGGTCCATGAGGTCGCAGGTTCAAATCCTGTCTTCCCGATCATTCATGATGGGGCCTTAGCTCAGCTGGGAGAGCGCCTGCCCCGCACGCAGGAGGTCGTCGGTTCGAATCCGATAGGCTCCATCATTGAACTGGAGGAGTACCCAAGTCCGGCTGAAGGGGTCGGTTTCGAAAACCGATAGGGGTGTCACAGCCCGCGGGGGTTCGAATCCCTCCTCCTCCGCCATTACATATTCAAGTGAGAGTGCACAGCTTGTCGATTCACATCGACAAGCTTTTTTATTATAGCGATAAAATGAGATCACATCTGATGATTGGCACAATCTCTTTCTGTTCAGCGAACTTGGATTATCGGAAAACAACAACGTTTTTTGTCGTTTCTTTAACTACATCGAAAATGGCCTGTCCTTCATGAAAGGAACAGGCCAAAATTTGCTTTCATTAAAAGTTTTTCGCTACTTCTTCCGCGCGCTTGATCGCGTTTTGCTTAATGGCTTCAGCTTCATTTGGGAATTGCGCCATCCCCTCGGCAATTACAGATTGTACGTCGGTAATCCCGATGAAGCCGAGTATCGCCCGTAAATAACGATCCCCAAATTCCAATTCTTTCGTTGGCCCTTCTGAATAAATTCCGCCGCGTGCTTGAATGTGTACCGCTTTTCTTCCTGTTAATAGCCCTACCGAACCGTTTTCCGTGTAACGGAACGTTTTTCCTGCGATGCAAATCGTATCAATATAAGCTTTCATTTTTGGCGGAAAAGTAAGATTCCACATCGGTGTGACAAACACGTATTTATCCGCGCTGATAAACTGATCTGTTAGTTCGTTAATGCGGCTTATTTTTTGCTTTTCTTCCGCGCTTAATTGTTCAAACGATTGTCCTTGCTGTAGTTTGCCCCAGCCGTTCAATACGTCGGCATCGATATAAGGGATGTCGGTGCGGTAAAGGTCTAATTCGATAATCTCGTCTTGCGGGTTTTGTTGTTTATAAGCGTTCAGAAACGCTCTGCCGACGGATAAGCTGTAAGACTCTTCTTCTCGTTTAGGGTTTGCCGTAATGTACAATAATTTTGCCATGTTTTTTGCTCCTTTCATTGCGATGAATTAATGCGTTTGTTAAACACTATATACATCGGCATTACATGTAGCATAGTGTTTGAACGTTAATATAATAATGTAACTGACTTACTTTTGTAAAGTGAAGTACTTTTTTCTATAAATTTAAAAATTTATATCAGTAAGAAAAAAGTAAATTATCTCGAAAACATAAAGGGAGTGAAAAGAAGCGCTTGCCTGCGTGCTAGGCTTTCGCTTTTGCAAGAGATGTTTCATCAGCGAAAAGAAATCGTTTCAAAACGCGCAAAGCATGATGGAGCAGCGCGAACGAAGCTTCTATCCGTTTTGGATATAAGAAAGAGATGCCGCTAGAGATAGAGAAATAAATCGTTTGCATTTATCAGCTATATTGGGGTACGATACAAATGAAAGTTGCTTGCAAGCAAGGGATAAGGGGGAAACAAGATGCCGGTACAGCGTCGCATCCGCCGCGTAAAAACGGTGCAAATTGAGACAAACAGCCCGATTCACCGCAGCGGCCAAGTATTAGAGCCAGGAAATTGGCAAGAATACGATCCGTTTTTATTGCTAATGGAGGATATTTTTGAAAGAGGAACGTTTGACTTTCATCCACATCGCGGGATTGAGACGGTGACGTACGTTATAGACGGACAGCTGGAACATTTTGATAGCAAAGCTGGTCATGGAACGTTAGGACCGGGGGACGTGCAATGGATGACTGCGGGCAGAGGCGTCATTCATAAAGAAGATCCGGCCCGTGGCTCAACGGTACATAGCTTGCAGCTGTGGATTAATTTGCCGAAGGAGAAAAAAATGACGGAGCCGCGCTATCAAAATTTAAAGGCGGAGGACATGCCGATCCGCCAAGAAGATGGGGCGCTGATCCGCGTGTTTTCCGGGTCGTCGCAAGGGGTAAAAGCACCGACGCTCAATCATGTTCCCGTAACGATGGTTGAAATGATATTGGAACCGGGGGCAAGTGTCGTGCAAGATTTGCCGGGAAGCTACAACGGCTTTTTTTATATTTTAGAAGGAAGCGGGACATTCGGCGCCGATAAAACGGAAGGAAAAGCAGGGCAAGTATTGTTTTTAAGCCGTGCCGAAAACGAACCGGAAAGTGAAATTACCGTTATCGCCAAAGAAAAGCTGCGCGTCCTCCTTTATGCCGGCGAGCCAGTCAACGAGCCAGTTGTTGCTTACGGACCGTTTGTGATGAACACGCAAGAAGAAATCCGCCAGGCGATCCGCGATTACCAAGAAGGAAAATTCGCTGAATAATAGAGACAAAAAGCGTTCCGAAGTGGGACGCTTTTTTCTATTATCGATATTGCCAAACGTTTTTTATTTTGGAAGAATATTGACAAAGATCAAAATATTTTCTATTCTAAAATTAAATAATTAGATAATTTTCTAAATAATAAAATAATGATGGTGAACGTAATATGAAAATGAACCTTGTGTATAAAGCACTGGCCGATCCAACGAGAAGGGACATTCTCAACTTGTTAAAAAACAAGAATTTAACGGCGGGGGAAATCGCCGATCATTTCCGCATTTCCAAACCGAGCATTTCCCATCATCTTAATTTGTTAAAGCAGGCAGATTTAGTGCACTCTGAAAAAGAAGGGCAATACATCTATTACTCTATCAACACGACGGTATTGCAAGATGTACTTGCGTGGCTTTTATCTTTGCAAGAAGGAAAGGAGAAGACGGAATGAAAAAGCATTGGTATTTTTTCTTGCTAATCATCATTATGGCTGGAGTTTCGCTGTGGGCATATGTGCAATTGCCCGACCAAGTTCCGACGCATTGGAACTTTTCAGGGGAAGTTGACGGCTATTCTTCAAGGCTATTTGTTGTTTTATTTGGACCTATTTTTTTAACTATTATTTATGGAATATTTCTTGGAGTGGCGAAAATCGATCCGCGCAATGAGAATTACGAAAAATTCGCGGGAGCACATCGCGTTGTCGCGAATGCGGCGCTAACGTTTTTTGCCGTCATTCATATCGCTGTTATTTTCAATGGTCTTGGCTATGATGTCAATATCGATTGGATTGCACATATAGGATTAGGCCTGCTTTTTATCATTCTCGGAAATTATATGCCAAAAATCAAAGCGAATTATTTCATGGGCATCCGCACGCCGTGGACGCTGGCGAATGAAACGGTGTGGGCGCGCACACACCGGTTTGGCGGCAAAGTATTTTTCATTGGCGGAATCATCATCGCCGCATCCGCTTTTGCGCCATCTTCCATTCGCGTTGTGCTTCTTATTGCGTCGATCGTCTGTATCGCCATCGTACCGATCGTATATTCTTATGCCATTTATAAAAAGGTGGCTGATAAATAAGAAGAGAGGGAGCAAGTGCTGGAAAATATGCTAAAAAGAAAACGGAAAAAGCGCTCTCATTTCGTGGACATCCAAGTTTATCGGACGCAGAGGGAAGGTTTACGCGATAAGTGAAACGCAGCCAAAACGGCACACCGTGATCAACAAAAGTGTTCTTTTCAGCGTTTTTGGAGAGGTGGCAACTTGTTTTCATTGTCTGCCTCTTTTTTATTGTTCATTTGTTATGAAAAGTTGAATGAAGAGGAGGAGTTTGCTCGCCGTTTCGCTATTGCCATGAAACTAAATGGTTTCGTATAATCAAAACGCAACCAAAAAGTTTCGTATTAAATGTGGAGGTTAAAATAATGACAGCAGAAAACATAGCAAACGGCATGTTGCCGCATATTCGCCACACGAATTACGTGGAAAATGGCGAAGGACATATTGTTGATGATGGTGATGATAAATAAACAACTTGGAAAGAGTCAATCATTTTTTGGCTCTTTCTTTTTTGGTATGATAAAAAAGCAAAGCGATTAATGGTAATAGGGGGCATTCATGATGAATCCAGTTATTGAAACGATTTTGCAGCACCGTTCGATCCGCAAATTTGAAGACCGTCCGTTAACGGACGAGCAAATTCGCACGATCGTCGAATGCGCGCAAGCGGCGTCGACATCAAGCTTTGTGCAAGCGTATTCGATCATTGGGGTAAAGAATAAAGAGACGAAACGAAAGCTTGCCGAACTAGCGGGAAATCAGTCTTATGTCGAACATAATGGCCATTTCTTCGTATTTTGCGCCGATCTTCACCGTCATGAAGTGGCTGGCGAAATGGAACAGAAAGATGTGCTGCCATCGCTTGAGAGCACGGAAAAATTTATGGTTGCGCTCATCGATGCGGCATTGGCGGCGCAAAACGCAGCTATCGCCGCTGAATCGATGGGGCTTGGCATTTGCTATATTGGCGGGTTGCGCAACAACTTGCCGGAAGTGTGCAAGCTGCTGAAAGTGCCGAAACGGGTCATTCCTCTCTTCGGGCTGGCTGTCGGCTATCCGGCGCAGCAACCGGACAAAAAACCGCGCTTGCCGTTTGAACACGTGTATCACGAAGAAACGTACGAGCAAGACCGGACAAAGTTCGAATCACAATTGCGGCAATATAATGACACCGTATCGGCGTATTACATAAAACGCACAAACGGCAAACGACGCGACACATGGACCGGGCAGATAGCCAACATGCTCAGCAACCCTGCTCGCATGTATATGAAAGAATTCGTGGAAGGAAAAGGATTCAATCTTCGTTAATCTCGCTTCTTTTGAAAGCATGGAAATTAAATATATAGCCGTAATCCCTTATGTATCAAGGGATACGGCTTTTTGGTTTTTCAATCGATATCCCTAACGACCACATTCACTACCGATTTTCATTTTTTTGTTGTACATGACCTCTAATTTTCATTCAATGACGATTGATCAAGTCCGCAAATTGTGTCAAAACAAAACGGTAAAAAGCGATTTTATTTTCCCATAAATCTTATTTACTGTGCTAGTAATGGAATTTTACACAATAATTTGGACTTAACTTGACGAGGTCAAGTCCTAATTATTGTGTAAATTCCCCTTTGATAGACAACATGGACCTGATGACTTGACGTATGGTAGGCAAGTCCGGCAAGTCTCCCTGCCAGTCGCCTTCCCGGACAAACGATCATGTTGTCAAGGAACAGGCGTGTCAAGGAGCTTTCGCGGCATATCCTCGCTTCGCTCCGGTATTCCACGTTCTCCTTGACACAGCGAAGGGGTTACCCTACTCTTTTCATCTCCGAAACTTCCTGATTCACCGATCGAGCTTCTTGCTCTTTCGTTTTCCGCCACTGCCAATATTCGGACATATCTAAGTATTTACGTCCCGACATCCATTTTTCATC
>NZ_FOJS01000080.1 GCF_900111865.1 Parageobacillus thermantarcticus | reverse complement strand
ACTTGGATATGTCCGAATATTGGCAGTGGCGGAAAACGAAAGAGCAAGAAGCTCGATCGGTGAATCAGGAAGTTTCGGAGATGAAAAGAGTAGGGTAACCCCTTCGCTGTGTCAAGGAGAACGTGGAATACCGGAGCGAAGCGAGGATATGCCGCGAAAGCTCCTTGACACGCCTGTTCCTTGACAACATGATCGTTTGTCCGGGAAGGCGACTGGCAGGGAGACTTGCCGGACTTGCCTACCATACGTCAAGTCATCAGGTCCATGTTGTCTATCAAAGGGGAATTTACACAATAATTAGGACTTGACCCAGCTACAATTTGCCCCTCTTTTAACAATAATACGTGTGTCATCTCTTCTATAATTTCCTCAATATAATGAGTGACGTATAGTACGTGACATTGTTGATGTGCAATAATTTCTTTCGTTAATGATAAAATATCTTCCCTGGCTAAAATGTCTAATCCTATGGTCGGTTCATCTAATATAAGCAATTTTGGTTTTGCCATTAACGCTCTTCCGATAAGTACTTTTCTTTTTTCTCCTTCTGATAATGTGTCATACGTTTTCCCCTTTAAATGATCGATTCGCAAAGATGCCATTAGCTGTTCGGCCTGCTCTCGATCCTCATTGGCCACATTTTCGTATAATCCGATCGTAGCGAATTTACCGCTTATCACAATATCCTCTACTGTTTCCGCTCTTAACGTTTGATTGAAACGGTCAAGAGAACTGCTGACAAAACCGATTTGCTTTCGAAGCTCAGGCAAGTTCGTTTTCCCGAATTGATGCCCTAAAACAGAAACTTCCCCTTTTGTCGGATATTGATAGCCTGTTACGATATTTAATATGGACGTTTTTCCTGAACCGTTTAAACCTAATATGACCCAGTGTTCCTTTTCTTTTATTTCCCAATTTATATCCTTTAAAATAACTCGGTCTTCTCTTATCAAGGACACATTTTTCATGCTTATGATATTTTTCATTTCACACTGCACCTCTATTTTTAATATTTTTCCCGAGAAGTCTCCCTTCCTCTAAACGGAGTGAAGGAGGGAGAGGAATCGGGAAGTTTTTGATTCCTAAAAACGAACATATGTGCTATAATCAAATCATCCATCAAACAAAGAAAGAAGGAATGCTCATGCTTCGGGGGCAAAAAGTGTTCTTCCGGGCATCGAAAGCGGATTTGGACCGATTGTACGCCTGCAATCGCGAATCCGCCCGTGTTTGGAATGAATGCCTCCGCTTAGCCAAAGAATACTTTCTCCAACATGGATGCTGGATTACCAAAAGCGAGCTGCAAAAACAAACGAAAAGAAAGTTCCATCTTCACAGCCAATCGATTCAAGCCGTCTGCCACAAATACCTCTTCGCAAGACAAGCTGCACACCACTCCATCCAGCAAGGACATCCTGCCCGCTATCCCTACAAGAAAAAGAAGTATTTTCCAACGAAATGGGCGAAAGACGGTTTCAAAGTGTATGAAAACGGAAAAATCGAACTCTCCATGGGCATCCATCACGGAAAACGGGAAAAGCCGATTGTCGTGTATGCGTCGCATCTGCCAAAGGGAACGATCAAAGAAATTGAGTGCTGTTTTGATCATGGTCTTTATTTGGCTGTGACGTATGAAGATAGGCAAAAGGCAAAAGCGTACAAACCGGATTCCTCCGTCGGAGTCGATCTTGGAGAAGTACACACCATAGGTGCGTTTTGCGAAAACGGGCAAGCTCTCCTCATCACGGGAAGAAAAATACGCTCCCTTCACCGGCTGCGGAATAAAAAACTGGCGGAGATCCAGCAGCGTCAATCGAAATGCCAAAAAGGATCACGCCGATGGAAAAAGTATAAACGGGCGAAACAATATGCGTTATCGAAATCCGAAAGACAGCTGCGGGATGCACTTCATAAAACGACCAAACAGTTTGTTGACTGGTGTTTAAAGCAATCCGTCTCCGATGTGTATATCGGAAACGTCGAAGGGGTGCAGCGGAACACGAGAAAGAAAAAACGTACGAGCCGCAAACAAGCACAAAGACTCTCGAATTGGTCATTCGGGAAAGTGAAGAAGTATCTCGCTTATAAGCTGGCCCAACATGGCATTCGCTTGCATGAAATCGAGGAGTCGTATACGAGCTAGTCTTCCTGTCTGCCAAAAGAGAAAAAAAGCATCTTCCCGTTTGTTTGTGTGCCAGTGTGGGTATGAGGAACATCGTGATGTTCATGGCGCGAGAAATATCTTAAGCAAAGCGCTGCATGGCGCCTTCAAACATTGGAACGTACAAACAAAGCTGACGTATCTACGGATTGCGTAAGCAAGAAGTAGTAGAAGGGTTGGACCGCCCCATCGGTGCAAAGCCGATGTTGCTTACTGGACCCATCAAGAAGGCTTCCGATGAATGCATCGAGTAGAAGGAGACCGCCTTCTTCTGCGCAGAAGCTTCTTTGGTGGAGATGGTAAGAAACTCCCACCTCTTCATGGAATGAAGGTGGGAGAGGTTCATGAATATTATAACAAATCAATTAATATTATCAAATGTTAATTCCGCTTGTTTAGCTGTTTATCGATCCTTTCATCGCCCAATACAAATTCGGTCTCCCACTGTCACACCATTCTTCGTCGAATTTGCAGACTTCAGGAAGTTCCGCATCTATCAGCATTTTTATGAACCAGTAAGCAGTTCCAAAAACGAAGATTTCTTATGTGAATATAAAATTGTAACAGTTGACAATTTGCGTCCATTCACTGATAATACAGTAACGGGAACATATGTTTTATGGCAGTTAAACCTTGCAAAAAGCTAACGGTTAGTTAACAGCCAATTTTTATACGAATACAAGATTAGGAGAGGTCATTCTTATGTCATCAATCAAGTCAAATCCATCCATGGCTTCGCTATTACGCAATCGTTTCATCCAAACGATTATGACGGCTGGCTTGTTTATTCAGGTCGGCATTTGGGTGCGCAACTTTGCGATTCTATTGTTTGTCACCGAGAAGACAAATGGGGATGCGTTTGCCGTCTCACTCATATCGGTGGCCGAGTTCGCACCGATTTTTATTTTTTCCTTTATTGGCGGTACGTTCGCAGACCGTTGGCGGCCAAAACGAACGATGATCTGGTGCGACCTCTTAAGCGCTATATCGATATTTGTCATATTAATGGCGCTCCTGTTTGGCACATGGAAGGCTGTTTTCCTCGCGACATTTGTCTCCGCGATCCTATCGCAGTTCTCTCAGCCTTCGGGGATGAAGCTGTTCAAAATACACGTTCCGAGAGAACAGATGCAGGCGGGGATGTCATTATTTCAGACAATGATGGCTATTTTCATGATCATCGGTCCGATTTTAGGCACCTTCGTCTTTCAACAATTCGGCATCTACATCTCTATGGCGGTAGTAGGTATAGCTTTTCTATTATCTGCTCTTGTGCTGACCTTATTGCCTCCCGACCAGATGGAGAAGAAGGACAAAAATGAGACATCGCTCTGGCATGAAATGAAGCTCGGCTTTCAATATGTATGGTCGCGCAAGATTCTTGTGACTTTGGGAGGCGGCTTCATGGCTGCTGGGTTAGGGCTTGGCTTAATCCACCCGTTGGCCATCTTTCTTGTAACAGAGCGCCTTGGTCTGGAAGAGAATTACTTGCAATGGCTGTTTGCAGCCCATGGAGCAGCTATGATCATCGGCGGCGCTGCGGCGATGGTATTCTCCAACCGGATTGCGCCGCACATCCTGCTGATGCTGGGTATGGGAAGCATGGCTGCAGGAATTTTTGTTATGGGTTGGTCCACTATGTTCTGGCTTACCTTAATGGCCGAGTTTATCATCGGTCTATTCATGCCCGCTCTTCATATCGGCATTAATACAATTATACTGAACAATACCGACGAAACGTTCGTAGGACGTGTCAACGGAATATTGACCCCTCTGTTCATGGGTTCGATGGTCATCACGATGAGCTTGGCTGGTCTGTTGAAAGAACAATTCTCCCTATTCACGATCTATCTGGCCTCTGCCGCTCTCTTTGTCATTGGCATTCTGGTCATGCTTCCAATGTTCCGAATGCTTAAAACAGCTGAAGCTGAATAAATAACCACTAACAAAGCCCATTAGTAGCCAGCCATGCCGCGGTGCAGCACCACAGATGATGGAAATGTTGCTTTTGTGTCTATATGATGCCTATATATAAAATAAGCTGTTTGACATATTATGGCTAATATGTTCAAACAGCTTATTTTTATTGACAAATAATTCACGTTTTGTAGCATATTCTCTGTTTGATATAGGACAATCTCTTCTCTAATTTTTGCCTCAAGTACATCACCTTGCTGTTTCCCGATTTTTATATACAATACCAATATGAATTGTCATCAAGATGGGTTATTAACATGGAAATATGCCTCTAAGATTCCCTGTTTCGTTTGAAGTTCCTTAATCAATAAAGTAGATTCTATAGCAATCTTCCCTAACTCTATAACATACCCGTGGTGCTAGATAAAGTCAGACAAGCATAAAAAATAGCCCTTGCATGAGGATCTCCTTAAAATGAAAGTGCGACCTACCATTCGAAAGGAGAATCCCCATGCAAGAGCACTTTCATTTTACTACAGATCGTGTCAAACTTCAAAAACAATATGCATCGATTTTGCTTTTTGTATCGGCTCAACTATCGAGTATCCAGATTCCTCTTCAACGTCGAAATCGTCATTTGTTGAAACAGAAAGACGAAGTCATCATCACCATCCATGTCCTTGGAAAGTTGCTGGGCTTCACTTCCGAACGGGCTTGGCACCGGCTTGTGATCGGGAATTTGTTTCCCAAGGCCTTGTTCCCTGAACGTTCTCGGTACAACCATCGCTGCCGGGCGCTTGGCTTTGCGATCAAGTGGATGCGGCACCAGCTGGCCAAGCGTGGACAACACCATGCGTATGCGGTCGTGGACAGCTTGCCGATCGAGCTGTGTCATTCAGCTCGAATGCATCGCGTCAAACGATTCCGTGGAATTGCCGATATTGGCTATTGTGCTTCCAAAAGGATTGCTTTCTATGGGTTGAAACTTCATCTGCAGGTCACCGACCAAGGGCCTCCGATGGGATATGTTGTCACCGAAGCGTCTTGTCACGATCGGGTGGCCGCTGAAACCGTCATGACGCAAATTCCACATCCATATAACCTAGGTGACAAAGGGTACATCAGCCAAAAACTACAAAAGAAGCTGTACGAAGAGCATCGAGTCGCTTTTTGGACGCCCGTTCGAAAAAATCAGCGAATTCTCCAATCCGACGCATGGAAACAGTGGATGAAACGAAAACGCAAAGTGATTGAAACCGTGTTTTCGATTTTAGTCGATTCGTATCGGATCACCGAGATTCGAGCTAACTCGATTTCTGGATTTGAAACGGCACTGGATGGTATTTTACTGGCTTACTCCCTTGTTGTTCTTGGGCTAGTTGAGCGTTAAGACTCAACTAGCACCACGGGTTACAAATATAAATCTAACTAAAATACTTGTAAAAATGCACCCTTGATGCAACATTCCGAATAATATGGATGATATACAGTAACAATAAAAACAGGCGTGTTGATTATCCAATAAAATCCAAAGGGTATAGAAAAAAGAGCACCTTTCCTGTAGAATGTGAGTAGCGACACAAACAAACCCAGGAGGTGCTCTCTATGAACAAGCATACCACACTCCCGAATTTGATGCAAAAACTTGTTTCGGATGAAGAGATTCAACTGATTGCCGAAGCGGTTGGGTATCGTGATTCGTCTCGAACCTTTACGTTGCGCGAGTTGATTCACTTCTTCCTGCTGGCCGCCATGCATCAATGGAAAAGCTTTCGCCACGGAGCCGATGTGGGGCCTCTGTATGGATTGCCG
>NZ_FOJS01000077.1 GCF_900111865.1 Parageobacillus thermantarcticus | reverse complement strand
GGATTCCATCCAAAGGTAGTACAAGAAACACAAGAATTACCTACTGTCATCTCTCTTGTTTCAGCAGGAATGGGCGTAGCTCTTGTACCAGCTTCTATACAATATGTATTAAAAAATAAAGTTGTTTATCGTGACATTCGGAATAATCCATTTACCACTACGACGGCCCTTGCTTGGAAAAGTGACAATCTATCACCAACTGTACATGCGTTTATTGATCTAATGAAAAAATCTGTTATCCCACTCTTTAATCAGGATGATTGGAAATGATCTCTTTTTAGGTCAAGCAAGTAATCAAGATTCTCTTTGTGAACATAGCAAAAAAATGAACGATCAAAATTAATCGTTTTTATTACTTTCTTAGAATATGCCATTAATGTCGAAAAATACTTTGCGTGCAGAAATTACCTATTCCAATCAGAACCTCTACATCAGCTTCTCTAGCAGATGTCAATTGTTGAGAAGTGTTTAGGTACCTAATAGACAACTACACTTATTTTCTTATTGGGATAAAAAGAAAAAACGTGCAAAGAAACAAAATAAAAAAAGTAGAGGTAGGGAGGACAAAATGGATGCAATACCCTCCCTGTAATGCGACAAAATCAATCAACTTGAATAGAGGCTCTTCCAGAATAAGCTTCTATAGGGGTTCAGTAACCAAGTTTAAGTCATTTTCTACCATTGGGGGGAGGATACTAAAATCGTCGAACCTTCCCTCTCCCCTGAGTTGCCCCTATCTTCAAGTGTGGAAATTCATTCCTTGAATCATTATCGCACCCATTTAAAAGTGGTTCCAAAAATCATGAATCGTTTCCTAAATTATTAATCCAGGTGAAACCTCTGACCGTGCCTGCGATCAGCCAAGGCGTTCCCAATCATTTTCGTCGCTGTAGATTTCCCGTTTAGGACCAACCACGTACTGTACAGGTCCGATTGTCGTCGCATTATGTTCTATGGTATTTAATAATTTTTGGAGCCTCAAAGCTGTTTGGAGACAGGCAAACGGTTGTGAAGGAACTGTTCCATTAAGTACATACCCAGTAACATCATTTACTAATCGTACTAGCTTCCGCACTGTTTTAAGTCCTGGATTAGAGTCATCAATACTAGTTTTCATATCCATGATTACATGTTCTCCAGAGGATGTTCTCTCCCAAATACGGAGATGATCAATATCCCATACAGGTGTATCAAATACCATAGTTGCAAAAATTAGTTTGTTTTGTGGAGAGGCAAATACTAGATCTACTTCTCTTTTTCGAACAATATTTACGAAGCTACTATACCCGGTTACTACAGCTCTTCCTAAATAAGCAGTCACAGCAACACTATCAAGCACCTCCGGCCCTGATATGGAAAAGTCGGAGCGAGTACCTTGAATAGATTTCAACTCCAGATCAGAGTTTGGGGCACAAATCCATTGAATAAGATCTAGTGGGTGGATTATTTCACTTATCACACCACAAGTTGGTCTATGATCATTAATTCTGTTCTTTCCCCAGTAAAAATTTGCGCGAATAAGCCGTAGATCATGCTCCTCAACATACTTTTTCAAAACGATGGTTGCATCAGAGTAACGTTCTATGAGGTTAAGGCAGAATCCAGATATATCGCTTAGTTTAGCTTCCAGAAGCTCTAAGTCATCGTGTGTATTTGCTAAGGGCTTCTCGCAAATAACAAAGCCTTTGAACCCATTCAACTTTTTAATAACATCCATGTGGAATTCATCATTTACACTGATAACGATAATCTGAGGATCAAATTGTTTGATAGCAGTATCTATTTCTTCAAAATATTTAATATCACTACGTTTAAGACTTCTATCAACGTATGCAATATTGATTTTTTCATTGCCAACTATGTTTTTATTTATATTAGAAAAAGCCTGAACAAACCTTGTTCCAGCATACCCCAATCCGACAATTAAGACGTTCATGATTTTCCTCCTGTATAACATTAAATTTCCTTTAACAATAATTCTTCGCCAGAATCAGTAAATCCGAGCTTTGTATATAGATTTTTTGCTATTGGTGTTGTTTGTAATACAACTTTTTGGACATCATTTGTCTTGAACCAGTCCAAAATATATTTCATTAAACTTTCAGCAAATCCTCTACGACGCCGTGCAGGGTGAACAATAACTGATTGTACCCATCCAACTAGGCCGTTCAAACATCCTTTCATCGGCGCGCGTTCATCAATGATCCCAATTGCACAAGCCGATATATCGGATTCACCATCATAATGGGCCACAGCAACTACAATTTTTTCATTTGCATGTATGTTGCGAAAAAGCCATTTTCGATAGCTTTCCTGCCAAGCAATTTGTTCTTCATGAGATTTAGAAACATAGTGACCCACCCCTTCATTAAGCAATAGCTTTCTAAGTTCAATCAGCATGTCCACATCGTTAATAGTGGCCTTTCTTGTGACGATTCTCAAGTTATTATTCATAGACAAACACCCTCCCCTATAAATGTTGATATATCAATGGTTGTAGACGTTTCAGGGTTGTCAAAAAATATTTTTCGACACGTTTTGTACTCGAAAAATGTGTGTTTCATTGATTACATTACAGGTATGTCAGATGATCTAAACATCTATTATTTATGTTGGCCTTGGCATACATATCGATTTGCTCCATACTGTAAAAACAGTTATGCGTACACATCTGCTGCCGACTGCGCAAAAGGAATATCAAAGTAGTGAAAAACTTCCTTCAATGCATCGGTTAGCTGTAATATCTGTTCTTCGGTGTGGTTAGGTGTAACATTGACTCGAAAACGTTCCGTACCGATAGGAACGGTCGGCGAGTTAATAGGCTGTAGATAGATCTTATGTTTTTCAAGTAGTCTTTGAGCAGCAGCTTTACATTTTTTTGCATCCCCGATCAGTACGGGAAGAATGTGTGTTTCACTCGATTGCATCACTGGAATACCGGCCTGAGTGAGTGTTTCCCTTAACATAATAGTCTTCCTATGCAGTTCTTTTCTTTCCTTATCGGAGGATTTCAAGTACTCGACGCTGGCATAGCATGCAGCGACAACTGCTGGCGGCAGAGATGTAGTAAAAATGAAACCAGATGCAAAAGAGCGAACAGCGTCAATCAGTAGTGCTGACGAAGCAATATATCCGCCTATCACCCCTATCGCCTTCGCCATTGTTCCCTGAATGATGTCTATACGATCTGCAACGCCGAGTTCTGCAGCCATCCCTGCTCCACGTGGACCGTACATACCGATGGCATGCACTTCATCGAGGAATGTTAGAGCGTTATATTTACTAGCAAGGTTCGTAATCTTTTCGATTGGCGCGATATCACCGTCCATCGAATATATCGACTCGAATACGATGATTTTTGCTCGATTACGTGGCTGAGAAGCAAGTAATTCCTCCAGATGGTCGACATCATTATGTCTAAATATAGCACGGTCAGCTTTAGCGCTTCGTATTCCATTGATAATCGAAGCATGGTTAAGTTCGTCGGAGAACACTATGCAATTAGGAAACAGACGCAACAAGCATTGTAATGTTGCATCATTTGAACTGTATCCAGTCGGAAAAACCAATGCAGCCTCCTTACCGTGCCAGTCTGCTAGTGATGATTCGAGCAAAGTGTAATGGTAGTGTGTGCCACCTATGTTCCGTGATCCGCCTGAACCGGCGCCATATAATCTGATCGCATCGTGCATCGCTGCAGTAACCACAGGATGCTGAGACATTCCTAAATAGTCATTGCTACACCACACAACAACAGATTGCTCATCTTCCTTACCATTCAACTTTGCCAATGGATACTGACCACATATCCGATTAATCGTAACGAATTCACGGTATTGTCCACTTTCTTTCAAAGAATTGAGCTTGTCGCTGAGAATCTCGGCATACATAACTTTACCACCCTCCAGTAAAAGAAATTTCCACTCAAAGAGTAAACGCATGTAAATTACTATTAAAAAACAGGATTATTAATTATTTGGTAATTCGTTCTATTTAACTCTAAGTTTTTCATTGTAATCGTAATCTTAATTTAAGACTAATTTTTCTTGGATTTTATCCTTTTTAATGATTGGGAAGTTGACGGAAGACATGACAGGAAGACCTTTTACAAATCGCAAAACCTCCTCTGAAATTTGTGTAGCGACATTTAACTGTGCTTCTTTTGTTGAGGCTCCTAAATGTGGTGTTACAATCACCGATGGGTGATCGATCAATTTTGAATGGATAGGGGGTTCGACTTCAAATACATCAAGCGCTGCTCCTGCGACATGGCCGTTTTCCAGTGCTTCTAAAAGAGCTTCTTCTTCAATAATTCCACCTCTTGCACAGTTAATAATTCGTACTCCTTTCTTTGTCTTTGCAATTGTATCTTTATTTAATAATCCCTTCGTTTCCTCGGTAAGAGGTGTATGAACTGTAATGATGTCTGCACTGGAAAGAACTTCGTCAAATGAAAGCATTTCGACACCCATTTTATTTGCTCTCTCACGGGTAAGGATAGGATCAAATACATGCACCTTCATTCCAAAGGCTTTTGCACGCTTGGCAACTTCAGTACCGATACGTCCAAAACCGATAATTCCTAAAATCTTTCCGTAAAGTTCAGATCCAACAAAAGCTGTTCGGTTCCATTCTTTTGATTTAACTGAAATATTAGCTTGAGGAATGTGCCTCATCAAAGAAGAAATCATCGCAAATGTATGCTCGGCTACCGAAATTGTATTTCCATTTGGAGCATTAATGACAATTACTCCTTGCTTTGTTGCCTCATCAACATCAATGTTATCTACACCGACGCCGGCTCTTCCGACAATTTTTAAAGAGGTCATCTTTTTTAAAAGCTCTTTCGTTACTTTTGTGTCGCTCCGCACCAATAGAGCATTAAAGGTATTTAATTCATCTTCTACTTCTGTTATATTTTTTTGTATAACTTCAACAAATTCTGATTCTCTCAACGGTTTCAGGCCTTCATTGGGCATTTTGTCTGAGACTAATACCCGAAACATTTTAAATACCTCCTACTTGTGTATTTTTTTGAGATGTATTAGCGCGCTTGCTATCAAAATTCTACATTAACAATTATTTTCCTTGTAAATAATTGTAAAATGATCGTGAATTTTTTGTTAAAAAATTAGTAATATTTATAATTAACTAGCGAATAACTCCGTTAAATGTGAAGAGACACCAACATGAGAAAAGCGGGGACTCATTGGTGAACCATACAGGGTGTGAGTTCCATTTTAAGTCCGAATAATTGTATAAAAAGGAAAACATGAAGAGAGCCATATTGCTTCCTCCCTCTATAAATGTTGATATATCAACGGTTGTAGCCGTTTCAGGGGTGTCAAAAAAATATTTTTCGACAAAGTTCCTAACATTATTTCTTAAATATGTGTATATCTTACATTGACTGGGTACGCTTCGCGGTCACTACTGGTTAAATTTGGTTGTAGTGAGGGAAGCGTATGGGATGCACCTTGGATCTCTGCATCGCTGATGATGACGAACCCTCCCATGTCTCTTGGCATCCTTGTGCCTACATTCCTTCGTTCGGTCTAGTCATCAGGCAGAGACCGGCTATGCTCCTTTAGGGACTCGATGTCGAATGGATGATATCGCGCCAGCTTCTCCGTATCATCTTTGTTGTCTAGAGAATCGCAAGGCATTATTTAGAGTACTTTTTCAAATCACTTTATATACGTTAAAAATAGATCTATTTTACTAATGTACCATATAAAATTTCGACAAATTTATACCTTTTGGAAATGTTATACTTTAATTGTTATAAATTCAATTAAGAAATGGGAAAGTGTATGAAAAAATTTTTATCAGCATTGTTGTTGTTTTCCTTTATCATCTCGTTTTGGTCTATTGGCAATCTAACCTTTGCTGCATCAACGGAGAAAACTGGAAAAGAACTGGCTAAACAATTAGTAAATGATCCTAGTATTTGGAATGAATTGAACGATAATCAGAAAGAAAAAATAAAAGATTTTGCAAAAGAAAGATCAGACAAAGTATTAAAAGAGATTGAAAAAGCCACAAAAAGGGATGCATCTATTGAAGAAAAAAATAAAGTATTAAAGGAAAAGGTTTGGCCTAAGTTAGCTGAAGACGAAAAATTATCATACTTAGTGTACTTAACGCCTGTAAAATATACACAAAAAGTAAAGTTAAATAAGGACTTAACAAGTTCAAATAACAAAGAGGCCAAGAGTTCAAATTTCTTTGCTAATGTATTCAATGCTTTCTTGTGATTCATTCTTCCGACCAAAGCTGAAGCTACTATAACCGATTATAATTGGTTTCATAAAACACTAATCGGTGAGAATATCTATGGTACTGACTTGTTCGAGTTTTGGACGGAAAATCTATGGTATTACGATGGAGTAAAAATTCTCTCTATTAGCCCAAAGGAAGGTTATAAGATCTATTCTTCAGGATGGAGTTATACTGGTAAATCAGTAGAGGATTGGTATGAATATAATAACTTTGACCCGTGGTGCTAGATAAAACTCAGACAAGCATAAAAATAGCCCTTGCTGGCGGATCTCCAGTAGAATGAAAGTGTCACCCAACATTCGAAAGGA
>NZ_FOJS01000076.1 GCF_900111865.1 Parageobacillus thermantarcticus | reverse complement strand
CTAGTGACAATAGCGGAGAGGAAACACCCGTTCCCATTCCGAACACGGAAGTTAAGCTCTCCAGCGCCGATGGTAGTTGGGGCCAGCGCCCCTGCGAGAGTAGGTCGTCGCTAGGCAGTTTGATGGAGGATTAGCTCAGCTGGGAGAGCACTTGCCTTACAAGCAAGGGGTCGGCGGTTCGATCCCGTCATCCTCCATTATATAAATGTTTGTTATTTCGATTTAGCACAATCAAGAACCTAGAATGAATTGTAGAAATAATTACTTTTTATGCCGGCTTAGCTCAATTGGTAGAGCAACTGACTTGTAATCAGTAGGTTGCGGGTTCAAGTCCTGCAGCCGGCACTGTAATAATATGAGCCATTAGCTCAGTAGGTAGAGCAACGAGCCTAGGCTTCCATGAATCCTCTACGAGTTGCCTCGACGCATCTAACATCGTTGGGTTCGCTGGCAGAGGAAGAGGCATCGAAAAAACAATGAGTGTCTTCCTTTAACTACATGAGCCATTAGCTCAGTAGGTAGAGCATCTGACTTTTAATCAGAGGGTCGGAGGTTCGAATCCTCCATGGCTCACTTTTTAGTTGCGGGTGTGGCGGAATTGGCAGACGCACCAGACTTAGGATCTGGCGCCTTTTGGCGTGGGGGTTCAAGTCCCTCCACCCGCACTTCATGTTGAAGTGCGGAAGTAGTTCAGTGGTAGAACACCACCTTGCCAAGGTGGGGGTCGCGGGTTCGAGTCCCGTCTTCCGCTCCAGTGATCGCCGGGGTGGCGGAATTGGCAGACGCACAGGACTTAAAATCCTGGGGTAGGTAACTACCGTGCCGGTTCGAGTCCGGCCCTCGGCATATGCGCTCGTAGCTCAATTGGATAGAGCATCTGACTACGGATCAGAAGGTTAGGGGTTCGAATCCTCTCGAGCGCGCTAATCATTTTAGCGAACGCTGGGAAGCGGGAAGTAGCTCAGCTTGGTAGAGCACATGGTTTGGGACCATGGGGTCGCAGGTTCGAATCCTGTCTTCCCGATTTAGAAAAGGGGGGCCTTAGCTCAGCTGGGAGAGCGCCTGCTTTGCACGCAGGAGGTCATCGGTTCGATCCCGATAGGCTCCACCATTGCAATTTAGTTTATGGCGGCGTAGCTCAGCTGGCTAGAGCGTACGGTTCATACCCGTGAGGTCGGGGGTTCGATCCCCCCCGCCGCCATTGTGTAATGGACCTTTAGCTCAGCTGGTTAGAGCAGACGGCTCATAACCGTCCGGTCGTAGGTTCGAATCCTACAAGGTCCACCATATCCTTTATTGTGATGGAGGAGTACCCAAGTCTGGCTGAAGGGGTCGGTCTTGAAAACCGAGAGGCGCCGTAAGGCGCGCGGGGGTTCGAATCCCTCCTCCTCCGCCACAAGTATAATTTAATTGCTATCGTCGCGGGGTGGAGCAGTCCGGTAGCTCGTCGGGCTCATAACCCGAAGGTCGCAGGTTCAAATCCTGCCCCCGCAACCATATTGGTCCCGTAGTGTAGTGGTTAACATGCCTGCCTGTCACGCAGGAGATCGCGGGTTCGATCCCCGTCGGGACCGCCACAGTAAAACTAGCATCAATAAAAAATGGCTCGGTAGCTCAGTCGGTAGAGCAAAGGACTGAAAATCCTTGTGTCGGCGGTTCGATTCCGTCCCGAGCCACCACTTACTCTTTTAGATGTGTACATGTGCCGGCTTAGCTCAATTGGTAGAGCAACTGACTTGTAATCAGTAGGTTGCGGGTTCAAGTCCTGCAGCCGGCACCAGATGTGGCGACTATGGCGAAGTGGTTAACGCACCAGATTGTGGCTCTGGCATGCGTGGGTTCGATTCCCACTAGTCGCCCTTGTCATGCGGGTGTAGTTTAGTGGTAAAACCTCAGCCTTCCAAGCTGATGTCGTGGGTTCGATTCCCATCACCCGCTTTCTTGGGCCTATAGCTCAGCTGGTTAGAGCGCACGCCTGATAAGCGTGAGGTCGGTGGTTCAAGTCCACTTAGGCCCACCATATTGCATATTATTTGATTGTGAGTTAAACTATAGTTAGATGATTGTCCCTCTTGCTTGCATATTTGCATATTTGATTGTGTTCTTCGCTTTGAGTTACTTCGGTATATTTAATACTTTGGTAGTAGTGGCAGAAAAAGAGAAAGAGATAGATTGATACATGTTTTAGTTTATTCCGCAATAGCTCAGCGACGAGCAAAACATCTATGAATCCGTTGCGAGTTGCCCCGACGCATCCGACACCTTAGAGGTGCTAGTAGAGGAAGGGGCAGAGGGAAAGTTCGAATACGTGTTTTGTAACAAAATAGCTACATGTTTCTTTATTCCGCAATAGCTCAGCGGTAGAGCAACCGGCTGTTAACCGGTAGGTCGTAGGTTCGAATCCTACTTGCGGAGCCATACGGAGAAGTACCCAAGTGGCTGAAGGGGACGGTTTGCTAAACCGTTAGGTCGCAGTTTTGCGGCGCGCGGGTTCAAATCCCGCCTTCTCCGCCATCGAATGTGGCCCGTTGGTCAAGTGGTTAAGACACCGCCCTTTCACGGCGGTAACACGGGTTCGAATCCCGTACGGGTCATAAAAGCACCGGGAAACTGGTGCTTTTATTCTTTTATTGATCATAATGTGTTCCAATATGGAAAACGAAATTTGTCGAATTTTTTCGTAATTATAGTTGAAATATAATGGATCCTTTGTTATAATCATTGACGTTAACTTATAGTATAGGTAAACTTGATTTTGCATATGGAATCAAAAATCGCATGAGGCGGATGTAGTTTAGTAGCGAAACAACAGCTGAGCAAAACATGGTGAATCCGCGCGAGTTGCTTTGACGCATTTGGCTTCTTTGAGTGAGCTGGTAGAGAAAGAGGCATGACAGGCAGTTTCGGATGTGTACAGTTTAAAAAAATAATATGCGGGTGTAGTTTAGTGGTAAAACCTCAGCCACGAGCAAAGCATCTGTGAATCCACTACGAGTTGCCTCGACGCATTTGACTTCTTTGAACAAGCTCGTAGAGGAAGAGGCATGGATAGTTGCGTATTGTGCACAGATTAAAAAAATAAAAAATAATGTGCGGGTGTAGTTTAGTGGTAAAACCTCAGCCACGAGCAAAGCATCTGTGAATCCACTACGAGTTGCCTCGACGCATTTGACTTCTTTGAACAAGCTCGTAGAGGAAGAGGCATGGATAGTTGCGTATTGTGCACAGATTAAAAAAATAAAAAAATAATGTGCGGGTGTAGTTTAGTGGTAAAACCTCAGCCTTCCAAGCTGATGTCGTGGGTTCGATTCCCATCACCCGCTCCATCAATTTTTTTGGGGACAACGCAGTGTTTCGTTTCTAAAAAGAACGAGGCATTGCGTTTTTATTTTTATACAATTTGAAACATAGCGTCTCCTCCGTGAATTTGTAAGAACATGTTTTGCATTGACTGCAGCAGTTTTTTACATTGCTCTTGTGTCATAGATGGCAATAAATATACAATTTGAACAGCATTTTTCGTGTCTTTTGTAACAGCTGTCCGCTGCGAATCAACAATTGGACTGCCAAATGGTCCATGAATGTCTTTTGATACGAGTTTGCGGGAAAAGTTGACAGTGCGCCCATTGATGGCGGTATATTCGTCTTGATCTGTCCCAATCTCAATGGTAACCGGTCCTTCCAATTTATCTAAATCGTAAATGCCAATCGGAATTTTATAATATAGGGAAAAGAAATTGTTCACATCAGCTGCCGAGTGAATAGTTGGGATAAAATTTTTCTTTTGGACACGTCGGTATAAGCTTTCTGATGAAGGGCGATATCTGCTAGGGTCTGTGCCGATCGCTTTAAAGGTTTTGCGCCATTCCGCTAGTTCGGGAATATCGGCAACAGCGGTTTCCTGTAAATCAAAGTAAATAGATTCTTGAAATAATTGGAGCCTTCCTTTTAACATTTGCGGAGAATCATCGACGACGATATGATTATAAAGTATCACACCGATTTTAAATTCAGGGATGGTTAGTTTTATCGCTTCGGAAACAGCAATGTCCATATCTTTTTTCACCTCTAAAATTTTTTTCTTTATTGTAGCATAGATTTCGAACTTTGGCGAAAGGAAGGATAAACGTTGGATGCGGCAGCGTTGAAACAGGAGATTATCGAATATAGCAAAACGATCGGTATTGATAAAATTGGTTTTGCTAGCGCTGATCCATTTGTCGAGTTAAAGGAACGGCTTCGTCGCCAGCAAGAGTTAGGGTATCAATCAGGATTTGAAGAGCCGGATATTGAGAAAAGAACCAACCCATCGCTGCTTTTGCCAGAGGCAAAATCTATTATTGCGATTGCCTTGGCGTATCCGTCTAAAATGAAAAATGCTCCACGTGGTACGAAGACGGAAAGAAGAGGAATTTTTTGCAGAGCGTCATGGGGTAAGGATTATCATGATGTTTTGCGGGAACGCCTTGAAAAGTTAGAGGCATTTATTTTAGAGAGAGTTCCGCATGCTAGAATGAAATCGATGGTAGATACAGGGGAACTGGCAGATCGAGCTGTTGCCGAACGAGCTGGAATTGGCTGGAGTGGAAAAAATTGTTCTATTATTACTCCGGAGTTTGGTTCTTATGTTTATTTAGGAGAAATGATCACCAATATTCCGTTTCCTCCGGATGAACCGATTGAAAGCCGTTGCGGAACGTGTACGAAATGTATCGATGCTTGCCCGACGGGAGCGCTTGTGCAGGGGGGACAGTTGAATGCACAGCGATGCATTTCGTTTTTAACACAAACAAAAGGTTTTTTAGCCGATGAATTTCGCGATAAAATTGGAAACCGATTATATGGATGTGATACGTGTCAGATGGTTTGTCCTGAAAATAAAAGAAAAGACTTCCATATCCATCCGGAAATGGAGCCGGACCCTGAAGTGGTGAAGCCGAAATTAATTCCGCTTTTGCATATAAGTAACCGAGAGTTTAAAGAAAAGTTCGGTTCGCTTGCCGGTGCATGGCGCGGGAAAAAACCGATTCAGCGGAATGCGATTTTGGCGTTAGCGCATTATAAGGACAAAACTGCGGTTCCTCATTTGCTCAAGTTATTAAAAGAAGATAGCCGTCCCGTCATTCGTGGAACGGCAGCATGGGCGCTTGGAAAAATAGGCGATACGCGTGTTGTGTCTGATTTAGAAGAAGCAAGCAGAATGGAAAAAGATCCGGAAGTCCTTTCTGAAATACAAAAAGGATTGCAGTTATTGTGTTCGAAGAATGAGGAAAAGGGAAAAAACCGCTCGCCTCTAACGTAAAATGAATAGCAAAGCAAAAGCGAAAGTGGTGAGCGATGGTGAAAAAACAGCTACAATGTTTATTAGAAAAAAGAGCGCAGCTTTTCGTGTCTGAAGACGAACGCAATGTAGAAGAAGCGGTGGCAAGAAAGCGACGGCTATTCGAGAGACGAGGTGCAGAAATTGTCCGTTGCACGATTAACAGTCAAATTATAAGCAAGCACGTAATGGAAAAAGAGGGAAGACTCGCCTACTTGGCGCATTATCGGTTTTTAGTAAAGCATGGCGCTGGGATGTACGTAGAGGAACAGGTCGAGAAAAGAAGAGCGTATTTTGAACGTGGAGAGCTAGTCAAGGATGAAAAAATCGCCGCCGTAGAATCGGAAACGGTTCACCCCCGTTTAGAAAGAGAGATGTTAGTGGATGAAAGAATTTCCTATGAATATGATCGGGCAAGGGCGGTGCGTTATGCCGAAACGTGGTGGAACAGCTATAATCCAGCGTTTCCGCGGTTTGAAGTAGATTGCACGAATTTTGTTTCCCAATGCGTGTACGCAGGTGGAGCACCGATGACTGGATATCCGAATCGTGCAAAGGGCTGGTGGTGCAAAAAAAACAATTGGAGCTATAGTTGGGCAGTGGCCCATTCTTTCCGTTGGTACTTAAGCGGAACACGCGTTGGCTTGCAAACGGTTGAAGTATCATCACCAGAACAGTTGATGGCTGGCGATGTTATTTGTTATGATTTTCAAGGAGACGGCCGCTTTGATCACTCAACGATTGTCGTGGCGAAGGATGCGAACGGAATGCCGTTAGTGAACGCTCATACAACGAATAGCCGCATGCGCTATTGGTCGTATGAAGATTCCACAGCGTACACGCCTAATATTCGCTATAAGTTTTTTCATATTATTGATCGAAAGTAACAATATTGCTTTGAGGTGAATCGATATGCCACTACATGTAGTATTATATCAACCGGAAATCCCAGCAAATACGGGGAACATTGCACGCACTTGCGCGGCGACAGATACGGCGCTTCATTTGATTCGTCCGCTTGGCTTTTCCACAGATGATAAAATGTTAAAGCGTGCGGGACTGGATTATTGGCCGTATGTCAATATTTCTTATTATGATTCGCTAGACGAGTTATTTGAGCGGTATCCGCACGGAGAGTTTTATTTTATCACGAAGTTTGGTAAAAAATATTATGATTCCTTCGATTTTAGCGATACCGAAAAAGATCTTTTTTTTGTGTTTGGGCGTGAAACGACAGGATTGCCAAAAGATTTGCTTGAAGCGAATATGGACCGTTGCCTGCGCATTCCGATGAATGATAAAGTCCGTTCATTAAACCTGTCGAATACCGCCGCTATTTTAGTGTATGAAGCGTTGCGCCAACAAAAATTTAACGGTTTATTTTAACATCTTTCCGAAAGAAGTCTCCCACTTCTAAACGAAGTGAAAGTGGGAGATGAATTTCGGTTAGGTATAGCCTAAAATTGTCTCTTTTTTGTGTGTTATGATATAATCAGTTTTAGAAAAATGAAAGGCTGTTGTATCAATGAAATTAGACAATAATAACCATTCAGTGTTCCTATTGTATTATCATCTTGTGCTGGTTGTAAAATATCGCAGACAAGTGATTGATGATACCATATCTGACTATGCAAAAGATATGTTTGTGAGATTGGGTAAAAATTACAATATTTCCTTGGTCGAATGGAATCACGATATGGACCATGTGCATATTTTGTTC
>NZ_FOJS01000091.1 GCF_900111865.1 Parageobacillus thermantarcticus | reverse complement strand
TTTTGGTCTAGCAAAATGTGTTACACAAAATTTTATACATCATCACCGAATAAATAGGCATAGTAGTGCCTTATGCCTGCAGCGCCACGCACCAAGGGCGGCCGAACCCAGCGTGGCGCTTTGTCTATTTATAAGCATATTATACCATCGCCCTAAAGGGATTGCCGACAGATTTTTGCAAATTTCTCATGGCAGGATCGAAAATTGAAACTAAGACATCCATGAGTAAGCTTTACTCACCATCCAATCATGAAATAACTGCTCATGGATTCGTTATTTTCACGGAAAAGCTCCACGAGCGCGCTTTGCTCTCCACCCGGCATGAAAACAGCCGCTCCAAAGGCGCGTATTTTCACGGAAAAGAAAGAGGAAATATCCCATTTTTAAATAAGGATTTCGCCTGTTTTTTACAAACAACCATTGCACAGCCGCACGGTGTCTTTATTCGTTTTCAAGAAGTTTCATCTTTAGCGGAAATGATATGTGAATGGCTTTGCTGGTGATTGCGATCTTGCTTTCAAATATGGTTGGATCGGATACCACCATCCGGTTTTTGCGCCGAGTAAAGCGGCAAATATGCCGAATACCGCCGCATCTTTCAGGTTGCCAGCGGCAGAAGGAGCTATTCATCATGCACTTTAGTGCGATTGAATCTTATTGTTGTTTGTGGTATGGCGGAAGTTACGTTTATTTATTATTAAAAAAATTTTTAAAATTATGAAGGATTTTATCTGATTATATCGAATTATTAAATTAGAAAGTTCCCATAACGAAAAATCCTCGTTTTACACCTCGTGTTTTCGATGAAGAATTTCCTTTTCCAAATGGGTTCGACACTTTCTCCGTAACGGCGTGAAAGCGCAAAATGGATCTTTCTTTCATCTCCTTCTGTCCTTTCGTTTGCGGTCAGGAACCCGGCGCATTTCTAGCTGAGGCTGGATGTCGCTTTTTTCCGGCGCAGGTTCTCGATCCATTTTAAACGAAGAAGCGATAAAGAGAGTTCTCCCGCCGTGTTGCCGGTTTAGCGGTTTTCCGAAAAAATCAGGAAAGCAATCGCGCTTTCATGCGGCGCCATTTCTAACATGTGGCCGCTTATGAGGGGATTTTGTTACAGTGGCGAAGAGTTCCTTTTGAAACACGCGAAAAACGATGTGCTGTTCAATCGCCAAGAAAGAGAAAGGAGGGGGGCTTGGTTGCGGGGTTGTCCAAATTGATTTTGACATTGTTTAATTAGAACATAATTCTAAATTCAAAGTTCTTAATTTGAAAAATTAATCAATATAGGGAAGATAGTAGCGTGAAGCAGCAACGTTTATCAGGATTATTCGGCATTTTGAAAACGACCAATCATTCCCGGCCAGCAGATGAAATCCGAAAAAAAGCGTATCGGAACATGGCGGAGAAGGAATTCCAATTCATTGGCGCAAAAACTTCGGATAAAGGCGAACATCATTGTTCCGATCTTAACGGGCGATCCAAAAAAATTGGCGGAAGAAGCAAGAGAAATGCTCCTATCGACCGCAATCGCTTGCCCCACGTACCTACGCAATGTAAAAAATAAGGTCCTCGCTGTCCTCATCGAGTCCTAAATCCCATTTGAGCTTAATGTTGATGTACTCCAATTCGATTTTCTTATCCACGATTCCCCAGAAATAGCCGAAAATGTTCCGCACTTTGCGCCCGCGTTTTATATTCCGGATCATCTGCCGGAACGAATCGATCGCCAGCGCAATCCGGTCATTTAGCGAATAATATGAAAGTTTATACGTTTGTATGGTGATGATTTTCCAAAATTCCTCGATCGTTTGGGCATCATCGTAAAAGCATTTCACCAGATCGCGAAACGCCGGCGGCACTTTGCTGCTTGTGTATGAAGCATCAAGTTTATCCACAGGCACAGAAGATGTGTTATTGGATACGTTTTTCGTACGTATACTATTAATATTATTATTGTTATTATTTCTCTTAGCTTCAGAGATAATAGTTTCTGTTTTCGTTTTGGCCTCTTCGCCTGTTGGCGCGCCTTCATTCTCAGCGTTTTCACGCCTAGACAAACCGCCTAGACAATTTTCAGAAAATACCTTTTGGAACTCGTAAATATTGCTTGATTGGCCGCCTTTTTTCTTTCTATATGTACGATAAATTTTCATAAAGCCATAGTTTTGCATCTTCTTGAAGAAACGTCTTAATGTAATTTCCGATTCAACGTTGGCCAATTTCATGATATTTGCTTTTTTCAGCCAGCAAGCCCCGATCACTTTGCACGAATGTTTCGCCATCACGTCCAAAATCCGCAGCTCCGCCGGCGTAAAATGAACGCGCTTTTTCATTTCCGCGATATGCCGATTCATTTCGTCGACGCTGGAAAACGTTTGATGTTTTTGGTATTCTTTCTCGCAAGCAACAACAAAAGCCATAGCCCCAAATCCCCTTTCATTCCGGCTATGACCTTATCACTTCCCCTCACACCAAAAATGTTCAAATATTGCTTGATCATCTTGCTACTTTGCGGTATACTGTCCCTAGAATTACTTTTCTGTGTTTTTTGTTGGTGTTGGTATTGGTATTGGTATTGGTATTGGT
>NZ_FOJS01000086.1 GCF_900111865.1 Parageobacillus thermantarcticus | reverse complement strand
GCAGCGTCTCTTCATCCCAAGGGCTTTTCGTGAAAAAATGGCTGAGTGTCGTGCGGTGGTTCGGATGAAAGCTCCAATGATGAAGATCGGTCAATGTTCCCGCAAATCCTTTGGTGGTCAGCGCATCCACGATATGAACGAGATGCTTCATGACAGGTTTTGAAAAATAAAGTGCCAACCCCAACATCGTGAAAAACTTGTGGATTCCTTGATGATGTGCTAATCTATTCATGAGACATGAACCTCCTTGTGAATAGTTTTGGTGACACATCTATTCTAATCAAGGAATCGGGTTCATGTCTCTTTTTTTGTTTGGTTGTAAATTTATGTTAGCGAATTTGCTCATCTACAGTATTTAAAATAAATGGAATGTTTAATTGAGCCCATTTTTCGATATTTGGCATGCTAGATGGATAGACAGTATAATACTTAACTTGATAGCTTTTTGCAGCTGGACACGGAGCAGCCTCAGCCGCTTTCGCTGTAAAAGACGCAGCAACAATCGCTAAAGACGCAGCAAGTGAAAATACGATTTTTTTGTTCATGTTTCTCCTCCTCCAATTGCATCTCTTGCTCGCACGTACATCATAACACGAGTTTTTTGTAATATTTATGGATAAAGATGGATATTGGATGTATTTACCACTTTTTCTGCAAGAAAAGATTTTTTTCATAAAAAAATTCAAGCCGATCCCCTGCGAAAACTAGAGTTGTAAAAGAATTTCTTTCATGGCTACTTCATCATGCCTTGGATCCTCTATCATCCTTTCCCATCTATTACTTGCGAAATAACGGTTGACAAAGTGTAAGGAGAGGATAAAAATTAACATTTTTTACGATAATGTTACAATGTCTACATTCAGATAAAACAGGGATCAGATGTCATTATTGCGGGTAGCACAAAACATATTTCACTATGTTCAGATAAAACTTTGCCTATGCGTTAGTAGAAAATACAACGTTCCAAATTTTATATCCCACTACGTTCAGATACGATGAAGGTCAAGTCCTGATGATTGTGTAAAATTTCGCTCTCGGCACAGCGAATTTAGGCCTTAGGAAAATTGAACAGCTTTTTGCGCCGTTTCTTTTTACACAAAATTTCGGACTTCATCCAAGGAACGTTCATGCCATGGCCGCACATTTTCCTGTTTCACGAGCCTGTCGACAGCATGGCGCTTTCCCTTCCTTTCTTTTGGCTGGGAACAGGCATTGTTTTATCAGCCGTGCAACTTTGACGGGAGTTTCAATAAGTTAAGAAGTCGTTTATTGGAAACTATATACATGCTCATTGAAAAGTTAACCTTCACATAAGTGGTGCCCACTGGCATCCATCCTCGCGCCTAGATACACGCCCCAAGCATGTCCAAATGCCTCTGAGCCCTTTTGTATCAAGGGATCAGAGGCATTTTGTTTGCCTAGCCACTGTCGAACTCGGGTTCAATGGGAATAAAAAACTCCCCCTAAGCAGAACAGATTTTTTATTTTTTCATCTGTCTGCCTTTAAGAGGAGCATATCCGTTCAGCTAACCATTTGCTTCTGGAGCTAGTCTTTATTTAAACATAGTGATTGATCTTATTCTTTTCTTCAATTTCAACAATAATATGGCCAATTTCTGTATTTGATAACCCTAGTGCTTGAAACAGTTTTTCGTACGTTTTAATTTCAATATTCCCCGATCCACCTTCTACTCTAGAAATCGTTTTTACCCCCACCCCGGCTTTTTGAGCAAGTTCCTGTTGAGTCATATTTTTTTCCATTCTCTTCCTGAAAATGATTTGGGCGAGTATGGCCCCCAACCCGTAAAATTGTTCATGCAAATCGGGATGAGTTTCTACAATTTTGGAAGTATCCAATAAGTTTCTCATGTCCAGTTCTCCTTTCCTGTTATTTTAAATATCGACCCGGGTTCCGTGTAACCTTTACGTACATGTTGTACGCCAAATCGCGCATGAGATTTGTTTCATCTTGCGGAGGAATTTTAGTTTTGATGAATGACTTAACAAACACGTAATATTGTTTTTCCTGATATTCAACGGGAAAAAATAAAGCTCGAAAATGTTCGTTCGAATTCATTGGATATCGAAGTTCAAATATCGGTTTCTTTGCTAATGGTTTGACCAATTGGTACTCTTTAGTGTATTCCTTTTGTTCAATCGTAATACTCAGTTTGATTCGATCCCTTTTGAGGCGATTTAAAGGCCGATGAGCTAATAAAGTTAACGCTTGCTGAATAAACGTGAGATGAACTTTTGCTTCTAACGATGTCTTAGACTGCTCTAACAAGCCATCGAGGAATGTGCCTAATTGGTCAACACCCGTTTCATCTGGGATCGTTACTACATGGGCAATCGGATCGATTGTCATAATTATTATATCATATATGACTTATATTGTTAATCAATTGTTGTCATATATGACAAAAGCCTCCCTTCGTTCCTTAGGATACGGCATAAATCATTGGAATGCAAAAAAGTCAGTCAAGACTTTGTGGGAACTTTTTTGGTTCGCTGAAAACAGGTGTAAGCCATAGGTTGGCGAACCATTTTTTTGAATTTTATCCGTAATCGCTTTCGGACTCTCATCCCTTGCCATGATAGACGAATATGTATACCTTTTTTTACCATCCATTTTTCTGGCCCGTTCATCGGGCGTGCTGGAAATGATCATCCGAAAGAGTGTGCAATCGTTCGGAATAATCTGCAAAATCCGAAATAATTCACAAAAATTTGCGTATTATTCATAATTTTTACGAAATAATTTGAAAAAGGAATTCTGAAATAATGTGCTAGTTTACACCACTACGTTCAGATAAAACAATTCAATCAGGAAAAACATTAGATGACGTATTTCATCTTTATATCCCACTACGTTCAGATAAAACAAGGGGTGAGGACATGGAAAACGTCTATCCTTCAATCCTTTATATCCCACTACGTTCAGATAAAACTGAAGGTCACGCCAAGACGTTTGTAGGTTGTTGTTCTTTATATCCCACTACGTTCAGATAAAACTCTCATGAACGCAACCGCTCCTTTTTCCATTGTTCAACTTTATATCCCACTACGTTCAGATAAAACAAACTCGCCGGTTTTCAGAGCATTTCTATTTCTCCCTTTATATCCCACTACGTTCAGATAAAACTCGGGAGCATTTTATTCAAAACTTCTTGTTGAAACTTCTTTATATCCCACTACGTTCAGATAAAACACGCCGCGCACGACATTTTTGCCATTAATCTCAATCTTTATATCCCACTACGTTCAGATAAAACGGAAAAAAGGAGAGATTGTCGGCCGATCTCCATCATTCTTTATATCCCACTACGTTCAGATAAAACTTGCTAGTGTCCATTATCTTATGATAGTGGACACAACTTTATATCCCACTACGTTCAGATAAAACAATAACACAAGCAACCAAAAAACTTAATGAATTGATCTTTATATCCCACTACGTTCAGATAAAACCTGATGAGCGGATCAATGATTTGCATAAACAGATGGCTTTATATCCCACTACGTTCAGATAAAACTTTGCCGGAAAGTCTCGCCGCCCGCCACCCCGAAAACAACTTTATATCCCACTACGTTCAGATAAAACCGAATAATCGCTGATTTGATCTGATCTTCTCCGTCTGCCTTTATATCCCACTACGTTCAGATAAAACTTCTGTTGTCTATCAAACATACGGAAAGGAAACAGCTCCCTTTATATCCCACTACGTTCAGATAAAACTAGTCGTATCAGAAAAGGCTGGAAGCTGGTGATGTGACTTTATATCCCACTACGTTCAGATAAAACTTCGCCTGAATGCACAATAACATTGCAAGGATATTCTTTCTTTATATCCCACTACGTTCAGATAAAACTTCGCCTGAATGCACAATAACATTGCAAGGATATTCTTTCTTTATATCCCACTACGTTCAGATAAAACAAGGAGTGGATTTTTGACTACAACCTTTCCTGTTCCTCTTTATATCCCACTACGTTCAGATAAAACGATTTAATGGACCAATCCAGTAATAAGAGAGTTTAATTCTTTATATCCCACTACGTTCAGATAAAACCAAAATCGATCAGTTTGCAGCTGTTCTTGTGAAACCGCTTTATATCCCACTACGTTCAGATAAAACTCGTTTCCGAATCGTCCACCTGCCGCCCCACTCACTTTATATCCCACTACGTTCAGATAAAACGCTTCACTCCACGAAGACAATAAATGAAAACTTCTTCTTTATATCCCACTACGTTCAGATAAAACGAATTTGCAGACTGCTTGCATTTCCTCTTATCTATCTTTATATCCCACTACGTTCAGATAAAACCCCTATTTTCAAACAACGGCAACATGTTGATGTATCAATGTTTTTCTTCAAACATTGATCACATCAGTACGTTAAGTTTTGCAGTAAAGCGGCAGTTGTGTTCCTGCTTTGGTAAAAAGATTAAGTGATTTTTATTGATATATCAAGCATTTTTCAATATTTAGATAAAAATGGGGTTTACTGCAACATGTGAACGGCTCTGCACCGTTAAATAAATAGATCATCAAAATTGCGTTCCTGCCCAAAAATTTGCTTCTTTATGTTTTTTGGGTTGGACACTTGATAAAGATAGATTGAATCTTCTTGCTTATTTATAATTAATTCAAGTTCATATAAGCGGTTTAAAAATTTCGGCTAAATCCAAGCTTAGTGAAAACCGCTTCGTAGATGGTTCGTGCAAAAAGCTAATGGCAGGATCAAGCGGAGTTTTGTAAATTTCCGACAACACCGTTGTATAGCAAAGCGCATTTCCGAATGAGATGAGCGCATTCAGCGGGTCTTGCGGCGGCTGCTTTGTACGCTTTTCAAAAATAAAATCTTGTTTCAATATCTCATTCAGGCGTGTTGATTATCCAATAAAATCCAAAGGGTATAGAAAAAAGAGCACCTTTCCTGTAGAATGTGAGTAGCGACACAAACAAACCCAGGAGGTGCTCTCTATGAACAAGCATACCACACTCCCGAATTTGATGCAAAAACTTGTTTCGGATGAAGAGATTCAACTGATTGCCGAAGCGGTTGGGTATCGTGATTCGTCTCGAACCTTTACGTTGCGCGAGTTGATTCACTTCTTCCTGCTGGCCGCCATGCATCAATGGAAAAGCTTTCGCCACGGAGCCGATGTGGGGCCTCTGTATGGATTGCCGCGATTCCATTATTCAACTGTATCCAAGA
>NZ_FOJS01000070.1:3645-8830 GCF_900111865.1 Parageobacillus thermantarcticus | reverse complement strand
GAGGCGGCATGGTCAGCAGCTCGATCCAAGACGCATCCCTTGTCCCGAAAGTTTTGGTCGTTGGCGGCCCGGTGCGGGAAGAAAAAAGCCCTCATCGCCATTGCTCGGCGGATGTTGGTGATCATCTTTTGCATGATCTCCCGCAAAGAGCCGTTCCGCCAACCACAACTTATTTAGTCTAGCCAAAAGGCAGACAGGTTATACGAGATGCCTAAAATCGGGCACCTCTGCTTTCCTATTGCCTTTTTTGGCCATTTTCAGTATACCCGCACGGATCAGGAGCGTATACCGCACTCACCAAGTGGTGGGGATTTTCACGGAAAAGTTCCATGAGCAATTTTTGCTCTCCACCCGGGCATGAAAATGGCCGCTCCAAGCGCGCATTTTCATAGAAAAATAACAAATTATTGTTAATTTTTTGAATTATAGAATTTAAGCGTTTATTTAAATCAAATTTTAAGATTGAGCATGATAAGTTTTGACCATTAACCAAAAGTTCAAGTCCTGATTATTTTATTGTGTAAAATTTCGCTCTCGTTCTAGCTAATTTAGGTCTTGATCAAACTACTTTTTGCTGTTTCTTTTTTAAACAAAATCTCGGACTTAGTCCTTTGTTTTCCAAATCTACGGTTTCCTTGCTGTGCGAGGTGGGCGCCAAAAGCCATGCAAATCCTTGAAGTTTACTATAGCAATGAAATTATATTGGAAAGTGTTGAAAAAATGAGGCAACCAACGTTTGTGTGATATGAAATGGCTGCTTGTCTGCCACTCTCTGAGAATTGCTGGGATTTGTAGAAGCAGAGAGTCATTGCTTGGCTCTCTGTTTTTGTTTTATCCCATGCAGGAATTTCGCGCATGTTGTCGAAATAACGTATATAAATTTTCGCATGTGAGGTGAATGTATGGCTGTTGACCATGACCGCTTGTTTAAAGAGTTGATCCAAACGTTTTTTGAAGAGTTTATTCTTCTCTTTTTCCCCGACATGTACGAGCATATCGACTTTCGCCATTTGTCCTTTTTATCCGAAGAACTGTTCACCGATGTGACCGCTGGGGAGAAATACCGTGTCGATTTGTTGGTCGAGACGAAGTTGAAAGGAGAAAATGGGCTGATTATCGTTCATATTGAAAACCAAAGCTATGTGCAGCCGTCGCTTCCTGAACGGATGTTTATCTACTTCAGCCGATTGTTTGAAAAATACCGCACGAACATCGTTCCGATTGCCGTTTTCAGCTACGATGCCATCCGCGACGAACCGTCCTCGTTTACGCTTCAACTTCCGTTTGGCAACATCCTTCACTTCCGCTTTTTCACTGTTGAATTGCGCAAACAAAATTGGCGCAACTACATTCGCAGCGACAACCCGATCGCCGCTGCGCTGCTTAGCAAAATGGGGTATACTGAAAATGAACGAATCGAATTGAAAAAACAGTTTTTGCGCATGTTAGTTCGTTTAGAGCTGGATGAAGCAAAGCAGAGGCTGTTAATGGGCTTTTTTGAAACATATGTGAAATTGTCGGATGAAGAAGAACAACGATTACGAAACGAGGTGAACCAAATGGAAACGAAAGAAAAAGAGCAAGTGTTGGAATTGTTGATTTCGTATGAACAAAAGGGAAAACGTGAAGGAGCTAAGCAAAAAGAGCGAGAAATGATGCGAAAAATGATTGCAAAAGGAATGAGCATTGCCGATATTGCACATATATTTGACCTAACGGAAGAAGAAGTTCATAAAAGGGTTAACGATTGACCACGACCGCTTATTTAAATAAAGAGCTGGCCACAGCGTTTTTTCATGGATTTATTCTTCTCTTTTTCCCGGATATGTATTGGCTCGGCACCTGTTGTTACCCGCTAAAGGAGAAAGTTGCCCTAAGGATGATGGGGGCAGCTTTTTTTGTTATGGTCGCTCGAATTTTCGGTACGTATGTTGGTTGGGAATTAGGGATTTATAACAATTTTACAATGTTCGACAGCATTTTTCTGCAGCGATTGGTACAATCGAATTGACTGAGATTTTTGTTGTAGGAACGAAGGAGGGGATTACCATGGCAACGATTTGCAAAGCGGATTACTATTACGGGGCCGTTGCTTTCTGCGTTGGTCAACGGGGGACTCACGCTGGCTTTGTTTAAAAAATGACAATCAGTGAAAGCAGTCAAAGACTCCTCATGGCTGCGCATTCACGGTAGCAAGCGAGCCGATAAGATAACACGATTAAGGCGGATGGATACGAATGATCGTTTCGAAGCGCAAATAAGAGGATTGGCGTTGTTGCAATTACTATATGATAGTGGGAATTTTCTAATGTCGTGGAAGAAGGAAAGGATGTATCAGACCGTTCGTTTGTATGGGAGTTTTAAAAAATGTTTTTTATATACAACATGATACATTACAACAATATGCGATTAATATGTGAAGGGAGAGAAACTTATTGCAAGAAGCGTTATACGAGGGAAAGCCTTTCCATCTAAAAACTTATCTCGATACAGTGGAGGATATAAAAGGCGAGTTAGAAAGACTAAAAAAGAGAGCTGATAAGGGAGCATTTCGTTGCCCTTATTGTAAGGATACATTGATTTTGAAAGCTGGTGATATTCGAGAGGAGCATTTTTCACATCGCTATTCTCGATCTTGCGAAATTGCAGAGGCAAGTGAAACATATCATCAGCAAATCAAACGAGAGTCTAAAACACATTCTGTCATGAAGGAAATTATATACAATGAACTAAAAGGTCAAGAGAAAATTAATGAAAATATGCAAGTAGACTATGGATATATCGCTAAAGGAAAAGAAAAATGGCGTTATTACCCAGATATTATTGTAAAAAACGCAGATAAGGAAATAGCCATTACTATTTTAACGAATGTAACAGCTAATAAAGATGAGAAACTCGTTAGACAAATACGAAAGCGTAATCGCTATTATCAAAATAAAGGGATGCAAACGATATGGTTTGTTGAAGATGCCGAAATGTCCGTAGATATGAATCATTACGTCATTCATTTATGGGAAGCGGAGTTGGATATTGCAATAAAAACGGAAGAGGATTTGAAATGGGAGAATATGTTAAACCATTTGCCAATGGATGAACCGCTGTTTAAGTTGTTTGATTATCATCATCGCAAAACTCCTCGATCATTTGATGTTCGCAGTTTATATTATGTACATTCAACAGAAACAGAAATCGTTTTTACCGTCCAACGTTTTATTGTCGATGAGATGGAATATCCGTTTCGGGCTTTTGCGTTAAACAATGGTTATCAAATTAGTATGTCAAAAGCACTTCTCACCACACAAACAATTCAATTAAGTGATCCAGAAATTGAAGAAAAAAATCGGGAGCTTTTTAAAGAAATAGTTAAGCAAAAAGTATTAGAAAAAGCAGGGAGAGATAGGAAAGAAAACATTATTGACGAAAAGCAAAATATGGTTGTATCTTCGCACACTCCTTCAGAGAGATCAAGGAATTATTTTTTTAAGAAATTAATCAACAACGAAAAAGGACTTTTTCCATTACTTGATGAATCTTTACAAAATATCATTTTAGACTATGTACAGTCAAAGTCTATTATCTCAGCTAGTGATCTTAGTAGATATTTAGTAAATGAATGTGGTGCTCCTAGTGAAACTTTTTCAACAGGCAGGTTTAAAATATACCCTGATGTTTGCAAGTTTCTTGATTATTTAGTTGAGCAAGGGATTATACAGCTGTTACGAAAAGATGGGGTCAATGATCGGATTTATGGTATTTATTGAAAAACCTGCAAGCTTCGTCTCTTTTTCTTGAGAGTAGATGACTTTACTTTAATCGGCTGCTTGAAGGCCAAATCCTAGTGTTTGTGTAAAATTCGACTCTCAGTCGAGCGAACTTATGTCTCTGAAAAATAAAATATCTTTGTGTCCGCTTCTTTTTACACAAATCCTTGGACTTCATCATGCACGTTATATCAAGCTGTTCAGTTAATAGTAACGAAGCTGAAAAGTACTGTTATCGCTTCCTTTTTAACGATGTTTTTCTAAAAATGATGATAGTTTGAACTGATTGTCGAATAACAAACGCCCCATCACCTACAGATGGGGGTGAATTCATTATGGAGAGAACACGGAAGCTGCGTTACAGATGGAGAGGCTATTGCTGCTGGGAAAGCTTGCGGATTTTTCGGTCATGTTGGGCGATTTTGGCTGAGTGGAAATCGACGGTTTCTTGTGTTTCGATAAGTTCAATGCGCAAGTTGTCGATTTTTGTTTCTAATCGGTTGAATCGTTCGTTCATTTCATTTTCCAGCCGATCGATTCTGCTTTCCAACCGGTCTTCCATCTCCTGTATCCGCTCGTCCATTTCCGCAAACTTTCTTTTAAATTCACCATTCGTCGCATCGACTTTTTGATTGATCGCCTCGATTTTTTCGTTTAATGCAGCGATTTGCGAACGAAAATCAGATGCATGCAGATCGAGCGCCTTTAAGATTTCTTTTAACACTGTTTGTTGTTCCACCTCATTCACCTCCTCACTAACAGTATAACCGGATCATATGGACAAGAAAAGACAAATTGAACACGATGCTTGTCACCTGTCGAATAATGGAGCAAAGCCGCGGCATATTACGTTTCACCGCGATGGCGCTAGCCGGGAGGTTTAGAGGTTTTGCAAGCTTATTTGCGGTCTTTTCCAATTCCTTTTGATTTTTGTGGAAGTCATCAAAAAAACGCGAAGACGAATGGCTGTTTATTCCAACCGAAAATGGATGACAAAGCAAGGGGGATATATTCGAAAGGAAACATGGCGTATTTATGCGCGACGGACCCGAAAGAGGATGTCGGCATGGCTCAACCGATTAAAATTGTGAAAAAAACGAACGGCTTATCGATTCATGAGATTGTCTCCGACATATATAAGCTATCGTTTATGCATATTCATTCCATGTTGAAGACACGCTTACCGATTACGATCCATTACGCCGATTTAAGCTCTACTTTCCATAACCGCGAGCTGATTTACCCGCGTTCGCAACATGAACGGGCATTGCCGTTTATGTGATGGTGAAACGGTTGCGTTTGCCATTCCTTAAAGAACGGCTGGGGGTGGTGAAGCAGTGAGTCATTGCTTGGCTCTCTGTTTTTGTTTTATCCCATGCAGGAATTTCGCGCATGTTGTCGAAATAACGTATATAAATTTTCGC
>NZ_FOJS01000070.1:0-3512 GCF_900111865.1 Parageobacillus thermantarcticus | reverse complement strand
ATTGCCGTTTTCAGCTACGATGCCATCCGCGACGAACCGTCCTCGTTTACGCTTCAACTTCCGTTTGGCAACATCCTTCACTTCCGCTTTTTCACCGTTGAACTACGTAAACAAAATTGGCGCAACTACATTCGCAGCGACAACCCGATCGCCGCTGCGCTGTTAAGCAAAATGGGGTATACTGAAAATGAACGAATCGAATTGAAAAAACAGTTTTTGCGCATGTTAGTCCGTTTGGAATTGGATGAAGCAAAGCAGCGGCTGTTGCTCGGCTTTTTTGAAACATATGTGAAATTGTCGGATGAAGAAGAACAACGATTACGAAACGAGGTGAACCAAATGGAAACGAAAGAAAAAGAAAAAGTGCTGGAGCTGCTGATTTCATATGAACAAAAAGGGAAAAAGGAAGGGTTAGAAGAAGGATTTAAGCAAGGGATGAAGCAAAAAGAGCGCGATCTTATTCGCAAAATGTCGGAAAAAGGAATGGGCGTAGCGGAAATTGCACATATGCTCGATTTGACAGAAGAAGAAGTTCGAGAAAGATTGAAAGGTAAATGATATTTTCCTGCCGGTTCGGTGTCTGGCACCTGTCAAAGGAGAAAGTTGTCCCAAGATGATGGGCAGCTTTTTTGTTATGGTCGCTCGAATGATGATGTATAAAATTTTGCGTAAAGCATTTTGCTATATAAGTTGAAATTTTGTTTTACATTCAGCTGATCACTCGCCACGTTATATCATATCGACTTGTATTAAGATGAAAACAGAAACGACAAATCAGAAATTTTTTATTGCAACTTATATAGATCACTCTGGTCGGACCAAAAATCTTAGAGAAAGGAGAACCCTATCTATGTCTTAAAAGTATATCGAATATCGACTGGGCAATTTAACTGAAAAGTGTTATTGACGCGGCATCTGCCACTTGTCGAATAATGAATATATTCAAAGTTTTATTTCAAGTAATACTATTTCTACTAGATGATGATATAATATAGAATGGATCGATTTGGAAAGGTGGTGAGACGGTGAACCACTATTATTTTTCTGAATGCAAAGCGAACGAAAAAGCGTCCAAATTGCCATTCATCTTTATAGCGGTTCCTTTATCCAATCTACTCTTATCCACTTGATCGCTTATGGACTGAGAAAGCCGAGTTCGTAGTACATAAAGGCCGATTGTTCATTCGTATCATTTGAAACAGTGATTTATTATGTAACAAATTATTTAATTGTACTAATATATTTTCTAATTTATCGACAATAGTGACATACTATAAAGTAATTATGTTATAATAAATCCTGAAAAAGTTAAGCGTATGCATAGTCAGAATGGCTTTGAGAGAGATTGTTTATATGCTTTCTGCAAATCTTAGGAAATAAGGTGGTAAACATGGGTAGCGAACAAACGAAAACAGATGTGGTCTTAATCGGTGCTGGTATCATGAGCGCGACTTTAGGGACGCTATTAAAAGAATTAGCGCCAGATTGGGAAATTACAGTATTTGAGAGACTCGCAAAGGCAGGAGATGAAAGCTCTAACGAATGGAATAATGCCGGAACCGGTCATGCGGCACTTTGTGAGTTGAATTACACGGTCGAAAAACCAGATGGATCTATAGATATCAGCAAAGCGATAAAAATTAATGAACAGTTTCACGTTTCATTGCAGTTTTGGTCATATCTTGTAAACAGCAAAGTGATTGATGATCCAAAGGACTTTATCCGGCCATTGCCTCATATGAGCTTAGTGCAAGGAGAACAAAATGTAAAGTTTTTAAAGAAGCGTTTTGAAACAATGGTTAACAATCCGTTATTTAAAGGCATGGAATTTTCCGATGATCCGAAAAAATTGCGGGAATGGGTTCCGCTTATTATGCAAGATCGGACATTGAAGGAACCAATAGCGGCCACTAGAATCGAATCGGGAACCGATGTCAACTTCGGCGCTTTAACGCGCAGATTGTTTGACCACTTAAAGAGTAAACACGTCGATATAAGATACAGACATCATGTGGATGATATCAAACGCACTAGCGACGGCTCGTGGGAATTGAAAGTGCGGAATTTAGACAGCGGTGCCGTTGAACGTCATATTGCAAAATTCGTTTTTATCGGGGCCGGAGGAGGAAGCCTGCACCTGCTGCAAAAATCCGGTATTCCTGAAGGAAAAGGGATTGGAGGATTTCCGGTAAGCGGGTTATTTATGGTGTGCAATAATCCGAAAGTTGTTGAGCAGCACCATGCAAAAGTTTACGGAAAAGCGAAAGTTGGCGCTCCTCCAATGTCTGTTCCGCATCTTGACACGCGATTTATCGACAATAAAAAAATGTTGCTATTTGGACCGTTTGCCGGCTTCTCACCAAAATTTTTAAAGAACGGTTCCATGCTTGATTTATTCACTTCTATCAAACCGCATAATCTTTTAACGATATTGGCGGCTGGTGTTAAAAACATGGCCTTGACCAATTACTTGATCCAGCAAGTGATGTTATCGAAAGAACAGCGCATGAAAGAGTTGCGGGAATTTGTTCCGAGCGCCAGAAGCGAGGATTGGGATGTAATCGTAGCAGGTCAACGTGTGCAAGTGATTAAAGATACGGAGGCTGGCGGCAAGGGAACGCTTCAATTTGGCACGGAAGTGGTTCATGCGGCGGATGGTTCAATCGCTGCCTTGCTCGGCGCTTCGCCAGGTGCTTCGACTGCCGTTCATGTCATGCTTGAAGTCTTAACAAAATGCTTCCCTGAACATATGAAAGAGTGGGAACCGAAATTGAAACAAATGATTCCTTCTTACGGTGTGTCGCTCATGGAAAATGAAGAGCTTCTGCGCGAGATTCAGGCTTCAACAGCGAAGACGCTTGGTCTAAATGGAAACTTGCTGCTACAGCTAGCCTAATAGAATGCGCGCGCCGTCTCCTTGAACGCGGTGCCTGTCACCTGTCGATAATAATGAAAATAGCAGCCATTGAGCAGACATTAAATTATTTGATGGGATATGAAACAAGGGAAGTTGCATGAAGAATTTAACAGAGAGCGAGAACGTGTACATTAACGATCAGTTAAATGATGCGCAAATAAGGGGATTGGCGCTGCTAAAGCTATTGTATGGCTGCGAGATAGATATTTTTTACGTTGCTGAGGTAGGAAGAGTTATACAGGAAAATTCGGTTGTTCGGGAGTTTTAACATAGTTCCGAAAGAAGTCTCCCGCTTCAAGCGCGTGAAGGGCATAGCCCAGCGATAAGCGGGAGATGAATTTCGATTGGCGTTAGCCAAAACGCATGATAAACTAAATGTATACCATGTTCTTTGATAAGTGGCTATATGGGGTTGAGTGGACAAATGAGTCGGCGAAAACCAAGCAGATCCTTCCACTCGTAAAATAGCCAAGGTGCAAAAGAACTTCTGTCACATCGGACACCTAGGGTTGGGACGACCCGAAGTTACGCTCAGGGAGACGAAAGGTTGCTCTCGTCGTGGAACTGAGAAGCTCCCACTTCAAGCAAAGCTAAG
>NZ_FOJS01000054.1 GCF_900111865.1 Parageobacillus thermantarcticus | reverse complement strand
CGCCGGAGGCCGCAAGCTGACCCGACCGACGGGGCAGGCGATTTTCCAGCTGTTTCAATATGTGAACGTCGTCCTCCTGGAGCTGCCGGATGGACGCATCCAACGCTCACTGGATCGCTCCCTCACCCCTGAACAACGAAGGATTCTGCAGGGGTTGGGGCTGGATGAGAGCATTTACGTGTAACGTCATACGGAACGACCAGCGATGGTAAAAAAAGGATAGCCATCGCTCGTCGTGTTGGTCAAAAAGTTATTCTGAAAAACTAAATAAAAAATCCTTTGTTTTGACCTTGTTAGGGTGCGAAATGTGAGGAGTAAAATATATTCATCGATGTTTTTATGCTTGTACTACAAACGTATGAAGAAAGAAAGAAAAAAGAACAAAAAAATAAAGGAAGCTATTTCACTCCCTTTAATGATACACGTCGATATTTCGCTTCCCGCATTAAAAAAAAGTATTTAGCTTCTGCAACATTTAGCGTCATTAGCACTTCCTCTGAAGGTTCCACACTTTTTTCGATCAGCTGTTTCTGTTCATACCATTCATCACGCACTGCTTGTAATTGTTCTATTAATTTTAGATCAAACTGTTTTTTCAGCCAGCCTTTCCGCCGCCATAACAAGTGACTTCCACCTCTTTCTATAACTCCCGACGTCCTTCCAAAGCTTTCGAAAGCGTCACTTCATCGGCATATTCCAAATCTCCGCCCACTGGCAAACCATGGGCAATTCTCGTCACTTTTATTCCAGTTGGTTTTAGCAAACGCGATATATACATCGCGGTCGCTTCCCCTTCAATGTTCGGGTTTGTTGCTAAAATAACTTCTTGCACCGTTTCATCTTGCAATCTTTTCAATAACTCCGCAATTTTTATATCTTCCGGACCGATGCCCTCCATCGGAGAAATAGCGCCATGCAACACATGGTAAAGCCCATTATATTCTTTCATTTTTTCCATGGCAATGACATCTTTCGGATCTTGCACAACGCAGATTGTTGTCCGATCCCGTCTCTCATCTTTGCAAATATAGCAAGGATCTGTATCAGTAATATGCCCACAAATCGTACAATATCTAATATTACGCTTGACATCCACAAGCGCTTTAGCAAATTCCAACACAGTATCTTCCTTCATCGTCAAAACAAAAAACGCAAGACGAACAGCTGTTTTTGGTCCGATTCCGGGCAGCTTCATAAAACTATCGATTAGCTTAGATATTGGTTCTGGATAATGCATAAAACTCCTCCTAGAACAATCCCGGAATATTCAATCCTTTTGTAAATTGTCCCATCATTTCTGCTGCTAACTCATCTGCTTTTTTCAACGCATCGTTGGTTGCCGCCAACACTAAATCTTGGAGCATTTCAATATCCTCTGGATCCACAACTTCTTCTTTAATTTTCACTTCCAAAATTTGTTTATGACCGTTTGCGACGACGGTTACCATTCCGCCTCCCGCAGTACCTTCTACCGTTTTTTCCGCTAATTGCTCTTGTGCTTTCTGCATTTCTTTTTGCATTTTTTGCATTTGCTTCATCATTTTTTGCATATTTCCCATTCCGCCACGCATCATTGTTTTTTCCTCCTTACAAGTTTTATTCCTTAATTTCAATTATCTCCTCGCCAAACAGCCGCTTTGCTTCTGCGATTAACGGATCTTCTTCCTTTTCTTGTTCGCGCTTCGTTCCTTTTTCGCGAATGAATTCTTCCCTTATTTTCCCCCATTCCTCTTCAGGAACGGCTACCATTTCAAAACGTTTTTTTGTCAGTTCAAATAAAATTGCCTCTAAATTATCTTTCACATAATTCGTATTGTCAGCGGCCATTTTACAATGAATTTCATATTTAAACTTCAACACAAAAGCGTTCGGGCTTGCCGCAACTGGTTCGCTTTCCTGCAATAAAGCCGCATGGGACACTTTATGCTGTTTCCTTAATGTATCGAGCATCTCAGCCCAATGGCTTTTGATGAGAGATAAATCTTGATGGGTCGCTTGCTTTAATATTTCATAAATGCGACCAACCGGCGTTTTATATCCTCCCGTTTTCAGCGGCTTCGTTTGTCTTTGCGCCTGCGCGGGGGCAGTTGCCGCAACCGATTCATTATGTTCTTTTAAACGGCGCAGTTCCGCTTCCAAATATTCCACTTTTCTTGCAAGCGATTGAATTTCTTCAATGGGCAAAGATGTAGACGAAGTTTGTTGATGGCAAAGCTTCACCAGCGCAACTTCTAAAAAAATGCGCGGATGATTCGTCCATTTCATTTCTTGCTGGCTTTTATTTAGCACTTCAATCGCTTCATATATGTCAGATAACGGAACCGATTCCGCCAAATGTTGAAACGTATCGTCAACAATGGTGCCTTTGATCGCTCCTTCTACATGGGGAGCCGTTTTATAAAGCAAAAGATCGCGATAATATAAAATTAAGTCTTCAATAAGGCGGTTAGGATCTTTTCCTTGATCCATCATATCCTCGAGCAGCTGCAACGATGTTGCCGCATCTTTCTCATATACAGCTCGAACAAGAGAGGCCAACGTCGCAGAAGATACGGAGCCTGTCATGGCAAGGACGTCTTCAAGCAGCAATTCTCCATCGCTAAATGAAATAGCTTGATCAAGCAAGCTTAACGCATCGCGCATTCCGCCGTCGGCCGCGCGCGCAATCGCAAACAAAGCCTCATCGGAAGCTTTCATCCCTTGCTGTTCTATCACTTGCCGCAGTCTCGCAACAATGGAATGCAATGGAATTCGGCGAAAATCAAAGCGCTGACAGCGGGAAATAATCGTAAGCGGGATTTTATGAGGCTCTGTTGTTGCTAATATAAAAATAACGTGCTTTGGGGGTTCCTCTAACGTCTTTAACAACGCGTTAAAAGCGCCAATCGAAAGCATATGCACTTCATCGATAATATATACTTTATAGCGGACAGATGTTGGCGCAAATTTCACTTTATCGCGAATATCGCGAATTTCGTCCACCCGGTTGTTCGAAGCCGCGTCAATCTCCAATACATCCGGAATAGTACCATTCGTAATCCCAACGCACGTCGGACATTCGTTGCACGGTTCTGCTGTCGGCGCATGCTCACAATTTACCGCTTTTGCTAAAATTTTCGCAGCACTCGTCTTTCCTGTGCCGCGCGGACCTGAAAACAAATAAGCGTGAGATATTTTATTTTGAAGCAGGGCACTTTGCAATGTTTTCGTCACGTGTTCTTGACCGACAACGTCTGCAAACCGCTGCGGCCGAAAAACACGATATAAAGCTTGGTATGTCACGAAATGGCCCCCCTCTTTTCCTCATCTTATTTATTATATAATGTCTTCGCCTTTTTTCAAAATAGAAATAGAATAAAAAAACTCACTCGCAAGGAGTGAGTTGTTTATTGCCTTCATGCAGGCCGTGCACCTTCTGTCGATTAGCTGCCCCAAGCGTTGCTCAAGCAGTTAGCTCAGTCCAGGCACCCCCGCGGCACATGGGAGCATCCGCTTACTGCTGCTTCCTTCCGGACCTGACAGGGTTCACGGAATCCCATTGCGCGGGACCCAAACGTCAACACCACTTACTTGAGACAGACCTCACGGCAGACTAACCTCGAGAAGGGATTCAGCCTCGCTAGAGCGGATTGCGAGTACAGGGCACCGCTACCTCCCCGCTTAGCACGGCAATATAAGTATAGCGGTTTTCGGAAAAAAATGCAATGACCATACCTTGTCATTTAGCTGGAACTTTGTCCAATATTTTTCTTTTTCTCACGAAGTTTTCGAAAAAAGTTGCTTAACATTTGTCCGCATTCTTCTTGCAATATCCCACTTGTCACTTCCGCTTGATGATTAAACCTTCCTTCTTGCAGCAAATTCATCAATGTGCCTGCACAGCCGCCTTTTGGATCACTTGCGGCAAATACAACTCTTTTGATGCGGGCAAGCACAATGGCCCCGGCGCACATCGCGCAAGGTTCCAGCGTGACGTACAACGTTGCGTCTTCCAAGCGCCATGAACCTACTTTTTTACACGCTTCATCGATCGCTAAAATTTCCGCATGGGCGATAGCCCGTTGTTCCGTCTCCCGCAAATTATGGGCACGGGCAATAACATTGCCACCTTGGACAATGATCGCGCCAATCGGTACTTCTCCTATTTGTTCCGCTTTTTTCGCTTCTTCTATAGCGAGACGCATATAATATTCATCGTTTATCATCGCTGAACTCCTTGTAAAAACGGTCATTTCTGCTCTTTTTCCATCATAAAATAAGAAGAGCGAAGACGCAACTAGGAGGTAAAGTATGCAAATCCACGTCGTGCAAAGCGGACAGACGTTGAGCGGGATTGCTCAAGCGTATAATACGACTCCGGAAGAAATTGTTCAGGCGAACAAACTTCCAAATCCAAACGATCTTGTTGTCGGTCAAGCGCTTGTTATTCCGATTGTTGGCCGTTTTTATTGGGTTCAGCGCGGTGATAGTTTATGGTCGATTTCTCGCAAATTTTCCATTCCTATGCAACAGCTGGCGGAAATTAACCGCATTTCCCTCAATATTCCGCTGCAAGTTGGACAACGTTTATATATTCCGCCAAGGACAAAACGGAGAGCCGAGTTTAACGGATACATTGAGCCGCGAGGAACGACTGTCAGCCCAGCGCTGGAGGCAAGCGCTCGTCAAGCTGCCCCGTATTTAACATACTTGGCTCCGTTTCAGTTTCAAATTCAGCGAAACGCGACGCTCAAAGAACCGCCGTTAAATAATTTTCCATCTATCGCCCGCGCCAATCGCGTTACTTTAATTATGGTCGTCACTAATATCGAAAACGAACAGTTTAGCGATGAGCTAGGAGCGCTTATCTTAAACAACGAACAATTACAAAACCGCTTATTGGACAACATTACAACAATAGCGAAAAAATACGGATTTCGCGATATTCACTTTGATATGGAATATTTACGTCCCGAAGACCGCGAAGCGTATAACGCGTTTTTGCGAAAAGCAAAGCGGCGGTTTGAACGCGAAGGGTGGATGATATCGACCGCCTTAGCGCCAAAAACGAGCGCGACACAAAGGGGGCGCTGGTATGAAGCGCACGATTACCGCGCCCATGGCCAAATTGTTGATTTTGTCGTCATCATGACATACGAATGGGGATATAGCGGCGGACCGCCAATGGCTGTTTCTCCAATCGGTCCTGTTCGGCGCGTGCTCGAATATGCCATTTCCGAAATGCCTGCTTCGAAAATTATGATGGGTCAAAACTTGTACGGATATGATTGGACGCTTCCATACGTACCGGGCGGGCCATATGCGCGGGCGATTAGCCCGCAGCAAGCGATCCGTCTTGCCTCCCAATACAATGTCGCCATTGAATATGATACAAACGCGCAAGCTCCTCATTTTCGTTATCGGGATGAAAGCGGAAAAGAACACGAAGTTTGGTTTGAAGATGCTCGCTCGATTCAGGCAAAATTCAACTTAGTAAAAGAACTCGGCCTACGTGGAATTAGCTATTGGAAACTAGGATTAGATTTCCCACAAAATTGGTTGCTATTAACAGATAACTTTACTGTTGTAAAAAGATAATAACACTTTTTTCCATCGCATTTGGTTGCTTTTCCAAGTGCGATTTTCTTTTTCTATGTTAAAATAACATTTGTCTGTTTATAAAGAAGGAATATTCTAGTTCTTCGATTTAACGGGGACTTGCTCGATTTCGTTCAACGAAAAGAAGATTTATACCACATTTGAGAGAGTAGAAACTGCCATAAAGGGGTTTTAGTAGCAATGAACTTACGTGAAAAATACGATATTCCAGCGAACGCTGTCATTACGATTGCCGGAACAGTCGGCGTCGGTAAATCAACGATGACAAAAGCATTAGCAAAAGCGCTAAAATTCCGCACTTCACTGGAAAAAGTCGATGCAAATCCATATTTAGACAAGTTTTATGCTGATTTTAAGCGGTGGAGTTTCCATTTGCAAATTTATTTTCTTGCCGAACGATTTAAAGAACAAAAGCGGATGTTTGCATATGGCGGCGGCTTTGTTCAAGACCGTTCTATTTACGAAGACGCGCATATTTTTGCAAAAATGCATTTCGAAAACGGAACAATGACAGCGGTAGATTACGAAACATATACGAGCTTATTTCAGGCAATGGTCATGACACCGTATTTTCCACATCCTGATTTGCTTATTTATTTAGAAGGAAGTTTTGAGGAAGTGATGAAGCGCATTCGCGAACGCGGGCGCCCAATGGAACAGAAAACGCCTACATCATATTGGAAGGAGATGTATGAGCGTTATGAAAAATGGATTAATGAATTTAACGCCTGCCCCGTTCTCCGTGTCAACATTAACGAATACGACATTATCAAAGACGAGCAGTCTATTGAGCCGATTATTAAAAAAGCGGCAATAATTATCCATGAATATGATCGCATAACAAATAACCGCCGTTATTAGGCGGTTATTTGTTCGGAAAAATAAAAATTCGTTACAAAATGTAACGAATCGTTTCGGATAACAATCTCCACTTATGCGCGTTGGTATTTCAAGTTTTATGGCGGAGGAGGAGGGATTCGAACCCCCGCGCGCCTTGCGGCGCCTCTCGGTTTTCAAGACCGACCCCTTCAGCCAGACTTGGGTACTCCTCCATACCGACACCATTGAATATAACATCACGAAAACTAAAAGTCAACACTTTTTATAGTGAAGTGGGCGGGCAAGCCCGCCCAGCTTTTATTTATCGAATAACTTCTTTATTTCCCATGTACGGGCGCAATACTTCCGGAATGACAACGGTGCCGTCTTCTTGCTGGTAATTTTCTAAAATGGCAGCTACCGTGCGCCCAATGGCCAATCCTGATCCGTTGAGCGTATGCACATACTCCGGCTTCGATTTTGGTTCGCGGCGAAAACGAATGTTTGCGCGCCGTGCTTGGAACGCTTCAAAATTGCTGCAAGAAGAAATCTCACGATATGTTCCATAACTTGGCAACCATACTTCAATATCATACGTTTTTGCCGCCGAGAACCCTAAATCACCAGTGCATAAACATACAACCCGATAAGGAAGCCCAAGGAGCTGCAAAATTCTCTCCGCTTGATTTGTCAATTTTTCTAATTCATCATACGAATCTTCCGGTTTTACAAATTTCACAAGTTCTACTTTATTAAATTGATGCTGACGAATAAGCCCTCTTGTATCGCGTCCGGCAGCACCGGCTTCGGCGCGGAAACACGCGCTGTAAGCAACATAGTAAATCGGTAAATCTTCCGCCGATAAAATTTCATCGCGATGCAAATTTGTCACAGGCACTTCTGCCGTCGGAATTAAAAAGTAATCTTCTGTTTCGATACGAAACGCGTCTTCTTCAAACTTTGGCAATTGCCCTGTCCCTGTCATGCTCGCCCGATTGACAAGATACGGTGGCAATACTTCTTGATAGCCGAACTCTTCGATATGAACATCGAGCATAAAGTTAATTAACGCGCGCTCTAGGCGGGCACCGAGACCTTTATAAAAGACAAAACGGCTTCCCGTTACTTTCGCAGCCCGTTCAAAATCAAGAATACCGAGCTGATCGGCGATATCCCAGTGCGGTTTCGGCTCAAACGAAAACGAACGCGGTTCTCCCCATTTACGGACTTCGACGTTATCTTCTTCCGACTTACCGACAGGTACCGATTCATGCGGAACGTTTGGAATTGACAACAACAGTTCATTTAATTCTTCTTCCACTCGGCGGATTTCGTCATCCATTGCTTTAATGCGATCCCCTACTTCCCGCATCTCAGCAATGAGATGATCGGCATCTTTTTTTTCTCGTTTTAACACGGCGATTTGTTGGGATACTTCATTTCGTTTATTTTTTAGTTCTTCTGCCTTTGCGATTAGTTCGCGGCGCTTTTTGTCGAGCTCTTCAAAACGGTCGATATTCGCTAAATCTCCGCCGCGCTGTAGAAGCCTTTCTTTTACTTCTTGAAAATGGTTGCGTAAATATTTCACATCGAGCATCAGCGATACCTCCTTCTTTAATTATTATAAAATAAAAACTCCCGTCCCGAAAAAGGGACGAGAGTAATCCCGCGTTGCCACCCTAATTGAAGACGAGGCTGTCTTCCGCTTGAACCGATAACGGCGAAAAGCCGAAAATGCTTACTAGCTTGCGCGTTCAGCATTTTACTCAAGGATGGATTCACAAGCGTTTCCCACCGGTTTGCACCACCCACCGACTCTCTAAAGAGAAACGGTCTTGCTACTAGTTCCTTTCATCGCTTTAGCGCTATGCTATTTTCGCCTATGCCTACTTGCACCAATAATGTACTATAAGTTTTTTTGAAACGCAACCCTTTTTATGCTTTCGCTTCTTTCACCATATTGAGAAAATATTGCGTCATGCGATAATCGTCTGTTAATTCAGGGTGGAATGAGCATCCTAAAAATTGCCCTTGTCTTGCCGCGACAATACGCCCTTCATATTTCGCCAAAATTTCCACATCTTCTCCCACTTCGACAATATGGGGAGCACGGATAAACACCCCAACAAAGTTATCAGCAACTCCTGCGATGGAAAGCTCCGCTTCAAAACTTTCGCGCTGCCGGCCAAAAGAGTTGCGTTCCACCGTAACATCCATCAATCCTAAATGTGGCTCGTCATAGCCGACGATTCGCTTCGCTAACAAAATGAGGCCGGCGCACGTACCGAACATCGGTTTTCCCGCCGCAGCAAATTGTTTCAACGGCTCGATAAATCCGTATTTATCCATTAGACGGCGCATCGTTGTGCTTTCGCCACCGGGAAGAATCAGTCCGTCAATTTCCTCTAACTGCTCGATTTTTTTTACGACCACTGCTTCAGCGCCGCACGCTTCAATAGAACGAACATGTTCTTGAACGGCACCTTGCAAGCCAAGCACTCCGATTTTCATCATTACGTCTACTCCTTTTACCAACCGCGCTCTTGCATACGTTGTTCTGGCAATAATGACGCAACATCAATGCCGCGCATTGCGCCACCTAACCCTTTGGATAAATGGGCGATTAGCTCGTAGTCTTCATAATGGGCTGTCGCTTCGACGATCGCCCGCGCATATTTTTCCGGATTTTCCGATTTAAAAATGCCCGAACCGACAAATACTCCATCTGCGCCTAAATGCATCATCAATGCCGCGTCAGCCGGAGTCGCGATACCGCCGGCGGCAAAGTTGACGACAGGAAGGCGGCCCAACCGCTTAATTTCACGCAATACTTCGACTGGGGCACCTAAGTTTTTCGCTTCTGTCACAAGCTCATCTTCACTCATGCTGACAACTTTGCGAATTTGCGCATTGACTTTGCGCATATGGCGCACTGCCTCGACAATGTTTCCTGTACCTGGTTCGCCTTTTGTGCGAAGCATCGACGCTCCTTCGGCAATACGGCGCGCCGCTTCTCCTAAGTCGCGACAACCACAGACAAACGGAACGGTAAATTGTCGTTTATCAATATGGAATTCTTCGTCCGCTGGTGTTAATACTTCACTTTCGTCAATATAATCGACACCTAACGCCTCAAGGACGCGTGCCTCTACGTAATGACCGATACGCGCTTTTGCCATGACAGGAATCGACACGGCCTTCATCACTTCCTCAATGACCGTCGGATCTGCCATGCGCGCGACACCGCCGGCGGCACGAATATCAGCAGGGACACGTTCCAATGCCATCACCGCTACCGCACCGGCTGCCTCCGCGATTTTCGCTTGTTCCGCATTCACCACGTCCATGATGACGCCGCCTTTTTGCATTTCCGCCATTCCCCGTTTGACACGATCTGTACCTGTAATCGCCATTTATCATTCCCCCTTATTTTGCTACGTAAGTTACTTTATTCTCTAATTATCGCGTCCTCATCATAAGTGAAGATGATTACATTTTTCTATTTTACCTCATTTTTTTAAAAAATCACAACAGAAAAAAGCTCCCTAAAAAGGAAGGAGCTTTTAAAACCAACCTTTAACCGTTTTTGCCACGCTTGTCCATACATCGCCAAACAGCCCGCCGATTCCTCGCATTGTAAGCACAAACCAGTTTGCCTTTTCAACATTGTTTCTCGCAACAATATTGACACTTACATTCTTTTTCATTTCCGGACTTAAAAAGCTATATTCTCCTTCTCCTTTGTATTGCAATGTCATATACCCGACTTTTTCGCCTTTTTTCACCGGTGCGGTCAGCTCGCCGTTGGCAGTCAATTTCTTTTTATCGAAAACATATACAGGACGATAGTTTTTTTCCTCTCCGTTTTTCACGACGAGAGAAAGCGGCTTATCGGTTGCGATAGCGACAGATTTTTCTTTTCCTTTCACTACTGGCAACACCGATTTTCCTTTTCGTTCATATCCTTTCGGGTATAGTTTTTTCATAGAATAATTACTGAATCCATAGTCAAGCAATTTTCTCGTTTGTTCAAACCGGGCTCCGATCGTCGATTTTCCATTACTTTTCGCATTCATCACAACAGTAATAAAGCGGACGCCATTCCGCTCTGCCGTTCCTGTAAAACAATAACCCGCAAATTCTGTATAACCCGTTTTTAGTCCATCGACCCCTTCGTACGCATGAACCAATCCAGGCAGCATCCAGTTCCAGTTATCCATCTTAATTTGATCATCTGTTCCTTCGCGGAATACTTTATGAGCGACACTGGCTGTTTTTAGCACTTCCGGATGCTCCTTTAACAAATGGTATGCTAACGTAGCAACCGCTCGGGCAGACATGACATTTTCTTCATGTTCGTTCATTCCTTCTGGCTGAAATCCTTTTAAGTCTTTATTGCTTAATCCAGTGGCGTTGACAAACTTATAACCTTGCAACCCTAACTGTTTTGCTTTTTCATTCATCATTTTCACAAAATTTTGTTCCGAACCGCCGACAATTTCAGCAATAGCTACCGTAGCGGCATTGGCGGAATAAATCGCCATCGCTTCATAAAGTTCACGAACGGTATATTTTTCATCTTTTCGCAACGGAACGTTCGATAAAGCGCGATCTTGTGAAAGACGATAAACGTAGTCACTTGGTGTATACTGCTGATCCCATTTTACCCGTTTTTCTTTAATCGCTTCCAACAGCAAATACTCAGTCATCATTTTTGTCATACTAGCAATGCCAAGAACGGTATCAATGTTTTTCTGATACAAAATTCTCCCTGTATTCGCATCAACAAGTATCGCCGCATCAGCTTCAATGTCCAATGGGTCGCCTGCCGCTTTTGCCGCTTGGAATGGCAGGAAATGAAAACATAAAAAAATCATCAGGAAACTAACGATTATTTTTTGCTTTATCCTCTTCACGTTCATACCCTCCTCACACAACCGTTATTGTAACACACTCCTTTACAAAAAAATAGACGGAGAAAATTTCCCCGTCTAAATTAGGTATATCGACATAATTTATTAAGAAATAGAGTAGTTTGGCGCCTCTTTCGTAATTTGTACATCATGCGGATGGCTTTCGCGCAATCCGGCGCTCGTCATGCGAATAAATTGCGTCTTTTCTCTTAGTTCTTCTAAATTTCTTGTTCCGCAATATCCCATTCCCGCTCGCAAACCGCCGACAAGCTGATAAATCGTGTCAGCCAAAGGTCCTTTGTAAGGAACGCGCCCTTCAATCCCTTCAGGAACGAATTTTTTATTATCCTCTTGGAAATAACGGTCTTTGCTTCCTTTTTCCATCGCAGCAACAGAACCCATACCGCGATACACTTTAAATCTTCTTCCTTGATAAATTTCCGTTTCTCCAGGGCTTTCGGATACTCCGGCTAAAAGGCTTCCCAACATGACCGCATGCGCTCCAGCCGCCAATGCTTTTACAATGTCGCCGGAATATTTAATTCCGCCGTCAGCGATGATCGGAACGCCGTGTTTACGGGCTTCTGTCGCACAATCGTATATTGCCGTAATTTGCGGCACACCGACACCTGCGACAACGCGCGTCGTACAGATTGACCCAGGTCCAATTCCGACTTTGATGATGTTCGCTCCCGCCTCAATCAAGTCGCGTGTCGCCTCCGCTGTCGCGACATTTCCCGCGATAATATTTAAGTCTGGGTATTGTTCGCGAATTTTGCGAACCGTCTCCAGAACACCTTTGGAATGACCGTGCGCCGTGTCCACGACAATGACATCAACGTTTGCTTCTACTAGTTTTTTCACGCGAATCATCGTATCGGCTGTCACGCCAACAGCCGCTCCGACAAGAAGGCGTCCTTTCGCGTCTTTTGCAGAATTCGGAAACTCGATCACCTTTTCGATATCTTTAATCGTGATTAATCCCTTTAATACCCCATTTTCATCTACAAGCGGCAACTTTTCGACTTTGTATTTTTGTAAAATCTTTTCCGCCTCTTCTAACGTCGTTCCAACCGGAGCCGTGATTAAATTTTCTTTTGTCATCACATCGGAAATTTTTGTGGAATAATCTTGAATGAATCGCAAATCACGGTTTGTAATAATGCCGACAAGCTTTTGCTCTTTCTCGTTATTGACAATCGGCACGCCGGAAATACGATATTTACTCATTAAATGTTCCGCATCGTACACTTGATGTTCAGGGGTTAAGAAAAATGGATCCGTAATGACTCCTCGCTCCGAACGTTTCACTTTATCTACTTGCTCCGCTTGCTGCTCGATGGACATATTTTTATGGATAATTCCAAGTCCACCTTGTCTTGCCATGGCAATGGCCATTTCTGCTTCCGTTACCGTATCCATTCCTGCACTAATAATTGGGATGTTCAACTGTAACGTTTCGCTTAGCTTTGTCGTCACATCCACATCGCGAGGCAATACATCTGATTTAGCAGGAATAAGCAGCACATCGTCAAACGTTAATCCTTCTTTAGCAAATTTCGATTCCCACATGTTTTCTCCCCCTTATCCGGAAATATTATTAGTAGCTTAACAACTGGTTAAACTACTGTCAAGGAATAGAGAAAATGTTCAACTTTTCAGTCATTTTAACTATTTTTAATATGGCAAGGGGGACTGGCAATGTTTGATTGCGGAAACATTTCAAATAAATTTATCGTCTTTCATTCGGCAGATATCGCTCAACAACTGCTTCGTCAATGCTATGTAAAACAAAAAAGGAAGGATGCTGTTCAAAAAAGCTATGCAAACTGCTATCCATTTCTTTATTATCTAGAACATGGTCAAAACTTTTATTCAACCGCACGCCATGCGCCTTTATCCATTAAGCCTGTTCTTTTATTTTATGGGATGGTGCAGCTTTTAAAAGCATGCTTGCTTACAGTCGACGCAGATTATCCTGAGTCAACTTCCGTTTTAGCACACGGAGTCTCTACAAGAAAGAGAAAAAAACAAGGATATGAATTTTTCGATGATGAAGTCAAAGTGCAAAAAAACGGATTGTTTACTCATTTTTCTGAAAAAATGTTTCATGTGAAACAATCAGCAGGTGAAAAATTTCGAATGATCACGTTGCTCCAGCGAATATGCGAACTACATCAGTCATTCGCTATATTTAACAATGAAAAAATATTATCTATAGAAATTATACATAACTCTTCTCGCAATACTATTGCGATTCCGATAGAAATTTTAGATCATTATCATATGTCGTTAAACCGGTTTATTCATTACATAGAGCATGAATGGCGCTTTTCCAAAGCAACTTTTGTAAAAGAGGAAGATCATTTTATTCATATCGAAATTCAATCACCGCTACAACCGATTGGATGTGAACCATTGATGTTTCATTTAAATGGAACATACCGCATTCCAACAAAGAGAGAAAAAATATTTATGTTGCCGGAAGTGATCGCGCATTATTTATTGCTATATAACTTAAGCATGATTTCCCGATACGAAACGGAATGGTGGAGTGAGTTATTGCATGCTTACTCAAGTAACGCATATACATTGATTGTTCAATTTTTATCTTTAACGGCAGAGAAAGTGCCGTTATTGCTTTACGAATATTTAACAAAGCAACTGTTTCCAAGCACCGTTCATTCATAATAAAAAGCACCCTGCTTATTCCGTAAGCAGGATGCTTTATAAAACAAACTTGCCTAGCGACGACCTACTCTCGCAGGGGCGCTGGCCCCAACTACCATCGGCGCTGGAGAGCTTAACTTCCGTGTTCGGAATGGGAACGGGTGTTTCCTCTCCGCTATTGTCACTAGGCAAGTAATAGACAAAATTTATTATATATGAGTGGCTAGTTTTGTCAAGATGGGGAATTCATTCCCTCAAAACTAGATAACCGTCCGTTCGGAAGAAACCGTTTCGCTAGGCGGTTTCCGTTTTTCCGCT
>NZ_FOJS01000069.1 GCF_900111865.1 Parageobacillus thermantarcticus | reverse complement strand
TTTCGTGAAAAAATGGCTGAGTGTCGTGCGGTGGTTCGGATGAAAGCTCCAATGATGAAGATCGGTCAATGTTCCCGCAAATCCTTTGGTGGTCAGCGCATCCACGATATGAACGAGATGCTTCATGACAGGTTTTGAAAAATAAAGTGCCAACCCCAACATCGTGAAAAACTTGTGGATTCCTTGATGATGTGCTAATCTATTCATGAGACATGAACCTCCTTGTGAATAGTTTTGGTGACACATCTATTCTAATCAAGGAATCGGGTTCATGTCTCTTTTTTTGTTTGGTTGTAAATTTATGTTAGCGAATTTGCTCATCTACAGGATCATTTGTTATTGTCATTAGAAAAATTACCGTAACTTGTCCTATATTACAAAATCTTTTTTCTTCTCTCTATATAATAATGCACGCTCCATTTTGCCGAAGCCAATTAAACCAGAAATGATGTCAACAAGCCCTCTGGACCAAGAGAGTACCGAGATTTGCCCGTAAACAGAGCCTGTTACACAAAAACACTCATCGGCTTGTTACGTGTAGAAAAACAAATGTCGTTCATCAAAATCATTGTGAAGGAACTTTAAAAGACGGATTGACATTTCCACCATCATTATAAAATTCTGGGACTTCGCCTTGAATCACCTGCATCGCGATCGGAAGATCCGTTGAAACTGTCGCAGCTTTTGTCGCGAATGGAATCACTACTTGAATATCTACGGAAACGTGAATGTCGACCTCAATTAATGCGTTATTAATTCCAAACGGCTCAATTTCTTTTGTTACATCTGACGAAACATTGCCAATGAGCTGAAACTGAACGGGAACGCGTGGCCCAAGATTGCCAAGAAGCGAATTATCTGTAATTTGGCCAATTGGAATATAATAAATAATTCCGTTGTTTTCCTCTTTATCCAGTTTGGCATCAGGAAGTTCAAGCTCTGCGATCTTCCCTTCCGTCGCCGCTTTTAAGCTTTGCATGACATAATCATCCGTTTTGGCCAAAATTCGATTGACAACTGCCGTATTAAAATCAACCGAAGCAATTTTGCCGCTTTCGTCCTTCTGTACCGTAATTAAGTCGCTCATGTCCGTTTTTTCTTTTAAAAACTGCTGTTCAATCGCATTATTAATGACTAAATTGGCAATTCGTTTTGTTTCTTTTTCGGCAATTTCCATTAAGACTGGTTCAATCGCTTTATTAACGATCCAAAGGCTTATCGCAGTCGCAAACATAAAGAAAACAAACGTCAACAAAAATACGTATCGAAAGGGAAGCGGACCTTTTTTCAAACGCGCGGGAAATCTAGGCAAAATAAAATCCCTCCTTTACAAGCTATATGTATGCTTGAAAGAAGGGAGATAACGCAAATTGTTATATAATTTTTTACCGCATTTTCAACAAAGCATCTTTTCCTTTCATACCGGCCGTAATTCCCAGCTCTTCGGCAGCCACCGTCACCGATTCTAAAGGCGCTTCAAGCAGCTGTTCAATCGTGCGGACGCCAACGGCTCTTCCAGCAACAATTCCGCGGTCGCGCAATTTTTCGTTCAATAGCGCAACATCTAGCGCGCCGCACATAATGTACCCTTTTGCGCTTGACACGGCAAGCAAATTCGTTTTCGGCAATTGCACGGAAACGGCGATAAACGGATAATGATCGATCGTGATTGGAGTCACACTAATCATCATAAAATCACGCTCCTTCCCCCTATTCAATGTATGAGATAAAGGGAGGAAGTGCGCCTATTTTCTGTTTGCTAATTTCCACGCTAAAACATCCCGCAAAAATTCCGGCATGTAATATTCTTTTTTCGGAGCGCGCCGAATTTGCGGATAAAAATGCCCGATCGTAAACATATCAATCGTCGCCACATCATAAAGCTGGTCCGGATTTAACGGCTCGCCGTTAATCATAATGCGGCGAATATGCTCGGAACCGTCTTTTCCCGATTTCATTTCCAGTTCGACCCCGTCATACACCATTTGCCCCATCACTTTGCCGCGAAACCCGAATCCTTTAAATTCTAAGTATTTCATTCTTTCTGTATTCGCTTGTAAAATAATCTCCTTTAGTTCCGCGCCGCGCAGCTGCACTTTGCAAGGGTTGATCGGATGCGGGCAAATGCGGTGCAAATCTTTTTTTGTCACCATCCCTTTGTAAAGCGGCTCTAGCAGGACGCCCGCATTGACCATGCCAATTTCCGCATCACACCATTCTTTCAGCGCCGAAGCAAGCAGTTTGGCAAACGGAGATGGCGAAAACCATTGCAGCGGCAGATCTTCCTTCAGTTCTACAACTTGTTCCGATTCCAATTTTTTTAAACTTTGCTTTTCTAATAACGATAAAGTGCGCCTCATTTGCTCTGAATCTGGAAAGCTTTCTACATCCACAACGGTAGCCAACGCTTCATATGTATGGTCGCTTTCCTCAATTTCCAACTTCACTACCCCAATAAATTTTCCATATTTCCCGGCTCCACACAATAATGTGTCATTAATCCTTTTTCCCTCTGGGAGTAAATGATGGGTGTGCCCTCCAAGAATGATATCAATTTCCGGTATCGTCTGTGCGATTTTTTCATCATCATAGATTCCTAAATGAGATAATAAAATGACAAGATCGGCTTGCTTCTTCACCTCGGCCGCAATGTCTGCCAGCATCGCAAAAGGTGTCGTTACTTTCCAGCCCAGTAGCTCGTAAGACTTAGTGAAATAAGCGGTAACTCCAATCACGCCGACGCGTAACGTATCGGAAATGGGAATAATGCAGTACGGGTGCGCCCAAGAAGGGCGCGTGCCATCTTTCTTAAATAAATTGGCGACAAGCACCGGAAAGCGCGCGTTTTCATATAGTGTATCCAATTCATTGTAATCAAGGGTAATTCCTTCATTGTTTCCAATCGTTACAGCATCGTAATGAAGTTCATTCAGCAAATCCACATTCGCCTTTCCCCTTGTCGCCTCCGTAATTGGATGAAAGCGGTCAATAAAATCGCCAATGTCAAATAACAGCATCGTCTCATTGCGTTTTTCATGCTTTTGTCTTTGTTCCCATAAAAAACGAGAAATTTTCGGCCAATATTCAAAATGGCTGTGCACATCGTTCGTATGGTATACGTATACTGTCCGTTTCAACGAGCGCCCTCCTTTATGCAAAGCTTTGATAAATGAGACGGATTCCTAAAAGAACAAGCACGAGGCGCAAGGCGATCACAATCGTTTTGCTGCGAAGCCGTTTATTAATAAACGCACCTGTTTTCGCCCCAAACCAAACACCCGGAATTAAAGAAAGCGCAAACAGCCATTCGACATTCCCCATAAAAACGTGCGTCAGCGAACTAACGAGAGAGGATAAAAAGATCATAAACATGGAAGTCGCAACAGCGACGTGCGGAGGGAAGAAAAATAAAATGATCATCGCTGGAACCATTAACGAACCGCCGCCGATGCCAAACATTCCGCCAAAAAAACCAACGACAAAAGAAATGGCAATAGCGACGAGCGGATGATATCCATACGTCACCGTTTCCCCTTCATTCGTTATATAAGTGCGCGTAATTTTAAACGATTTTCTTTGCGAGCGCGCTGAAGCGTTGCTGCTGAAAGATAAAAAAAACGATACAGCGATTAAAAAAAGCCCGAAATATAGCGAAAAATGCTCTAAGCTTAACTTATTATTAATCCAAGCGCCAATGATCGCTCCAGGGCCGCTCCCGATAAAAAATAAAAGCCCGCTTTGGTAATCAACCATTTTCTCCTTCATATACGACAATGTCGATGATAGTCCGTTAAAAATAATAACAACAAGCGAAGTGCCGACCGCCACTTGCGGGGTGACGTGCGGCAGCCAATGTATAGCACCTAAAAACAGCAAAGATGGCACAATGATCACACCGCCGCCCAAACCGACTAAACTGCCAATCGTTCCCGCTAAAAAGCCGACAATCACTAACAATACGTACTCCATATTCTCACTCCAATGCTAAAATAAATCCAACTGCCGTGGCGCTAAATCCGTATACTCAATGCCGAGCAAGCGGATGAACTGCTTCGCGTTATCCGCAGCATCCCCGCCGGAATTGTTGTTAAACAATACATAAATATCATTCGTCTTCGTTTTTAATGTTTCAATATGCGCCACCCATTCGCGCAATTCCTCTTCGCGATATCTGTATAAATATCTTACAGCCCGCCAATTTTCTCCGCTTGTCGCCTTATTCCATCCATATACGTTGCGCCCATGTAAACGAATCAACGTTTTTTCCGCGTTGGTCGGATGAAGCACGGTTGGAACAGAGCCTTCCCCCGCCTGCGGCTCATCACAAATGCAATGAATCCATCCTTCTTCCGTCATAAACTGCAACGTTTTTGCATAAAAGCGCGGGGAAAACCATGAACGATGGCGAAACTCAAGCGCCACCGGAACTTCTTTCATTTGCGCCTTACACCAACGCAAATACATTACATGCTCGCGACGGCAATCAAACCACGGCGGAAACTGAAACAACACCATCGCCAGTTTCCCCGAGCGGATAAACGGCTCGATCGAGTCCAAAAAAGCGGCAAACATTTCTTCTTTGCTGGAATATGGAATTGGGCCGCGCTCATGTCCCGTCATGCCTTGGTACGCTTTCACGACAAAGCGGAACGAATCCGGCGTTTCACGAATCCACTTTTCGACATTTTGCCGCGGCTGAATCGCATAAAAATACGAATCCACTTCTACCGTGGGAAAATGCGCAGCGTATTCTTGCAGCTTATCTTTCGCTGCAAGGCCTGGAGGGTATAAGCTGTCGTGATCCCCCCAGCCGGTTAACCCTATATAAATCATACGTATCACCTAGCTTCAATCATATCATAATTGCAAAAAATTTGAGAACAACGGAATGCGTGCGGCAAAAAACGTGAAAACCATCCACTCGCCATAGGCAAATGGATGGTTTTTGAAAAAACGATGAGTTTTTGTGGGTGTGGCGCACCAAAATAGGCGCTACACCCTTGATATTATAAGGATTAACCAATACTTCCTTCCATTTCAAACTTAATTATTTTTGCTCACAGCATGGGTAAACAATACTTTACGATTATTGATTTTGTAAGGTTTTTCGAATTATTTAACCTGATTAAAAAGTAACCCACTATAAAATTGTGGGTGTTTTGTGGGTGACCCACAAGTATCTAATCAGAAGGCCGGAGTCTTACTCCGCCTTTTTTCTTATATAGACCATTCAAAAAATGGTCATTTCGCTTTATAATGGAATCAAGGGAAACAAAGAAGGGGGATACATATGCTTATCGTCATCGGTTTTTTTGCCGGATTAGCTTTGATTATTTATTCGATCATCCACCATTTCCGGCATCGGAAGAAAGAAGGCTACAGAAAAGCTAACTTCTTCATCCCGTTAGTATCGGGAATCTTGCTTTTTGGAATTTCGCTGTCCAACGCGTCAGTAGCAACATCGAAAGACGAACTGGAGAAAAAATTAGAACAAGTGACAGACGAGCGGGACGATCTGTCGCTAGAAGTAACCAATTTACAGGCTGAATTGGATAAGGTCAAAGCTGAAGCGAGAACAGTGCAGAAATCATCCGATGCTGACGGCCAACAACAAAACACCTCAAAAGAAGAAACAAAACAAGAAACTGAAAAAACTGTCACGCTTGGAACAGGAACCTTTTATGTTGGGGAAGATATAAAAGCAGGACGATACATCGTTTCTACAAAAGGACAATCCGGTAACTTCGTTGTATTGAATGAGCTTGGTGTCCCGGAAGTAAATGAGATTCTTGGGACGGACTCTATGGCGGTAAATAACATTACCGTATCATTGAAAGAGGGACAAGAAATAAGAATTATGAGTCTAAATCAAGTTACATTTACACCCAAAAAATAAAGAAAAAGCCCCTCTCGATGAGAAGGGCTTTTGCATTAAAAAACAAAATCATCATTATTTAGCGAATTATCACAAGGAGGAGTAACAGTGTCTAATCTTACATTTAGAGTAACTGGTGTATCATATGAAAATGAAACAGGAAAAGACATACAAAAACTCCTTCACAAAATCGGGCGTGAAATCGCAGAAGAAAAAGGAATTGAACTTTATTCAGGTTTATCAAATTCTGAGATTTTGGAGTATTATGATGAAGTTCCAGAATTTGAAGATGTTGAATTTGGTGAATACATTGTATTCAAAAAAGATCCGAATAATGAGTACGATCCAAATGCAATAAAAGTTTACATTGAGTTGGATGATGAGTTACACCATATCGGCCATGTTCCTAGAAAGTACAATAAAAAAATTGGAAAATTACTTGATTTGGATTTAATTGATGATATCGAAGCTACATTCACCGGTGGGAAAATTAAAAAAGTGGATTACGATTTTGAAAAAGATAAAGAGGTTGTTGTTATTAAAGAACTGACGTTGGGTGTAGAAATAACGGTTCATTATAAAGATGAATAGCAAGGCACGGATGGACTGTGCCCTTTCATATGGAATCATCTTCATCATCATGGAGAAACGGATATTTCAGGAGCATTTTCTGGAATGAACCTTCATCTTGGATCGGGAGTCGACGCAGAGCTTTGTAGTAGCACTTCTGATGAATAACGGTGTTGATGATGTCGAGGAAGACTTTTTCGTCGATCTGGATCGGTTCAGAACAAACGGGACAACGCAATCTGCCGACGATTTTGATCATGGAATCACCTCCGTGATGAATTTTCAATAAAAATAAAAAAAGCCCTTCTCGAATGAGAAAGGCACTTTACTTCCGAACTATGTTTAATTAATAAATTGTTCATTAATCCTTTTGAAGTCAATTTGAAATGGTATAACATTTATTAAGTGATCTATATCTATTTTTCGGTACCCCATAATGATGGCACCAATTACTTCATCTGTATCATCGTCTTTTCTAAGAAAAATACCTGGAGATACTTCATCTTCATAAGCCATTCTAGGGGGACCTATAAAAATATACAGTACATCATGTTCTTTATCGTAATTAATTTTTTCATTTTCTTTTTGGACGTACATATATAATCCCCCTTTCTCCAGTCTCTCTCATTCTTGATATTGAAAATATTGTACAAACATCTCCTATATCAGTGCTATGATCTACAACAACCATCACAGGCTTTATTTTATTATTGGATGTCAAATGAACAATGTCATAATAACGCTCCCTATTTTCAATAGGGTCTTTTACAATAAATTTCGGGTCTTCAATTATTCCTTTAATCGTTTCTTCTTGACCGATAAACTCCGGTCTATAATGATCGCCGTCTATAACATGCATATTCCATGTAGTTTGTTTTAGTGCAACCATTCTGCCTAATGGATCTGTTGTAGTAAATATATATTCCCCTTTTGCTTTTTCTTTACACATTCTCCCGACCCTCAACTGTAATTTTTCCTTCTTCCTGTAACTTTCTTACTTTTTCTTCATTTACTTGAGGGATTTCACCGAACAACTCTTCAAAGCGTTGAACATGCTCCAATAGCATATATGCAAATGCCTTAGCATGTTCTGGACTCATTTTAATTTCTCCCAAATATGTAGTGCCTTGAGGAGAATTATTATTTAGAAGAAAAGTAAAATCATACGGGCTTGTTGCGATGCTAATACCATTGCAGTACACATTAAATGGTTGAGAATGATTTGTTACGTTTTGTTCCACAACTCATCCCCCGCCTATAGAGTTTTATTTTTAAATATCTGTATTAACGTACTTAATATTATCTAATTTAACATTTTGTATCAAATTCCTTCTTAATTTTTCATTAAAAAAGATTGTACATTTTTTATAAAAATAAAAAATCCCTGCCGTTTGGCAGGGATTCATTATTTCAACAATCCTAAACGATCAAGAATTATGGCCAATTGCGCTCTTGTGACAGGCTCATTCGGCGCAAATGTACCATCCTTTTTACCTTTGATGATTCCGGCTTTCATCGCTTTTCGAATGCTCTTTTCTGCCCAATGGCCGGTGATGTCATCCTTCACAGTATTTTTTTGCACGGTAGTTTGCCCTCCTTTTTTCTTCAAGCCAAATGCCTTCACGATGCCTTGTACGTGGCCATATGCGATTTGTTGCAAGAACTGATCGGATTTTAGTTTTGCTGCGTCGCGTGGATTGTCAATGAACAAGTTTTCAGTCAGGATGGCCGGCATATTTGTCAAGCGAAGTACCGCATAGTTCGCACGTTTTTTGCCGCGATCTCGTACTCCGCCAATTGCCTTCATAATCTCCGCGTGAATCACGTTCTGATATGCAACAGTTTTTGTACTGACGTTGCCGTTGAAAATATATGACTCGAACCCGGTTCCACCGCCAGCGTTGATGTGAACGGAAATGAAATAGTCTGCTTTCGCTCTGTTAGCAATTGCCGCACGCTCCGAAAGCTCAATAAAACGATCATCCGTCCGTGTGTAGATGATCTCTACACCCTCGTAGTCTTTGAGCATGTCACCAATTTTTTTGACGATATTCAATGTCAAATCTTTTTCACGCAAACCATTCCCTACAGCCCCACTATCTGTTCCGCCATGTCCTGCGTCAAGAACAATTTTTGTCACTGTGAATCCCCTCCTATCAAGATAATCCGTGTTTCTCCAACACTTCTTTTTGTTTGCGTCCCTTCTTGCTCAAATAGTTATTTTTCCAGCCCATGTACAGCGCATAGATTCCAGAAACAACAGCAACAACATCATTGACCAAATCATCAGGAATCGTTTGATAACCAAGCATGTTTAGAACCGCGTTGATGACAGCAACGATAAGAAAAATAAAACGGGTAACACTTGCTTTATCCATCTCACGCACCCCCTTTCAATGCAGCAAAAATAATGGCTACGATTCCCCCGACCACCGAAACAATTATTGCGTTCGTGATCGTTCGTCGTAGCCATTTTGTATCATCCTTGATTGCTCGAATGTCATCGCGCATATCTTTGATGTTTGCCTCCGCAACCGCGAGACGAGTTTTTACATCAACCATGTCATCACGGAGCATCGCCACATCTGTTTCCAGTTTTGCGACACGTTGTTCCATCGAATCACACCTTTCTATTGCTGTTGTACCGGAGCGATCAATTTGATCGCTTGTTTGTTCACAATGACATTCCCAACCGCAATCATCATGATTTTCGGGTCGTTCATTTTTTGGGCTAGATCAGCCGCATTATAATCTGCAATATCCGCCGTAAACGACATACCGTCATGCAAAAAGATTTGAACTGTCATTATTTCATCCTCCCTTTAAGCTGGTGTGTATGGGATATATCCGATAAGTGAGCCGCCCAAGTACAGGTTTAAACGCTGTCCGGTCGTATAGATACCGAGACGAATCGCCTGCCCAGAACTCGGTTTAACATATTCATAGTCCGAATGAACATGTCCGGAGAAAGAGAACGCGCTGGCGTGATAGCCGTCTAGCATATCGGCGTTTTGACAGTACGTTGGAGCGTTATCGCCCCAAATAATTCGATATGCTGTAGAAAAGTCTATTGTTGTCGTTCTTCCGCCTCCAGGCAAATCAAATCGAATCCCTAAACCGGAGTGTAGAAAAATTTCGCCCATGCAGTCGATAATTAAAGAATCACTGCCAGCAGGTGAATTTATGGATGCGGCTGATCGAAAGTTGATCGCCTTATCACCGGAATAATCGAATGGTTCGCCAACCCATAGGGCGCTGTTTACTCTCGTGATTCCATCCAAGTTAATCTTCTCCGCCTCAATCGTCACGGTCGTTGGCGTCTGATTAATCCGCGAGACAATCTCGGCTCCGTTATAGTCAGAGTAGGATACTTTTTGTTCAATT
>NZ_FOJS01000031.1 GCF_900111865.1 Parageobacillus thermantarcticus | reverse complement strand
CAAGCTGGCCGAACAGGGGAAGAAGCTGATCAAAATCGACAAATGGTTCCCCTCGTCCAAAACGTGTTCGTGCTGCGGTCGAGTCAAGGAGTCTCTATCGCTTTCTGAACGGACATTCCGCTGTGAATGTGGATTCGAGAGCGACAGGGACGTCAATGCGGCCATCAATATCAAACATGAGGGCATGAAACGATTGGCGATCGTCTAATTTGTCCTCGAACCGTGGGGCACACGGGGATCGCTCGGTCAACTTCCCATCATGAGATGGGATTACCCGAGAAGCCCCCACCTCTAAGCGAAGCGTAGGTGGTGGGAGTATGTCACTAACAATAAAAAACGACCTTCTGAAAAGGAGGTCGTTTTTTAATGAATTAATTTTTTACGCCTGGTTTATCTTCGTAGCCAGCCGTAAAGATTGCAGTTAAGAAGGCGATGATCACACCTAATACAAGCAGTGTACGCATGCCGCTTCCTCCTTCATGAATGATTGCCCCACCTTTTTCATTATAGCGGATATGACGACCGTTGTGAATGGCAAGCGTTATCATAGCAATAAGCAGACAAATTTTTTTTGCAATGAATGATACGGGACATCCTTGCATACATTGTAATAATCTCGTTGTTAAGACGTCAAGGATAAGGAGGTCCTTTATGGATATTTTAAAGAAAATCGCGCAATACCGGGAAGAAGAGGAACGGCTGAAATGGGAAGGTACATTTGCAGAGTATTTAGAGATTTTAAAAGAAAAGCCATGGGTTGCTCAGTCCGCACACTCACGCGTTTATAATATGATTAAAGATGCTGGAATCGAAGTAGTAAATGGAAGAAAACGATATAAATTTTTCAGTAATCAGTTATTTGGATTGGAGGAGGCGCTAGAACGTCTAGTAGAAGAATATTTTCATCCGGCGGCAAAGCGGCTTGATGTACGCAAACGCATTTTGTTGCTGATGGGGCCTGTTGGAGGCGGGAAATCCACGCTTGTAACGCTGTTAAAACGGGGATTAGAAGCATATTCGTTAACCGATCGCGGCGCTGTGTATGCGATTAAAGGATGCCCGATGCACGAGGATCCCCTCCATTTAATCCCCCATCATTTGCGCGATGATTTTTATAAAGAATATGGGATTCGTATTGAAGGCGATCTTTCGCCGTTAAACATGATGAGATTGGAAAAGGAATATGGCGGGCGTATTGAAGATGTCATGGTTGAGAGAATTTTCTTCTCGGAAAATAAACGAGTTGGCATCGGGACGTTCAGCCCGTCCGATCCGAAATCGCAAGATATTGCCGATCTTACAGGAAGCATCGATTTTTCGACTATCGCCCAGTACGGTTCAGAATCAGATCCGCGCGCTTATCGGTTTGATGGGGAGTTAAACAAGGCGAACCGCGGAATTATGGAATTCCAGGAAATGCTCAAATGTGATGAAAAGTTTCTCTGGCATTTGCTTTCTTTGACGCAAGAAGGGAATTTCAAAGCGGGGAGGTTTGCGCTGATAAGTGCGGATGAACTTATTATCGCGCATACGAACGAAACGGAATATCGTTCTTTTATTGCGAATAAAAAGAATGAAGCGCTTCATTCGCGGATTATCGTCATGCCGATTCCGTACAATTTGCGCGTGTCAGAAGAAGAGCGGATTTATGAAAAAATGATTCGCGAAAGCGATGTCGCTGATGTCCATATTGCTCCACATACGCTGCGAATCGCCGCAATGTTTACGATTTTAACGAGATTGAAAGAATCGAAACGGCCGGACGTCGATTTAATTAAGAAAATGCGCCTTTACGACGGCGAAATGGTCGAAGGATTTAATGAAGTTGATGTCGAGGAATTGAAAAAGGAGCATCCGGATGAAGGAATGAGCGGCATCGATCCTCGCTATGTCATTAACCGCATTTCCTCATGCATTATTCGCAAAGAAGTTCCGTCGATTAACGCATTAGACGTATTGCGCTCCTTAAAAGAGGGGCTTGACCAGCATCCGTCCATTTCGAAAGAAGATAAAGAGAGATATTTAAATTTTATTTCACTGGCTCGCAAGGAATACGACGAAATCGCCAAGCAAGAAGTGCAAAAAGCGTTCGTTTACTCTTATGAAGAATCGGCGAAAACATTGATGGATAACTATTTAGATAATGTGGAAGCGTACTGCAATAAAACAAAGCTGCGCGATCCGCTGACAGGGGAGGAAATGAATCCAGACGAAAAACTCATGCGCTCGATCGAAGAACAAATCGGCATTTCCGAAAACGCAAAGAAGGCGTTTCGCGAAGAAATTTTGATTCGCATTTCCGCCTATGCGCGGAAAGGGCAAAAGTTTGATTACAATTCGCATGAACGGTTGCGGGAGGCGATTCAGAAAAAATTGTTCGCTGATTTAAAAGATATTGTAAAAATCACCACTTCCACCAAAACTCCGGATGAGCAGCAGTTAAAGAAAATTAATGAGGTTGTGGCACGTTTGATCGATGAATATGGCTATAATTCTACGTCAGCGAACGAACTGCTTCGCTATGTCGGCAGTTTATTAAATCGGTAGCATGCCTTGTGCCAGGCATGCTTTTTTTGCTCGATTAGCGGGAAAGCGTTAAGTTGCTGCGAACGAAAAAATTTGTTGTGTAAAAAGAGAACGGCAGTTTTGTTTTCCAGTGGTTCATGTTTACTAAGCGGAGAGGAAAATTGTATACAATGACTAGGATGCGAACTTTGACTGTCGGGATGGGATCGTGGGAAGTGTCTTAACATCATTTTGTTTACTGGGGAATCCAACGCGGATGGGACAGGGAGGGAATTTTTGCACACTAAGACATGATTGCGGTTGGAGCCGATTGATCGCTTGTCCAATAAAAATTTACATGTTCATTTTCGTAATAATTTGTCAATTATTTCGCTTTTTTGCATAGGATAGAGTAAACAAACTGTCATTGATTCATTACGTTTTTATGGCGCCAACATAAGTATATGCTTCAAAGTGGAAAAATGTGAAAATATTTGAGTGAGGAGGGGGAATATGAAGGGAAACTTTGTTGTATCGAAAGAAGACTGGTCCCTCCACCGGAAAGGACACGATGACCAAAAACGCCATCAAGAAAAAGTAAAAGAAGCGATTAAAAACAATTTGCCGGATTTAATTACAGAAGAAAGCATTATTATGTCAAACGGGCGCGATGTTATTAAAATTCCGATTCGTTCGTTGGATGAATATAAAATTCGTTATAATTACGAGAAAAACAAACATGTTGGCCAAGGAAACGGAGAAAGCCAAGTCGGCGATGTTGTTGCAAGGGATGGAGCAGGGGAGGGACAAGGGCCTGGAAAAGGGCAAGAAGCGGGAGACTTGCCTGGGCAAGATTATTATGAAGCGGAAGTATCGCTGATGGAACTGGAAGAAGCGTTATTCAGCCAATTGGAGCTGCCGAACTTGCAGCGGAAAGAAGCAGACCAAAATGTGGCGCAACATATCGAATTTAACGATATTCGCCGCACTGGCCTGATGGGGAATATCGACAAGAAACGAACGATGCTCGCGGCATTTAAAAGAAATGCGATGAATGGCAATCCAAGTTTTTATCCAATTTATCGTGAAGATTTAAAATTTAGAACGTGGAGCGAAGTGGTAAAACCGGAATCAAAAGCAGTCGTTCTTGCGATGATGGATACAAGCGGCTCAATGGGGCTGTGGGAAAAATATATGGCGCGCAGTTTCTTCTTTTGGATGACACGTTTTTTGCGCACCAAATACGAAACGGTCGAAATCGCATTTATCGCCCATCATACCGAAGCAAAAGTGGTGACGGAAGACGAATTTTTCACCAAAGGGGAAAGCGGGGGGACGATTTGTTCTTCCGCCTATCGAAAAGCGTTGGAGCTGATTGAAACAAAATATTCACCATCGCGCTACAATATTTATCCATTCCATTTTTCCGATGGAGACAACTTGACATCGGATAACGCCCGCTGCGTTAAGCTTGTTCAAGAACTGATAAAATTGTCGAACATGTTTGGTTATGGTGAAGTGAATCAGTACAACCGCAGTTCAACGTTAATGTCTGCTTATAAAAACATTAAAGATGAGAAATTCCGCTATTATATTCTTAAGCAAAAATCTGATGTGTTTCATGCGATGAAAACATTTTTCCGGAAAGAAGAAAATAAGGCGTTTGTATGACTTTTGTTTCAAACGAGGGGTTTTTGTTTATACAGATTAAGTCGGGGGTTTGTGTAAAAAGAAACGGGGAAAAGCAGTTTGATTTTTCCCAAACCCTGAATTTGCTGGACCAAGAGTGAAATTTTATACAATACAATAATCAGGACTGACCCTTATAACAAACAAGATCCCGTTTCCGCACGAAAACGGGATCTTGTGTTTTGAAAAATATTTAATTGGACGAACTGGTTGACGCTGCTTCGTCGCCCGGCTTTGCCGAATCTGTTTTTCGTATCGTTTCGATCATCGCTAAAATAGGCGAAAGTTCTTCCTGATCTTTTGGGGTTTGAATGATCACAAGCATAGGAACAGGGTTGCTTGTGCCGATGACATGAACCGTCATGTTGTCCGAGTGCGCTTTATACCAAACAGCTCCTTTCAATGACTCTGGAAGATTTGCGCCATCTTGGCGAGCGGCATCGGAAGACACTGCTTGCGCGTGTTCTTCCGCCAGTTTCGCGTAATCTGTTTCATTTTCTTCTGTTTGCAGAAGGCGGATTCGGACGAAGCTGTTATCGCGCATAAGCACATCGGAATTTGGCTCTTCGGCATCAAGCTCCCAACCTTTTAGCACATATAAAGAAAAATTTTGGTTATCGCTTGTTTTTAAAGTGGCAGTTTCTTTCACTTCTTTTCCATCAACCGTATAAGATAATTGCATTTCGGAAGGGCGCGTTTCTTGTTGTTTGCTTTCTCCTGCGTTAGTGGCGCCGTTTTCCGAGACATTGGTTTCATTTTTAGAAGAAGGCTGAGATGCCTCTGATTGCCCCGTGTTGTGCGATTGCGCCGTTTCTGTTTGATTTGCATTTGTGTCAGATTGCACCGTTTTCGTTTGGTTTGTGTCATTATTAGAAGGATTTGTCTGTTTTACTTCATTTGTTTCTTTCGTTCCACACCCTGACGCAAGAACGACTACAATGGCTGCAGTTATCAATGGTTTCCAAGTCCATTTCATCCGTCATTCCTCCTTAAATGGTATATCATCTATTATATCATTCGAAATGGGAAGGAGGAATGTTACGGCGATCAACGTTTTTGCGACAATAGTCATGGAAAAGTCATAGCATAGAGGCACGTGTTGGCAGGCGATATTTTTGCAAGCGCTGCATCCTGTCTGTCCGGTTACATGAACAATGTTTTGAACGGATCGTTTTCATTATAATATTCCCGTTTCGCCTGCGGGCTGGCCTCTAAGGCGATATAGGCTCCGATCCATTCTACCGCACATAGAAGCAAAATCAGTAATATTCCCTTTATCATCGCTTCTTCCCCCTTTGTGGTGTTTGAAGATACAATAATGTATGAAACGCGTTTCAACGCAATAGTTTTTTGAAAAAAGGTGAAGGGAATGGCAAATATTCGGGAAATTGCAAAAGAAGCAGGAGTTTCGGTTGCGACGGTTTCGCGTGTATTAAATGGGCACCCGTACGTGAAAGAAGAAAAACGAAACGCGGTATGGGAAGCAGTCGAGAAGTTGAATTATACAAAAAATATTAATGCGGTCCATTTAGCGAAAGGGAAAACGTCGATCATCGGGGTCGTGCTTCCGTATTTGAATCATCCGTATTTCGCAACAGTATTGGAAGGAATATCAAAAGAAGCGCTTCGCCATCGGTATCATCTGCTAGTATTTCAAACGAATTACGATGTGGAAAAGGAACTGGAAGCGCTGGAAATGATGCGGATGAAACAAGTCGATGGGCTTATTATTTGTTCGCATGTAGCGGACTGGGGCGTGATTGGAGAATATAAGCAAGATGGGCCTATTGTGCTCTGCGAAGACGTCCGAGATCAAGATTTTTTATCTGTTTATATTGATCATTACGAAGCGTTTACGAAAGCGTTGCGTTATTTGATCCAAAAAGGGCACCGGCACATCGGGTATTGCATCGGAAGAACGACAGGGGCAAACAGCAAGGCTAGGCAAGCAGCATATTATGATACATTGCGGCAGATTGGCGTCGAGCCGCGAAAAGAGTGGATTTTTGATCGTTGTTTATACATGGAAGATGGAAAACGTGTCATTCATGAATGGATGTCGTTGCCGGAAAAGCCGAGCGCGTTGCTTGTATCGAGCGATCAAGTGGCGGCAGGCATCGTGTTATGGGGGAAGAAGGAAGGAGTGAAGATCCCCGCTGATCTTGCGATTGTTAGTTTTGACAATCATCCGATTTCCGAACCGCTGCAAATTACGACGATCGAACTGCCGCTTGCGTTGATGGGAAAAAAAGCGTTTCGCCTTATTTATCATTACATCGAAACGGGGAATATCGCGAGAAAAACGGAAAAGTTGTCTGTTCGTTTTATTGAGCGTTCATCGGTATAGCTTGTTTTGCCTATATGTGGTGTTTCATCATATATCGGTTTACCGGGCGTCCAATCCCGCCGTATTGAACGTCGAGAACGACTTCACCTCTTTTTTCTAAGTATTCTAAATAGCGACGTGCTGTGACTCGCGCGATGCCGACCCCTTCGGCGACTTCTTCGGCGGAAACCGGTTCCGTTTGCTTGCGAAGATAACGAACGATTTTTTGCAATGTGACTTCGTTCAAGCCTTTTGGCAGTTCGCTACGAGGCTCGAGCGGTTGGGGTTCCGCCGTTTGCAGCAGAGCGTCTAACTCTTTCTGCGTTAACGTTTCTTTTTCGTTCAGCGTTTGCCGAAATGAGTGATAATTTTCCAGCGCTTGTTTGAGGCGCTCGAATTTAAACGGTTTCATAATATAATCAAACGCGCCATTTTGCAATACACGCCGCACCGTGTCGATATCGCTTGCCGCAGTGATGGCGATAACATCGACTTCATATCCTTCCGAGCGAATTTCTTTCAATGTTTCAAGACCATCCTTGTGAGGCATATAAATATCGATAATCACTAAATCGGGATGGAGATCGCGGATTAGTTGCATCCCTTCCATACCATTTCCGGCACTTCCGATAACGGTGAACCCTTCCACTTGTTCGATAAATTGACGATTTACTTCCTGCACCATCGGATCGTCTTCAATGAGCAAGACGCGGTACATCTTCCCCCCTCCTTACATATTAAAAGTGATCGTAAATATCGTTCCTTTTCCTTTTTCCGATTTCACATCCATATGCCCTTTTCCTTTTTCCACAATGTGCTTGACTAAGTACAAACCGATGCCTCGCCCATTTTTTCCTTTGGTGGAGAACCCTTCCTCGAAAATACGGTCAAGATGCTCTGGCTCAATGCCTTGGCCGTTGTCTTCCACCGAAAGCGAACAAATTTCTTCGTTTTGCTCAATGCTTACATATATTTCTTTTTCCCGATCTGTAATGCCTTGAAACGAATCAAACGCGTTTTCAATCAAGTTTCCAAGAATAACGACGAAATCGTGATGATCTAACGCGGATGGAAAAGCATGAAGACGGCTATGGCGATCGATGGTGACGCGAATGCCCAGTTCTTTGCCGCGGCGAACTTTGCTTAAGAGCAAGCCGGAAATGCTTTCGTCTTTAATATGTTTGCTTAAAAACCGCGTTAGTTCTTCTTGCTCTTCCGTCACTTGAAAGACGTATTCGAGCGCTTTTTCTTGATGTCCTAATTGTATCAATCCGGCAATCGTATGAAGTTTATTCATATATTCATGGTTTTGCACACGCAGAGCGCTGACAAACGCTTTCACCCCTGTCAACTCTTCGGCGAGTTTCTTCACCTCGGTGCGGTCTTGGAAAATCGCGATCGCCCCAACTGTTTTGCCATTGACTTTAATCGGAATGCGATTGCTCCAAATCGTTAAATTTCCTATTTGCAGTTCTTTGTTATAAATAGGTTGATCAATTTTTAAAATTTCCGGCAGATGTGTGTCTGGAACAACCGCACGAATCGGTTTCCCGATGACGTCTCCGCTGACGCCGAGCATCTGTTTTGCCCGGTCATTAAAAATCGTGATGTTTTCATTGCTATCGATCGCGATAACGCCTTCGTGCATCGCGTTGAAGGCTTCGGTTCGTTCGACAAGCAGTTTAGCGATTTCGTGAGGTTCAAGCTGAAACATTTGTTGCTTAATATGGGAAGCGAGCAGCCAAGCTCCTATTCCGCCAATTAATAGAGAAAGGCTTGTCGCAATTACGATTTCTTCTTTTAAAGCATAAATCACTTCAAAAAAAGTTGGCAATCGATATGCCGCAATGACGACGCCGATTTGTTGATGATCTTTATTCATAATTGGAACGAACGCGCGAATGACAGTGCCAATTTCACCGCGCGCTTTCGATGTGTAAGTATGTTCCGCAAACGCAGGCCCTTCATCGGCACCGTGGGAAACGCGTCCAATCATGGATGGAACGGGATGAGAAAGCCGGACTTTATTCATATCAAGGACAACAATGTAATCAGCGTTATGAATGACGCGAACGCGTTCGACGATGCTATTGATGGAAGAACGCTGTTTTTCGGTTCCGACAATGTGTGATTTGATTTCGGGAAGTTCGGATACCGTCCTTGCCGTCAATAATGCACGTTGTTGCAATTCTTCCTCTTTTGTGTGAAAAAAGTCGCCAATGACAAACAATCCGCTTAGCAATAAGGAAAAGCTAACGATAAAAAAAATTAAGATCGTAATTTTCCAACGGATGGATAGCCGATGCATCACACGAATACCCCGTCTTCATAACATTGTTTATTCATATTTTAGCATTTCTCAACAAATATGATAAAATTGGATTAAAAACTTAGCAATAAACGGTGTGGGACATGAAAAAGCAATGGTTGGCGCTGTTTCTCGTTTTGCTCGTTTGTTTAGGAAGCATGGCGCTGCTGTTAAAGCAGCACTTTTGGAATGGAAATATGGTGTATGATGATGAACAACGAGGATTAAAAAAGCAAATTGTGATTTATTTTAGCCATGTAGTCGCAGAAAATACGCCGAAGGGATTGGCTGCGCAAAAGTTTGCGGAGCTCGTCGAGAAAAAAACAAATGGCCGCGTAAAAGTCGAAGTGTTTCCGAACGGCTCTTTATATTCTGATGGCGAGGAAATAGATGCATTGCTGCGCGGGGATGTGCAAATGATCGCGCCATCATTTTCGAAGGTAACGGAATTAATCCCCGAATGGCAAGTGTTAGATTTGCCGTTTTTATTTCAAGATTATCACGATGTGGAGCGGACGTTTACCGGAGATGTAGGGAAACAGCTTTTGGCGATGTTAGATGAAAAAGGGATTAAAGGATTGGCATTATGGAGCAACGGCTTCAAACAAATGATGAGCACGACCCGTCCGCTCGTTCATTTTGATGATTTTCGCGGATTGCGCTTCCGCATCATGCCAAGCGAAGTGATTGCAAGGCAATTTCGATTGTTGGGAGGCGATCCGATCGTTGTTTCGTTTGATCATATATACCGTTCTTTAGAAAAGCATGAATTTGACGGCCAAGAAAATACGATTTCCAACATTTATTCGAAAGGTTTTTACAAATTTCAGCCGTATATAACGATCAGCAATCACGGATATCTTGGCTATGCCGTGATGATGAACAAATCGTTTTGGGAAAGTTTGCCGAAAGATATTCAGCAAAAAATTACGGAGGCGATGCAGGAAACGACGGTATGGAATTTGCAGCAATCGAAAAGGCAGAATGAAGAGGAATTAAAAAAAATAGAACAAAACAAACATATTCATATCTATAAGCTGTCGGCAGAAGAAAAAAAGCAGTGGGAACAGCGGTTTTCCCCTTTGTATGATCAATTTACAAAAGAGTTTGGCGATAAGCTGCTTCGCGAAATCAAACAAAAAGAGAAATAGGCGGCCTTTAACATAGGCCGTTTGTTATTTTGGAGACCAAAAAGATCAAAAAGACCATTATCAACATAATATTTTTATTTTCTGAACATTGCGTTAACATAAAAATAGTCAATCTGAAAGCGTTATCAAGGCAACGAAAGGAGAGGGAGAAATGCGGGGGAAATTAAAAAATTTAACCGTCCAAGTGATTATTGGAATTATTTTAGGAATTATTGTTGGATTTTTATTTCCTGAATTTGGAGCAAAATTGAAAGTGCTTGCAGACGCATTTATTAAGCTAATCAAAATGGTGATTGCGCCGATCATTTTCTTCACGGTTGTGATTGGAATCGGCAACATGGGGGATTTGAAAAAAGTCGGTCGCATCGGCGGAAAAGCGCTTATTTACTTTGAAATCGTGACGACGTTTGCCTTGGCAATCGGGATTGTAGTCGTTAATTTAATCAAACCGGGAGTCGGATTTAATACAGATGCGGTAAAAGGCGGCGATGTATCACAATTTACGAAACAAGCTGAAGAAGTGAATCACGGTGTCATCGATTTTTTGCTTAGCATTATTCCGGATAATGTCGTTGGGGCATTTGCGAAAGGGGAATTGCTGCCGATTTTATTCTTTGCGATTTTGTTCGGCCTCGCGACAGCGGCATTAGGAGAAAAAGCAAAACCGGTTGTTGCGTTATTTGAACGTTTAACGGACATCTTTTTTGGCGTCGTCAATATGGTGATGAAAGTATCTCCGATTGCGGCGTTCGGTGCGATGGCGTACACGATTGGCACGTTTGGAATCGGTTCGTTAGTGTCGCTTGGAAAACTAATGGGCTCTGTTTATATTACGATGGCGCTGTTTATCTTTGTTGTCCTCGGACTAATCGCGAAGTTTTACGGGTTTAACATTTTCAAATTTATCGCTTATATCAAAGAAGAAATTTTGCTTGTGCTTGGCACTTCTTCTTCCGAGTCGGCGCTTCCAAAACTGATGGAGCGTCTTGAAAAGTACGGCTGCTCTAAATCCGTTGTCGGGCTTGTTGTGCCGACTGGCTATTCGTTTAACCTTGATGGAACATCGATTTATCTGTCGATGGCGGCGATTTTTATTGCACAAGCTTACGGCATTGACTTGACTATTTGGCAAGAACTTACGTTGCTTGGAATTTTAATGTTAACGTCGAAAGGGGCAGCGGGTGTTACAGGTTCCGGATTTATTACGCTTGCCGCAACGTTAGCGGCGTTCCCGATGATTCCAGTGGAAGGAATCGCATTGTTGCTTGGTGTTGACCGCTTTATGTCAGAAGCGCGCGCCATTACGAACATCATTGGCAATGCGGTAGCGACGGTCGTTGTTTCTAAAATGGAAAACGAATTTCATCCTTCTACGGAACAAAATGAGGACAGAACGAATATAGCTGTTGCAAAGTAAACTTTTATGCTTTTCTGCCATTCGTTGTAATATACGAAAGGCGGCAAACGAGTTCTTGCTGCCTATGGCAGAAAAGCAATTTTTTGTTTTCCGTTGACAATGAACACAAGTGTTTTATATAATAAATCTCGAATTCAAGATTTATGAATTAAGTATTTATGACGACTTTTAACAAGAAGAAAATGAATGAAATGCGAAAAAACGGACAAATTACAATTGGAAAGTTCCAGCAAGTCGGTGAAACATTTGTTGTTGCTAAAAAATCCGCATAAAGGAGAGGAAATGGACGATGGCGAACGTAAAATTAGCAATTATTTATTACAGCTCGACAGGCACGAACTATCAATTGGCGAAATGGGCAGAAGAAGCGGCAAAAGAAGCAGGTGCAGAAGTAAAAGTAGTGAAAGTTCCTGAACTCGCGCCAAAAGAGGCGATCGAATCAAATCCGGCGTGGAAGGCTCATGCAGAAGCGACAAAAGACGTTCCGACAGCTACGCTGGAAGATTTGGAATGGGCCGATGCCATTATTTTCAGCGTGCCGACTCGCTTTGGCAATGTTCCTTCCCAATTAAAACAATTTTTAGATACGACTGGCGGATTATGGGCCCAAGGAAAGCTTGCTAACAAAGTAGTCAGCGCGATGGCGTCTGCAGGAAACGCGCATGGCGGCCAAGAACAAACCATTTTGCAACTTTATACGTCAATGTACCATTGGGGTGCGATTGTCGTAGCGCCTGGATATACGGATCCATCTATTTTTGCCGCAGGTGGAAACCCGTATGGAACGACCGTGACTGTTGACCAAAACGGAAAAATGGTGGAAAATGTCGAAGCAGCTGTGAAACATCAAGCGCGTCGTACGGTTCAAGTCGCACAATGGATTAAAAACGGAATGCAACAGCAAAGATGAGGGTCATCCTCATCTTTTTTTATGCATATATTTTGCTTTTTTTCACGCACGCCAAGATAATAAAATTAAATAATTTTTTGAAAGGGAGAGAAAAATATGAAACATTTGCAAGACCGCGTCACATTGCATAATGGGGTGCAAATGCCGTGGCTTGGACTTGGAGTTTATAAGGTGAAAGACGGGGAAGAAGTCATTAATGCGGTGCGCACCGCGCTGGAAATTGGCTACCGCCATATTGACACAGCGGCATATTACCAAAACGAAGAAGGAGTCGGGAAAGCCATCCGTGAGTCAGGGATTCCGCGCGAAGAAATATTTATCACGACAAAAGTGTGGAACTCCGACCAAGGATATGAAACAACATTGAAAGCGTTTGAAACAAGCTTGAAAAAGCTAGGGCTTAATTATGTGGACTTATATTTAGTGCACTGGCCTGTTAAAGGAAAATATAAAGAGACGTATAAAGCGCTAGAAAAATTGTATAAAGATGGACGCGTGCGCGCAATTGGCGTTAGCAATTTCCACATCCACCATTTAGAAGATTTAATGGCTAATTGCGAAATTAAGCCGATGGTCAATCAAGTGGAATATCACCCTCGTTTGACGCAAAAAGAGCTCCATGCGTTTTGCAAACAGCACGGCATTCAGCTTGAAGCATGGTCGCCGTTGATGAGAGGGGAAGTTTTGCAAGAAGAGACGCTTGTCGAAATTGGCAAAAAATACGGGAAAACACCAGCGCAAGTCATTCTTCGTTGGGATTTGCAAAACGAAGTGGTGACGATTCCAAAGTCGGTAACGCCGCAGCGTATTAAGGAAAACGCCGATATTTTCGATTTTGAACTAACAGCGGAGGAAATGGCAAAAATCGATGCGCTTAATTTGAACAAACGAATTGGGCCGGATCCAGATAATTTTGATTTTTAACGGTGTTGCAAGTAAAAAGGGGACTTTTCTTCGCGGAAAAGCCCCCTTTTTGCAAAACGGAATTTTGTATATATATGCAAATTTTCCTTGTAAACCATTAATAAATTGTATCATTTGACGTATGAATGATCGTTAAAGTACAATAAATATTAGTATACACATTTTATGTGATAGAGGATAACGGAGGGTGCTGTGATGCTATTCCATCCGATGGATTTTGTCATTCTCATCGCCTTTGGCATTTCGCTATGGGCGCAATGGAAAGTTTCAAGCAACTTCAACGCTTGGTCGAAAGTTCCAGCTTCTTCCGGTTTGTCAGGAGCGGAAGTTGCTCGCATGATTTTGGACCGCAACGGCCTTTATGATGTACCGGTCGAAGTTATTCCGGGAAGATTAACGGACCATTATGATCCGATTTCGCGTGTCGTCCGCTTGTCGGAACCGGTATATTATGGGCGGTCGATCGCTTCTATATCGGTTGCCGCGCACGAAGTCGGGCATGCGGTGCAGCATCAGCAAGCGTACGGCGCGCTAGTGCTCCGCCATCGCATGTTTCCAATCGTAAATTTCACATCGGGAGTGGCGCCGTTTTTATTGCTAGTCGGGTTTTTGCTTCATCAGCTTTCGCTGATTGGCTTAGGGATTATTTTCTTCGCCTTTGCCGTTGCTTTTCAAGTCATTACGCTTCCGGTAGAGTTTAACGCAAGCTCGCGGGCGAAAAAATTTATGTTGGCGGAAGGGCTTATTTATCCGGATGAAAAGCGCGGCGTCAACAAAGTATTAGGAGCGGCCGCATTGACGTATGTGGCAGCAACGCTCATTTCGGTTTTAGAATTGTTAAAATACGTGTTAATTTTTACGCAAAGCAACAATAATGATGAATAAGAATAGAAACCTGTCTGTAGGAGGTGTGATCCGGGCGCACGATCCGCGCCCGGAAACCAATTGGACATAGTCAATTTACTGATAGTGGCTTTGCTTATCGCATGTACCGCTTTTTTTGTAGCTTCCGAATTTGCGATTGTCAAAGTTCGCAGCTCGCGCATTGACCAATTAGTTAGCGAAGGAAACAAACGGGCGATTGCTGCCAAAAAGGTGATTTCCAACCTTGACGGCTATTTATCAGCGAACCAATTAGGTATTACGATGACGTCGCTTGGGCTTGGTTGGCTCGGTGAACCGACGGTGGAACGGATACTAACGCCGCTTTTTGAGCGCATCCATTTGTCGGAGTCGCTTTCGCACGTTTTATCCTTCGTTATTGCCTTTTCGGCGATTACGTTTCTTCACGTCGTTGTCGGCGAGCTGGCTCCGAAAACGTTTGCCATTCATAAAGCGGAAGCGATCACGTTGTTTACCGCACAACCGCTTATTTTATTTTATAAAGCGATGTATCCGTTTATTTGGACGCTCAACAATTCAGCGCGTCTTGTCACCAAAATGTTTGGCCTGCAGCCGGCGGCAGAACATGAAATTGCCCATTCCGAAGAAGAGCTGCGCCTCATTTTATCAGAAAGTTACAAAAGCGGGGAGATTAATCAATCGGAATATCGGTATGTGAACAATATTTTTCGTTTTGACGATCGGGTTGCAAAAGAAATTATGGTGCCGCGCAAAGAAATTGTGGCGCTCGATATCAATCGAAGCGTGAAAGAAAATTTGGAAATTATTAAAGAGGAAAAATATACACGTTATCCGGTGATCGACGGCGATAAAGACCACGTTCTCGGTCTCATCAACGTGAAAGAAGTGTTTACCGATCTTGTGACAAACCCGTCTGCGGAAAAACAAATGAAAGATTATATCCGTCCAATCATTCAGGTGATTGAGTCGATCGCTATTCATGATTTGCTTGTGAAAATGCAGAAAGAGCGCATTCACATGGCGATTTTGGTCGACGAGTACGGCGGAACATCGGGACTTGTCACTGTCGAAGATATTTTAGAAGAAATCGTTGGCGAAATTCAAGACGAATTTGACGTAGATGAAATTCCGCTGATCCAAAAAGTGGATGAAACGCGTACGATTGTTGACGGTAAAGTGCTGATTAGCGAAGTGAACGATTTGTTCGGCCTTGCCATCGATGATGATGATGTCGATACGATTGGAGGCTGGATTTTAACGAAACATTACGATATTAAAGTAGGCGATAGTGTCGAAATAGACAATTACTTGTTTACAGTGAAGGAGATGGACGGCCACCATGTGAAGACGGTGGAAGTCTTGAAGCAGGAGAAAGAAGAGGAAGCACAAGATGAGGCGCTCGGCGAAAAGGAGGAACTTCGTTTATAGGAGACTGGTTCAAAAGTTGTTTGGCCACATACAGAATAACCATATATAGGTTTCCTCTTATTGTTCGATGCGTATATAGGTAGCACAGAAGGGTGTCCCATCACTTTTGGGACACCCTCTTTCATTGCGAATCGATGTAAAATCGCGCAATATCAACGGGGAAATCGTCAACGGGAGCGACGCATGAAACCGTTTCTTTCGTAAAAGGATGCAAAAACGACAGTTTAACGGCGTGCAGCGCTTGGCGATGAAACGTATTTTCGCCGCCATAAAGGACATCGCCGACTAGCGGATGACCGATGTAGCTCATATGGACGCGGATTTGATGCGTGCGCCCGGTGTCAAGGGAAAGTTCGACAAGCGATGTTTGCTCGTTCAAAAACGTATGTAAAACACGATAGTGCGTCACCGCTTTTGCGCCTGTTTTCGAAACTCTTCGTCTAGTTGGATGATGGCGGTCGCGCCCAATCGGGGCGGAAATCGTTCCAGATTTATTTTTGACAATGCCATGGACAAGCGCTACATACGTCCGCTTGATTTGCCGTTGTTCTAGCATCCGGTCGAGCGTCGCGCCTGCGAGCGGATGTTTGGCAAACAAAATCGTTCCGGATGTATCGCGATCAAGTCGATGAATATGGCGCACTTTCGTCAAAATGCCTTGCGCTTGCAAATAAAAAGCGACCGCGTTTGCTAACGTTCCTGTTTGAGAAGGTTCGGAAGGATGGATATCGATGCCGGCGTCTTTGTTAATAATGAGCAGATGCTCGTCTTCCCATAAAACGGAAAGTTCCCGATACTCGGGAAGAATGGCGGAAGGTTCAGGTTTATAAAGATACAGCTGCAAACGGTCATTTTCTTGTAACGCAGTTTGCCATGATACTTCTTTTCCATTTAATTTAATTCCTTTTTCCATGCGCAGTTGATGCGCGAATTTTTTTGAGGTGCACCATACTTCTTTTAGCAGCGATTCGATCGTTTGCCCCTGCCAAAAAGAAGGAATGACGCATTCAAGCCAATCTCCTTTTTTTAACCACATTGTTCGTTTCACTCCGAATTTTTTACGCGGTGGAAACACTTTCTACCTCTATGTGCGCATAATGTATGATACACTCATAGTATCGTTTTGTTAATGATTGCGCAAGCGTAATTGCAAAAAAGGTGGCAAGGGCGATGAAGACGGTTTATGCGGCAACGAAAGAGCAAGAGGAATATATCAATTATTTGGTAAATTATTTTTATACAAACATTTTTCCGTATTATTTCACTGACGAACAAATTCATGAGTTTGAAAAATTGCAAGTCCTTTCATTACAAGAAAAACGTGTGAATACAATGGAACAATGAAAGAAGCGTTTCAAATTATTTCATCGCTGCAATCATTAATTTCCATCATCGAATATGTCGGGAAAAGTGGAGATTGCGGACGATACCGTGATGTATTTCAGCGGAACGTCGAATTGCTTCGGCGGTACGGCGTTGCGTTTCCGTTTGCGATAGAGCATTTTGCCGCCAAACGGCATCATCCATGCAGCGTGTATTTGCTTTCACAAAACGAATGGTTAATGTGAAAAGGAGTTCGCCGATTCGTGGGGCGAACTCCTTATTGATGGCGATGCTGAATTGAGGAAAACCAGTCACGGAACACTGCCTCTTCATGATAGCCATCGATTCGTTTTACTTCCTTCCCATTTTCATAATGAACAAGCGTTGGTGTTCCTTCGATGTGGTACTTGTCCCATCCATCTTTAAATTCCAGCAAATTAAACAATTTTAAATCGATCCCCATTTTCTTGGCCAAAGGAACGACGATCGGAGTTGTTTTTTGGCAATGCGGACAAGTCGGGCTGTAAAAATAAACGGTGACCGTTTCTTTATTTTTTAGCTTCTTTTCTAATTCGTCCGGCAAGATAAGGTTTTGATAATTTGGGTCGTCAAGCTGCTCAATGGTTGCGGGATCAAGTTCTTTTTTATGGTACGGATTATCTTTAACCGCTTCTTTTTGTTGATATGACGTGACAAAGGCGAGCGCTGCAAACAGCGCGACAATAATTGATCCGAAAATAAGGAGCTTTTTCAACTTTGTTTCCCTTCTTTCTCTTTGCGAATAATGAAGATGCTTAATACGCTAATGAGAAAAAACGCAACTAGCGCCAAAAACGGAATCGTAATAAAGCCGAGCCAATTAATGTACTGTCCCGTGCAAGGAATGCGGCCGCAGGAAATAGCGTGGCTTTGAAAAAAAGGAACTTTTTGCAGAAGATAATGGTAAAGGGAAATCGATCCGCCAATGACTGACAACGCCAAGCTATAGCGGGCGATGCCGTATTCTTTGCGAATTGTTGCGAGCCCTAATAAAATCACTTGTGGATACATAAAAATCCGCTGAAACCAACAAAGATCGCAAGGAATAAATTTTAAAATTTCGGAAAAGTAAAGGCTGCCAAGCGTCGCGATCAATGAAATTCCCCAAGCGCCAATAAGCGCGTTTTCCAATGTTTTTGCATTATTGTTGTTCATGCTAAAATCCCCTCGTTTTTATGTGCATGCCATTTTCATTATATTGGACGAAAGGGAGAATGTAAAATTGTATGGACGTTATCTTTTAGTTATAGTACAATACTCATGTGCAATCGTTTTCATTTACGTACATAGAGGTGAGAAACTTGGAAAGGGCATGGTGGAAAGAAGCGGTTGTGTATCAAATTTATCCGCGCAGTTTTTACGATTCAAACGGGGATGGCATTGGCGATATCCCCGGCATTATTGCTAAACTTGATTATTTAAAAGAACTTGGTGTGGATGTTGTATGGTTATCTCCAGTATATAAATCGCCAAATGATGATAACGGTTACGATATAAGCGATTATCGCGATATTATGGATGAATTCGGCACGATGGAAGATTGGGAAGAAATGCTTGAGGAAATGCACAAACGCGGGATTAAGTTAGTGATGGATTTAGTCGTCAATCATACGTCAGATGAGCATCCGTGGTTTATCGAATCAAGAAAATCAAAAGACAATCCATATCGCGATTATTATATTTGGCGGCCTGGGAAAAATGGAAAAGAACCGAACAATTGGGAGTCATGCTTTGGTGGTTCTGCTTGGGAATATGATGAAACAACAGGAGAATATTATTTACATCTTTTTTCCAAAAAACAACCTGATTTAAACTGGGAAAATCCGAAAGTACGCCGCGAAGTGTATGACATGATGAAGTTTTGGCTTGACAAAGGCGTCGACGGCTTTCGGATGGATGTCATTAATATGATTTCGAAAACACCAGGATTACCGGATGGTGAACCGCAGGAAGGAAAAAAATATGTTTCAGGAAGCAAATATTTTATGAACGGTCCGCGCGTTCACGAATTTTTGCAAGAAATGAACCGGGAAGTGTTATCAAAGTACGATATTATGACGGTTGGAGAAACGCCGGGAGTGACTCCGAGAGAAGGCATTTTATATACAGATCCGTCTCGCCATGAATTAAACATGGTGTTCCAATTCGAGCATGTGGATTTAGATTCAGGGCCTGGAGGAAAATGGGATATTCGTCCGTGGTCATTAGCCGATTTGAAAACAACGATGACAAAATGGCAAAAAGAGCTAGAAGGAAAAGGGTGGAACAGCCTTTATTTAAACAATCACGATCAGCCACGCGCTGTTTCTCGTTTTGGCGATGATGGAAAGTATCGTGTCGAATCGGCGAAAATGCTGGCAACATTTCTCCATATGATGCAAGGAACTCCATATATTTATCAAGGTGAAGAGATCGGAATGACAAATGTGCGCTTTCCGTCGATTGAAGACTACCGCGATATTGAAACGTTAAACATGTATAAAGAACGTGTGGAAGAATACGGTGAAGATCCGCAAAAAGTAATGGAAAAAATTTATTATAAAGGGCGCGACAATGCGCGCACGCCGATGCAATGGGATGATAGCGAAAACGCAGGATTTACGACAGGAACGCCGTGGATTCGGGTAAACCCAAATTATAAGGAAATCAACGTAAAAGCGGCGCTCGCCGATCCAAATTCGGTGTTTCATTATTATAAAAAATTAATTCAACTTCGTAAACAACATGACATTATTGTCTATGGAACATATGACTTAATTTTAGAAGAAGATCCGTATATTTACGCGTATACGCGTACGCTTGGCAATGAAAAACTGGTTGTTATTACGAACTTTTCCGAGCAGACTCCTGTTTTCCGCCTTCCAGATGATATCATTTACAAAACAAAAGAACTGCTCATTAGCAATTACGATGTCGATGAAGCGGAAGAACTGAAAGAAATTCGTTTGCGCCCATGGGAAGCGCGCGTGTATAAAATTCGTTTGCCATAAAATCGATACCAATACAAAGCGATGCAAACATTATTTTCTACCTATATCCTCCTACGAATCGGCCACAATAATCGGTGAAAGGGGAGGATCACATTGAATAATAACAACAGCAATAAAGTTCAAGACATTATGACGAAAAACGTCGCGACTGTTTCGCCTAACCAAACGGTCCAAGAGGCTGCGCAAATCATGAGCCAAAAAAACATTGGTGCGCTTCCGGTAGTGGAAAACGGTCAAGTGAAAGGAATGATCACCGACCGTGATATTACACTCCGCACATCGGCACAAGGAAAAAATCCAGCTTCCACTTCTGTATCGGAAGTGATGACTAACCGCGTCGTCACCGGTACGCCGAATATGAGCGTACAAGAAGCGGCAAACGTGATGGCGCAAAACCAAGTCCGCCGTTTGCCAATTGTAGAAAACAATCAGCTTCAAGGCATTGTCGCACTAGGCGATATCGCGACAAACAGCGCTTCCGATCAAGCGGCGGAACAAGCGTTGACAAACATTTCCGAGCCATCGCAACCGCAAGGATAAAGAAGGGAAGGATGTCTCTTTTTTGTGAGACATCCTTTTTCTTTTGTTCGGTATATTGTATGATGATAACGAATACATAAAAAGCAAGGAATTTATCGATCCGGAGGGATGTTCGTTGGATTGGAAGAAAAAATATGAGCAATGGTTGGCATATGAGCCGTTGGATGAAGAATTAAAGCATTCGTTAAAAAAGCATCAACACGACCTTCCGTGGCTTGAAGATTGTTTTTATAAAAATTTAGAGTTTGGCACAGGCGGCATGCGCGGAGAAATCGGGCCGGGGACGAACCGGATGAACGTATATACGATTCGGAAAGCATCAGAAGGTTTGGCGCGGTACATAGAATCGTTTGGCGAAGACGCGAAAAGGCGCGGTGTCGTGATTGCTTACGATTCGCGGCATAAGTCGCGGGAATTCGCGATGGAAACGGCGAAAACATTGGCCACTCATGGCATTCAGACGTATGTATTCGACGAACTGCGGCCGACGCCCGAACTTTCGTTTGCCGTTCGCCATTTGCGCGCGTTTTCTGGCGTCGTTATCACCGCAAGCCATAATCCGCCGGAATATAATGGATATAAAGTGTACGGCGAAGACGGGGGACAACTTCCTCCAGAGACGGCAGATGCGGTCATTCGATATGTCAATGAAGTGGAAAACGAATTGGACATCCATGTTGAGGATGAAGCGATTTTGAAAGAGAAAGGACTCATTCAAATCATTGGAGAAGAAGTGGACAACGCCTATATTGACGCTGTAAAGACAGTTTCGCTGCAACCGAAACTTGCGGAAGAGGTTGATGTTAACATTGTTTTCACACCGTTGCACGGCACATCCAACAAACCGATCCGTCGCGCGTTAAAGGAACTTGGATATCGCAATGTATTTGTAGTGAAAGAACAAGAACAGCCAGATCCAAACTTTTCCACCGTTGCGTCACCAAATCCGGAGGAACATGCGGCGTTTGCCTTGGCGATAGAACTCGGCAAAAAAGTCAATGCCGATTTGCTAATTGCGACAGACCCTGACGCCGACCGATTGGGAATTGCCGTAAAAAACGAAAAAGGCGATTATGTCGTATTGACCGGGAACCAAACTGGCGGCTTATTGCTTCATTACTTGCTGTCACAAAAGAAAGAAAAGGGGATATTGCCGGAGAACGGAATAGTGCTAAAAACGATTGTCACGTCCGAATTTGGCCGCGCGATTGCGCAATCTTTCGGTTTAGATACGGTCGATACGCTAACAGGATTTAAATTTATCGGCGAAAAAATCAAAGAATATGAACAAACTGGCCAGTATACGTTCCAATTTGGCTATGAGGAAAGCTACGGCTATTTAATCGGTGATTTTGTGCGTGATAAAGACGCGGTGCAAGCAGCGGTATTAGCGGCGGAAGTATGCGCTTTTTATAAAAAACACGGCATGTCTTTATACGAAGGATTGCTGCGATTGTTTGACCAATACGGCTATTACCGCGAAGGTCAGCAGTCATTAACATTAAAAGGAAAAGAAGGAGAAGAAACGATTCAAGCGATCTTAACATCGTTCCGCAATGAGCCTCCGACAGAGGTGGCAGGAAAAAAAGTCATCGTGATCGAGGATTACAAAACGAAAGAACGGGTAAACACTGCGACTGGAGAAAAAACGTTGATTGCGCTTCCAACCTCTGACGTATTAAAGTATGTATTGGAAGACGATTCATGGTTTTGCTTGCGTCCGTCGGGAACGGAGCCAAAACTCAAAGTGTATTTCGGTGTGAAAGGAGAATCGCTCTCTGACAGCGAAGCGAAGCTGCAACAACTTTCCGACGCGGTAATGAAACGGGTGCGCCATTTTTTGAATACCGCTTCATCGCTTCAATCATGATAACGTCTTGGGGACAATGAATTTAAGGAGGGACGATGCGGATTTTTTTCTATTCCGGCTAGCTGTTCGGGAAAACGCAAGCGGTGTATTTGTCCACTTATTCAACCGCATTTTTACACACAAGCTGAAACAGACAATGCCATTTTCGGCATTGTCTGTTTTATATTGTCTTCATTCGTGCAGGTAAGCATACTGCTCGATTCCCGTTTTTTGTTCGCTTGTCTCAAGAGCATGGTCGATATAACGCAACAGAGAGGTTAGACGCTTTTGAATGATCGAGTAATCATACTCAAAGTTGTAAGCGTGAAGAAATTTTTCAATTTTTTTCGAAAGCAAGTCGTCTTGTGTGCGCACCATTAAAATAAGCAAGTTATCCCATTCGGAGCGGTGTGTGTAATACAACGCTTTATCATAATCCAGCGTGTTCATCGGCATGCCTCCTTTTACAGAAGGAGTTATCGTTAGTGTATGATGCTCGGGCTCGTTTTTACACTGTAAATGTTGCAATGGAAGGTAAATAATAAATTATAGCCTAATTAAGCATGAAAAAGTAAAAATAAATATTGCAATTTTGTGACAAAAGTGCTATCCTCAAAGTGAGGGGATGGTGGAAATGATGAAACGCTATGAAAGCAAAGAGATTACGCAAATGTGTAAAATGATCGCAGCCGTAGGGCTAATTGTCGGTGTTTCCTTGTTTTTGTTGAGTTTTATCGCAAACGCTTACAATAAAGACTTTTTCCTTACGATTATCAGTTTAGGCATTATAGGTGCTTCCATGTTTATGTTTGGGTTTGGGACGTTTATGGGAATTTTAATGGAAACATACGGAAATACCAAAACAAGCATGTAAAACACCGGCTTTTTGGCCGGTGTTTTATTTCTTCTTTTGCTGATCATACCAATAAAAAGTGAGCAAGCAAATGAGAAAAATAAATACGACTATAAAAAAGATGCGATATTTATTCATATATTGCTCCATCATCATCCAATTTTTTCCTAAATAATTACCGAGCGTAAGAAAGGTGAAAATCCAGACAAACGCACCACTATAAGCGTACAAGGTAAATTTTTTCCATTCATATGCGTTCGCGCCGGCTAAAAAAGCGGCAACATGACGGACACCGGGGATAAAATAGCAAATAAATAACACGGATGGTCCTAATTTGGCAAATAATGTTTTCGTTTGCTCCATTCGCTTGTCGGTAATATGTATTTTCGGCCCCACTTTTCGTAAAAACGGTAATCCGAGTTTTACACCTAAAAAGTAACTAATGGAAATGCCTGTTATAGCGCCGATAAAGCTAAAAGCAAACGCAATAGGATATGACATAAAACCTGTGGAAATTTGGTATCCAATGTACGTAAGCAGCAATTCATCCGGAATTGGCATACCGACGATCCCCAGCATTAACACGATCATAATACCGATGTACCCAAAATGGCCGATCACATAATGTAAATAATGTCCCACTGTATCACCACACCTTAACGAATTTAAAAAGTAAAGCGATGAATCGGAAATCGTAAGTTATATTGCTAATGTTTATTATAAACAATGCGTACGTAGGTCAAGTCTAAATTATTTCGTAAAATTTCACTATCAATTCAGTGAACCTGAATCATTGGAAAATAAAAATCACTTTTTTACACCAAATTTTGTGACTTAATCTTTTTTGCTTGCTTTATATAAGTATATAGTTATATGATTATTAAAGAAAATAGCAAGTATAAAATAAAGGAGTTAGAAAGTACTGTTTTCCATTTTTGTTCAATATATAAGTAAATAGCTATATAATTATAAAAGAATAGGAGGTGTTCCCATGCAAAAAACAACAGTAGAAATAGAAAAAGCATCACATGTTTTAAAATTGCTTGGTGATAAAACACGTTTAACGATCATGGCGATTTTAAAACAACGTGAGTGTTGTGTTTGCGAGCTTCTTGAGGTGTTTGACATGAGTCAGCCGGCGATTAGCCAGCATCTTCGCAAATTAAAAGATGCAGGATTAGTAAAAGAGGATAGGAGAGGACAGTGGATTTATTATTCCCTCAATCCTCGAAGTGAGTTATATGATCTCATCCAAGATATTTTGCAACATATTCCAGATCAAACAGAGAATATTCGTAAGATTGAGGAAAACACCCCTGCGCTCCGCTGCGGTTGTTAACCTACTAATTAAATTGGGAGGGAAACAATGAATCATACGGGGAAAAAACGTCTATCGTTTTTGGATCGATACTTAACGCTTTGGATTTTCCTTGCTATGGCAGCAGGAATTGGCTTAGGATTCGTCTTTCCGGGCTTTGTAGACGGAATGAACAGTTTGCAGGTAGGAACGACATCGATTCCAATTGCAATTGGCTTAATTTTCATGATGTATCCTCCGTTGGCAAAAGTTCGTTATGAGGAGATTGGGCGCGTCTTTAAAGATGTGAGAGTATTAGTGTTATCGCTCGTACAAAACTGGATTATTGGACCGATTCTTATGTTTTTGTTGGCGATCGTATTCTTGCCGGATAAACCGGAGTACATGGTCGGACTCATCATGATCGGTCTAGCACGTTGTATTGCAATGGTGATTGTCTGGAATGATTTAGCAAAAGGAGATGGAGAGTACGCAGCTGGATTGGTGGCGTTTAACTCTGTATTCCAAGTGTTATTTTACTCTGTTTATGCGTATGTGTTTGTGACGATCATCCCAGAATGGTTAGGACTAGAAGGTGCTGTCGTTCATATTACAATGATGGAAGTCGCGAAGTCGGTGTTCATTTACTTAGGAATTCCGTTTCTTGGCGGAATGTTGACGCGCTTTTTGTTGGTAAAAGCAAAGGGCAGACAATGGTATGAAAAAGCATTTATTCCAAAAATCAGCCCGATTACATTGATTGCTTTATTATTTACGATTATTGTCATGTTCTCTTTAAAAGGAGATATGATCGTAAGTTTGCCGTTGGATGTCGTGAGAGTCGCCATTCCATTGTTCATTTACTTTGTGTTGATGTTCTTCGTTTCCTTCTTCTTAGGGAAGAAATTTGGAGCGAACTACCCTGTAACCACCACACTTGCCTTTACAGCCGGCAGTAATAACTTTGAGTTAGCGATTGCCGTAGCTATTGGCGTGTTTGGAATCGATTCTGGCGCAGCGTTTGCCGCCGTCATTGGACCATTGGTGGAAGTGCCTGTCATGATTGCGTTAGTCAACGTGGCACTATGGTTTCAACGAAAATACTTTAAAACAGAATCCGTATCATACTAACAACAGAGGTGGAATGAAACGTGAAAAACAAAAAGATCATTTACTTCTTATGCACAGGAAACTCTTGCCGCAGCCAAATGGCAGAAGGATGGGCAAAAAAATATCTTGGCGATGAGTGGGAAGTGTACAGCGCTGGTATAGAAGCGCACGGGCTAAATCCAAACGCGGTAAAAGTTATGAAAGAAGTAGGGATTGATATTTCGCACCAAACATCGGATGTCATTGATCCGGAAATGTTAAATAAAGCCGATCTTGTTGTGACACTATGCGGTCATGCAGCGGATCACTGCCCAGTAACTCCGCCAAATGTGAAACGCGTCCATTGGGGATTTGATGATCCGGCAAAAGCGGAAGGAACGGAAGAGGAAAAATTAGCGGTATTCCGCCGCGTCCGTGATGAAATCGGCGCGCGCATCAAAAAATTTGCGGCAACAGGCGAATAAAGCTGAAATGAAGCCGAGAAAAATCTCTCGGCTGATTTTATTGTAAGTTGATATAAATCCTTCAATCCAAAACAATGGACGAGACATGTCGATGAATTTTCTTTATTTTTCAAAATAAATAGTTGTAATTTACAAATAATATGATATAAATAATTTATAGAGGTGAAAAAATGGAAAACATGAGAGAGTTGTTTCAAGTGATGACGCGTCGTTTTGGATTGCTGAATAAAAATTGCTGTTCTATTGGTGATGTAGATATTTCTCTCGTTCAAAGCCATATTCTTTATGAAATTGACAAAAGAGAATATCCATCTATGCAACAAGTGTCTGAAGCATTGGGAATGGATATTACCACGTTTAGTAGACAGATTCAAAATTTGGTGAAAAAGGGTTTAGTCAAAAAAACGCCGCTTCCTGAAGATCGAAGGGTATACACGTTATCGTTAACGACCGAGGGAAAGTTTATAGCAACAACCATTGATCGAGAAATAAATCGATATTTAGATGAAGTGTTTTCGCATATGACGGAATTTGAGAAAGAAACCGTGATTCGTTCGATTAAATTGTTGAATGAATGCATGGCGAAATCAAGTGTATGTTGCAAACCGATAACGGTGGGCAAGTAAAAGCTTGCCCGCAAAAAATAAACAAATATTTGTATTTTACAAATAAATGAATCGGGTTGAATGTATGTGAAGAGAGGTTTTGAAAAACTTTACGATAATTACGGCTATTTATTCACGTTTCATCTGATATTCAATGATATCCTAGTTTTATCAATGTTAACAATAAAGGGGGTGGTGCCCATTATTGTGTATAAGTTTATTGAATTTTCACAATTATGACGCGGTTTCTTTAGAGTTTGTCTTTGCGTTTATGGGGACTGCTGTGGCAGTGAGAATATTATTAGAATTTTCATTATCATTTTTATCATTTAAGGAGTGATAAACTGATGAAGTACGTTACTCACGATCAAATCCGGCAAAATGTCCGCAGCCGCTATAAGCAAATTGCGCTGCAAGAAGCAAATTCTGTCAGCTGTTGTTCAGCAGCTTCCGGATGTTACGGTACACCTAATGAGATATCGGCAAAACTGGGGTACTCGGATGAAGAATTATTTGCCGTGCCAGAAGGAGCTAACCTTGGACTTGGTTGCGGTAATCCGTTAGCAATTACGGAATTGAAACCCGGAGAGGTAGTGCTGGATCTTGGTTGCGGTGCCGGCTTCGATTGCTTTTTAGCTGCTCGTCAGGTCGGAGAAACAGGGCGCGTCATTGGCGTGGATATGACACCAGAAATGATCAGCAAAGCACGCAGCAATGCCGACAAGGGTGGCTTTACCAATACCGAATTTCGGTTAGGAGAGATCGAATATTTACCGGTGGCAGATGGTTCAGTTGATGTCATTATTTCCAATTGTGTCATTAACCTTTCCCCAGATAAGCCTCGAGTGTTCAAGGAAGCCTATCGTGTGCTCAAGCCAGGGGGACGCCTTGTCATTTCCGACGTTGTGGCGACGGCAGAACTTCCACCGGAAATCAAAAACAATATGGATGTCTTGTATTCTGGATGCGTATCAGGAACAGCATCGATTGGAGAGCTGGAATCCATGTTACAACAGAGTGGATTCACGCAGATCACCATTGAACCAAAAGATGAATCGAAGGAGTTTATCAAAGATTGGGTACCTGGAGCGAACATCGCGGATTACATTGTTTCTGCGATCATTAAAGCAATGAAACCGTAAAAATGTGGCATAGCAGCTCGGAACTCGTTGAGGAAGAGAACGTTGAGCGAGTTGTTTCTTACGATAATTCCGATCTCACAGAGGAGGGACTTCAGTATTATGAACATTCGCCGCTTTCGCAAAGAGGATTGGCTGCAAGTAAAGGAAATTTACGAACAAGGGATCGCGACAGGACAAGCGACGTTTGAAACGACAGCACCATCGTTGGAAAAATGGGAATCGACGATTGCGGCAAATTTATGTTTAGTCGCTGAAAATGAAGAGGGCATTCAAGGCTGGTGCAAGATAAGCAAAGTATCGGATCGCTGCGTGTATGAAGGGGTGGGAGAGGTGAGTGTGTATGTTCGAGATGTGAGTCGAGGAAAAGGAGTAGGAAAACAACTTCTAGAAGCCATGATCAAAGAATCAGAGGCAAAAGGATTTTGGACATTAACTGCAGGTGTTTTCCCGGAAAATATATCAAGTTTACGTTTGCATCAAAGTGTTGGCTTTCGCAAAGTCGGTATAAGGCAACGTATAGGAAAGTTAAATGGGGCATGGCGTGATGTGGTATTGCTTGAGCGGCGTAGCCCGGTTGTAGGGATAGATTAGATGATTCATTTTCAGCCATCCGTGTTCAATGGTTATGAATCGCTGATCGATATACACATGTATTCTAAATAATAGCTACAACTTGCACAATGTACCATGGACGAAATGAAGGAGTGCTTCCCCCCTTCTCAACATGGAAGATGCAACAGTTTTTATGTCCGGATGCTCGCTTAATAAGTAAAGAATCGCCTTAGATTTTCGGGAAGGACATATGATTTTTTTTCTGGATTCGGACTTATGCGTATCAAAATACATTAATGTTAAAAGGATTGTTTCTTTTCGTTGTCAAATATTTGTAGTAAATTTAGAAATTTAAAGGAGATATATGGCGGAATGGACGCAAAGGATTTGTTACGTATTATAGACGATGGGGAAAATGCCGAATTGGAATGTAAAGCAGCCAAAGGTGGTCTGCCGAAAGATGTTTGGGAAACGTATTCTGCTTTTGCGAATACAAATGGCGGTATTATTTTGCTTGGGGTCGAGCAAAAAGGACAAGAGTTTTTCCCAGTCGATGTTGATGCAAAAAAGTTAGTTAAAGACTTTTGGGACGGAATTAATAATCCACAAAGAATTAGCAAAAATATCTTAGTGGATCGAAATGTACAAATTATTGAAGTTGATGGGAAAGAAATCGTGAAAATTTATGTTCCAAGGGCTTCACGTGAGGACAAGCCAATTTATATTGGTCATAATCCTTTTACAGGTACATATCGCCGCAATTATGAAGGAGACTATAAATGTACAAAAGAAGAAGTACAGCGAATGATAGCGGACCAATCGCCAATTCCTCAAGACAGCAAAGTTCTTCCCAATTACGGTTTAAATGATTTGAATATGGAATCAGTGAGAAGTTATCGAAATCGCTTTTCTTCTTTGAAACCGGATCATCCTTGGAATGGCTTAGAATTGGAAGAATTTTTATATAAAATCGGAGCTTTAGGAAGGCTACGCGAAACCAACGAGGAAGGGCTAACATTAGCCGGGTTGCTCATGTTTGGGGAAGAGCGCAGCATTACAGAGTATTTACCACAGTATTTTTTGGAATATCGGGAAAAGAGTTCGGATGTGCCGGGGGAGAGATGGACAGATCGGATTATTTCTTCCGACGGCACTTGGTCGGGGAATTTGTATGATTTTTATTTTAAAGTGATCCGCAGACTAACGGATGATTTAAACATTCCTTTTCAAATGGAGGGGCTTTTTCGCAAGGATGATACAAGGGTGCATGCTGCTCTTCGTGAGGCTTTAGTTAATACGTTGGCTCACGCCGATTACTACGGGCAACGCGGAATTGTTGTCGAAAAGGAAAAGATGTTATTTCGATTTTCTAACCCGGGTGTTCTTCGGATTCCTTTGCAACAAGCACTGAAAGGTGGAATAAGCGATCCGAGAAATCCAACGATTTTTAAAATGTTTATGTTAATTGGGCTCGGTGAACGGGCAGGGTCGGGGATTGAGAATATTCATTTGGCGTGGAAAGAACAACATTGGACTGCCCCGGAATTAATTGAAGAATTTCAGCCGGATCGCACGATTCTTACGTTGCGAACAACTTCATTATTACCGCAGGAAAGCGTCGATTTTCTAAAAGCAGTTCTTGGGAAACATTATAAGTTTTTAAGCAATGATGAAGTATTAATTTTAGTGACGGCACATCAAGAAAATTATGTGACCAATACGAGATTGCAAAGCCTGACAGATAAAAAGAGTGATGAAATAAGCAAATTATTATCCGGACTGGTGGAAAAAGGATATTTAGAACCAAATGGACAAGGAAGAGGTACAAAATATACGCTAACGGAAATGTTTCATCAAAAGTCTATAGGGAACTCCAGATATAATCGGATAAGCTCCGGACCTAATGTTAATAACTCCGGACCTAACGCTGCTAACTCCGGACCTAACGAAAACGAACAAACAAAAGATCATGAAAAAGTGCTATTGGATATTTCTGAATTAGCAAGGAAGAAAAAGAGATTAAATCCTTCCGAAATGGATGAGATCATTTTAAATCTTTGTGCAATTAAGCCGTTAACGCTCAAAGAATTAAGTCAATTACTGAATAGGCAGATGGATCCTCTTCGCAAAAAGTACATTTCACGATTGCTTAAGGAAGGGAAATTAGAACCGCTATATCCAGAGCAAATAAACCATCCGAAACAAGCATATATGACACGATCTCTTTTTACAAACCAGCATTAGGATATTGGATTCCTAATGCTGGTTTATTGTTATTAGACAAATTTCCCTTCTCATATAGTTTTACAAAATATGATGGGGAGGGGTACGAATGAAGCTTGATGGGATTTGGATGGAATCCATTGAATTAGATAAAATTGTCCCCATATACGTTGAAAATGTTTCAAAAAGAGCAGTAGAGAAAATGGTCAAAATATTAGAGGGAGGGGATCAGTTAAGCAGCCATGTTATTGTTGAAAAGGATCGAACGGAAGATAAATATTGGTTAGTTGCGGGGTACCCAGAATACTTAGCATATAAAAAAATGAATGAAATGCATAAAAGGTGCCCAAAAATATTTTGCGTTATTCAGCGATATTCGAATGAAACGGAACAACGAATTAAGTTGCTAAGGAGGATGTTCCATCATCAAACAACAAAGTGGTTAGACAAACATATGTTGATTGATCAAATGGTTAATAGCGGAGTAAAGGTTGTCACGATAGCCCGAAAGCTGGGAGTTACTCAAGCTGAGATTGAAAATTATTTTGTCCATCCGGATATTCCTTTTGACATAATCAAAAAAGCCCGGGAAAATGAAGGAAGTTTGATAAACATAGAAAAAATTCGCAAATTGCCAATCCATTCAATGCTTAAACACAAGTTATATCAGCGAGCAGTATTACCAAAAAGGCACCCTGCCCGATTAACGACAGATAAGTTGCAAAAAATAAAGTGGTTACTAAAAAGGGATTACTTTAACGATTTAGGAAGAGAAGATCAATGGGAGATGTTGCAACAAGCTTTAGATTACAGGGGAACATTAGAAAATATATGGGATTTGGATATTGAAAGAAGATTGAAAAGAATGTCTCAAGGGGAGTTGATATTAAAATTTACGTTCGATCCGGACTCCTATAACAATGACCTAAATTTTAGCGATCTTATCAATTAAATGGGATTTTAATAAGAGATGCTTGGCGTTTAAAGTCAAGCATCTTTTATTTTGTCTGTAGCAATTTATAATTTAATTTTTTTTGGAGGATTTTGGCATAAAATGTAGAATTTTTTTGGTATTAGATTGTGGGGGGGGTATGCAATGCGTATTAAGGAAATAGTAATAAGAAATTTTAAAAACATTGGTATCAAAAAAAATGCATTATTAAAGTACCGGAAGTCGATGAAAATGGATCCTCAGATTTTGTAACTGTAATAGGTGAAAACAACATAGGAAAATCATCTATTTTGGAAGCCCTTAGGTTATTTCTTCCAGAAACAGATTTACCAAGCACTCCTTCAATTGATTTATTTCCTTTTAAAAAAGAACCGACAAATGAAGATGAATTTATGGAAGTGAAAATTACTTTTAATGGATTAAACGATTTAGATAAAAATCATCCTTACATAAAGCCGTATATTTATAATGATGAATTAATTATTAGGAGAATATGGAGTGGTCCTGATTTAAGGGATACAGATGTTCCTTTTGAAGTGTTTATTCCTAACAGACACATTACAGAGTTAAATGAAGAAGAAACATGGAATAGGAGTGCATTTGAAAATGTATCGCCTAGCCTAAAACAACTTTATACAAAATTTTGTGAGGATAAAAAATTAAACAATGGTACTATTCCAAAAAATAAAAAAGAAGAATTTGTAGAATTTGTTTATTTAAATGATAATACGCTTATTACGGAAGGCGAGCCAAAATGGTTTCCTAATCCGAACGGATTTGCTTCAAAAATAAGATCCATAATGCCAAGAGTGATTTATGTTCCAGCAGTTAAATTAATAAACGAGGAGGCTGATGCAAATAAAAATAGGTCAGCTGCCAATCTAATAGCGTCTGCTTTGTTTGAACAGCATCTTAGTTCCACTGAAGAAATAGAAAATTTTAAAAATGCTTTAAACTCCTTGAAGCTAATTTTTAACGAAGATACAAAGCATAGAGAGGTTCGAAATCTTCAAGATAAGTTAAGTAAAAAACTTAAAAGGATAATGGAGGTTGAAGCACACGTTGATTTTGAAGTACCGGAAGTAATGGAGAAACTCCACTTAAACTCGTCCATTTCATTAAAGTACAACAATTTACTAACTAAACCTTCTGAACAGGGCAATGGGGTTCAAAGACTGCTTATCTTATCATTATTAGAATTAATGGCAGAACAACTAACAAGTTCTGATCTTGATAAGGAGTTAGACAATCGGGAATGGAGAAGAAGTTTTTTATTTTTGATTGAGGAACCAGAGATATATTTACATCCGCATTTACAGCGAAAAATGCGTGATGCATTAGTACAAATATCAAAGCATCCTTTAGCTCAAGTAATTTGTACATCACATTCGGAAAACTTCATCGACTTAGCTGACAGGCACCAAGGAATTGTGTTACTGAAGAAGAGAAGTGATGGAACTGCAGAAACAATACAGGTGCCTTATGATATTTATAGTGGTGATAATAAATCAGAAAAAAGAAAAAGAATGAGAATGTTGTTAAACTTCAATACTTCGACGTTGGAGGCTTTTTTCGCAAAAAGAGTTGTTTTGGTAGAAGGTGATTGTGAAGTAGCCAGCTTTTTAGCGATTAAACAAAAGCTCAAGGAAATTTTCCCGGAAAAAGCAGATGAAATTGAAAACACTGCTAAAGATATTTCTATAATACCTTGTAATGGTAAATTAACACAGATTGCATATTATGAGGTATTAAAGCATTTTGGAATTCAGGCATATTTAGTCCATGATTTAGATGGAGAAGGTGAAGATGAGGGAATTAATCGAAACATACTGGCTAGGATAGGTAAGGAGGAATATCGGCTAACACACCAGAAGAATTTTGAAGATCATATATTTGGTGAATCATGGAGCAACGACAAACCATGGAAAGCTACGGAAAGAATTCTAAATAATTTTGATGATTATAAAGAAAACCTTTTGAGATTTTATAAGGGTCAAGTCCTAATTATTGTGTAAATTCCCCTTTGATAGACAACATGGACCTGATGACTTGACGTATGGTAGGCAAGTCCGGCAAGTCTCCCTGCCAGTCGCCTTCCCGGACAAACGATCATGTTGTCAAGGAACAGGCGTGTCAAGGAGCTTTCGCGGCATATCCTCGCTTCGCTCCGGTATTCCACGTTCTCCTTGACACAGCGAAGGGGTTACCCTACTCTTTTCATCTCCGAAACTTCCTGATTCACCGATCGAGCTTCTTGCTCTTTCGTTTTCCGCCACTGCCAATATTCGGACATATCT
>NZ_FOJS01000066.1 GCF_900111865.1 Parageobacillus thermantarcticus | reverse complement strand
CTTGATCCGGCATTCCGGTCTACAGCCAGCATTTTTGTGAACCAAGACGCCTACAACTGGTTAGATACGTTGCAAGACAATAACGGTCAATTCTTATTGCAGCCGTCTCTTGAATCGCCATCCGGTCGTCAACTATTCGGATTGCCGGTTGTAATCGTATCGAACAAGGTGATGCCTTCTCGTGTTGATAGCGGAACAGGGGCAGAATTCGCTCCGATTATCGTTGGAGACCTTGAAGAAGGTATTGTTCTGTTCGACCGCCAACAAACCGAAATCATGTCGTCTGATGTGGCGATGGACGCCTTCCAAACAGATGTGACGCTTTGGAGAGCGATTGAACGTATGGAAGTAAAAATGCGCGACAATGAAGCGTTTGTATTCGGCGAGGTGCAACTTCCAGCAGAGTGATGAGGGGAGTAATCCCCTCTTTTCTTTTGAAGGAGGGATGGCAACATGAAGGTTAGAGCGCTAATGGATTGTAAAGGTGTTGGGTACGACCTAAAAAAAGGCGATGTTGCCGATTTGCCCAAAGGCTTGGTCACATTACTGATCCGATTCGGCTACGTGGAGGAAGTGAAAAAGTCTAAAGAAACGAAGGTGAAAGAATGATCGTTTCTTTAGACGAAGTGAAAACGTGGCTACGTGTGGATTTTACGGATGACGACGCATTACTGACTACCTTAATTAACGCGGCTGAACAGTATCTTAAAAACGCCACAGGAATCACATACGATTCGACGAATCACTTGGCAAAACTTTTTTGTATGACACTAATTGCCGATTGGTATGAAAATCGAGAAATGATTGGAAAGGCAACCGACCAAACAAGGCCGATCATACAAAGTATCCTGACACAGCTCACATACAGCTACGGTGGTGACAGCGATGAATCCGGGACTGTTTAGACACCGCATTACGCTATTGAAGATGGTTGTCACAGAGGATGAGATCGGCCAACAAATTGAGGATTGGCAGCCAGCACGGACATGTTGGGCGGCAATTAAGACGGTAAGTGGCAGGGAATACTTTGCCGCCGCATCCGTCCAAGCGGAGCGAACCTATCGTTTTATCATTCGGTACACTCCTGGAATCGATGAAACAATGAGGATCGACTATCAAGGACGGAAGTTTGATATACAAAGTGTTCTCAATGATGATGAAGGCAAGAAAACGTTAACCATTATCGCGACGGAAAGGGTGGCGGCGGATGGCTAACATTCCGATCGACCGTCTAGCCGATGAGTTGGTGCAAGCGGTCAAAGAATACACAGACGACGTTGCCGAAGGTGTTCGGAAAACAGTAGACAAGACTGCACGGAAAGTATTACAAGAAACAAAAGCACTCGCCCCGAAACGAACGGGCGAATACGCGCAGTCATTTGGCATCACGAAAGAGGACGGATACGGCACAACCAAACGCATCGTGTGGAACAAAAAACACTATCGCCGCGTTCATCTTCTTGAATTCGGCCATGCAAAAGTAAACGGTGGCCGCGTCCCTGCCTATCCGCACTTGCGGCCAGCATATGAAAAATATGCGGCAGACTTGCCGAACGAGCTAAAAAGAGTAATCGAAAACGGTGGTTAAGATGACACAAGCGGAGTTATATCAAGCCTTAAAAACGATCGGCTATCCTGTCGCCTACGGCTCGTTTTCCAGCCCAGTCACACCGCCGTTTATTATTTATCAGTTCGCTTATTCAAACGACATGATGGCGGATAATGTCAACTATGTCGCGATTGATGACTTTCAAATCGAGTTATACACGGCAAAAAAAGATTTAGCTGCCGAACAAAAAGTGCAGGACAAGCTCAAAGAACTAGGCTTGCCCTATCGGAAATTTGAAACATATCTCGATGAAGAAAAAGTGTATCAAATACTCTATGAAATTCAAATTCTAGGAGGTTGAATAATATGAGTCAAAATAAAGTCACGTTCGGTTTGGAGAAAGTTCATATTGCTTTCTTGACAGACGATACAACGCCGACATGGGAGACGCCTGTGGCTATTCCGGGGGCTGTCCGTTTTAGCCCTGAACCGCAAGGGGAAGAATCGACGTTTTATGCAGATAATGGACCATACTTCACATACACGAGCAACAACGGCTACACAGCTGAGTTGGAAATGGCGACTATCCCTGACGACGTTTTAGCCGAAATGCTTGGCTGGGAAATCGACGCGAACGGGATGCTCGTCGAGACAACAGACGGAATGCCGAAAGAATTCGCGCTGCTAGGTCAAATTTTGGGTGACAAGAAAAACCGCCGTTTCGTGTATTATCGGTGCAAAGCCAGCCGACCGACTGCTGAACACAATACGCGCGGCGAATCGGTTGAGCCGACAACACAAACACTCAACATCACCATCCTGCCAATTGAAATCGGCGGCAAAAACGTTGTTCGTGGCGTGATTGAATTGAATGACACCAACCAAGCGATTTATGACAATTTCTTTAGCGCAGTGACAGTACCGGGCGCAACGGCGGAGGTGTAATGAATGAGAACAGTTAACATTGGAGGAAAACAAATCGGGCTAAAGGCTACGCCTTTGGCCCTTCTTTATTATCGTCAAGAATTCAAATCTGATTTGATCGGCGATCTGTTGAAAATGCAGGCGATTGCGGATGATCCGTCGGCGCTAGATTCGGTGGCTCTTTTGCAGATTGCATGGGCGATGAACAAAGCGGCGGAGGGAAAAGGTAAAACATTCCCGCGTTTTGAATCATGGCTCGATCAATTTGAATACGTGGATTTTTCAGATGCCGATACCATGACCGCGATCATGAACGAATCGGCAGAGGGCTTTTTTCGTCGAGGAATCCGAACCGCAACAAAATGATGACACGGTATACGAACCGCCGGAGCGTCCTGATTTAGAGTTGCTTGTGATTGGGAAACGCGCCGGTCTTTCTTTTGATGAAATCAACGAGTTGACGGTCAATGACTTGCTGAAATACGTGAATATTTACGTGGACATGGAAACTGGAAAACGAAAACATCGCCGCAGAATGGCGACGCAGGCGGATATAGACGCCTTTTTTGCGTAAAGGTGGTGAGAACGTGGCAGAAACGATAAGAGGGATTTCTGTAGTCATTTCGGCGGACACAACCAAACTTGGAAAGGCTCTCTCTGATGTCAATCAAAAAAGTAAAGATATTCAATCTGAATTGCGACAAGTCGAGCGCCTGCTCAAATTTGACCCTGCAAATACGGAATTGCTGGCTCAAAAGCAACAACTACTTGCAAAACAAATCGAAAACACAAGCGAAAAATTAAATCGCTTAAAATCCGTTCAACAACAAGTCGCCGATCAATTTGCACGAGGTGAGATTTCGGAAGGCCAATATCGCGCTTTTCAACGCGAGATTGCAAAAACAGAACAAGAATTACGAAGATTACAAGAACGTATGCAAGAGGCGGAGCAAGAACAACAGAAACTTGCTACTGCGACAAAACAATTACAGACGTTCTTTGCCGCAACCGGAAAAAGCGTTGATGATTTTTCGGATGTTTTAGGAACAAAACTGGTTAATGCAATCAAAAACGGAACAGCTTCATCAAAACAGTTAGATGAAGCGATCAAAAAAATTGGACAAGCGGCACTTGGAACTAACGTTGACATAGATAAAATGAAGCAAGCTCTTGCTTCTGTTGATGACGGGAATTCGATTAAAAACATCAAAAAAGAACTTGGGCAGTTGTCAAAAGAAGCAAAAGCAGCTGAAAAATCAGTTGGTGATCTCGGTGTTGAACTTGAAAATGTTGCTGGTGCGCTCGTTGCCGGTGGTGGGATCGCCGGAGCGATTGAAAAGGCTCTCGATGTTTCTGATCTTGAAGCAAAAATCAATGTCGCTTTCGATGTGCCGGAATCATCCAAAAAGGCCATAAAGGAAGCGGTTCGGTCAATCGAAGCGTACGGCGTGGATGCGGAAGCAGCACTTGAAGGCGTGCGCCGTCAATGGGCACTGAACAAAAACGCCAGTGACGAAGCGAACACCGCAATTGTCAAAGGGGCAGCGGCCGTTGCAAGAGCCTATTCAGGAATTGACTTTACCGAGTTGATTCAAGAAACACACGAAGTCGCGTCAGAATTGAACATCTCAAATGAGGGAGCATTAGGGCTTATTAACGCGCTATTAAAAATCGGATTCCCGCCCGAACAATTGGACATCATCGCTGAATACGGGCAACAGTTGCAACGTGCCGGATTTGAAGCAGAAGAAATTCAGGCGATTTTCGCTGCAGGGGTCGAAACAGGGACGTGGAACATCGACAACCTGCTCGATGGTCTCAAGGAGGGTCGAATCCGTCTAGCGGAGTTCGGCCAAGAGGTTGATAAATCAACTAAAGAATTGCTACAAGGAACAGGTATTTCTGCGAAACAATTGCAGGAATGGGGGCAGGCTGTTGCTGCTGGCGGCGATAAAGGACGCGAAGCGATGCAACAGGTTGTCAAAGCGCTGATGGGTGTGAAGGACGAAACGAAACGAAACGCCTTGGGGGTAGCTATTTTCGGTAAACGAAAGTTGTGCCGAAACAAAACCGGGCAAAATCGGTGGAAGCTAAGTGAATCGGCATAAAAAGTATGTTATAATAATTATAAAGGGCTAGGGGGACGCCCCGAAAAGCAGATTCCCGACTGCCTGCCCTTCATTTAATTATTCGGGATACAACTACGGGAGGTTGTAAAATGAATAAGGTTTGTTGTGATTGTGGTGAAGAAAAACAATTAGATGATTTTGTGAAAGACAAACGTTATCCTGATGGGCGTAGAAAAAGATGCAAACGGTGCGAAAATTTAAGACGAAGAAAGACTCCTTTGTTACCAACACCAAAAGATGGTTATAAATATTGCTCTAAATGTTTAAAAGAAAAGCCGTTAGACGAATTTAATTTTAGAACTGTCAAAGGAGAAAAGAAGCCATTTAGTTATTGCAAAGATTGCGAAAGAGAATATAACCGAAATAAATATTCTCATACATGTCAAAGATGTGGAAAAAGTTATCATTCGGGCAAAAAGAAATCTACTTATTGCAAAAAATGCTACTCGGAACTCTTAAGGGATTTAGAAACCAATCCGTCGAAAGTGATATACATGGATTGGAGCGGAGAAAACAATCCTATGTATGGAGTTAGACGTTTTGGAAAATCCAATCCTAATTACAACCCGAACAAAACAGATGAGGAAAGAGAAAAAGAACGGCTTATTGAAGGTTATGGTTTGTGGAGAACACAAGTCTATGAAAGAGACAATTATACATGTCAATGTTGTGGAGATAATAAAGGTGGAAACTTAATCGCCCATCACTTGGATAGTTGGGATTGGTGCAAAGAGAAACGACTTGATGTGGATAACGGCATAACCTTATGCATAACATGTCACAAAAATTTCCATGATATATATGGATACGGAAAAAACACTAAACAACAATTTTATGAATTTCTGTCGATGGTAAATAGGCGCTCTGTTTGAGCGCTTTTTATTATGCCGATTCATATGCCAACACCGAGGTAACAGGGAACACCACCCTGCACCGTAGAGCGTAGGCGGTGAGCGTTAAGGGAGCAATAATCCGCCCAAGAGTGTCCGGCAACCAACATTTGTTGGTTGAAAATGTACGCCGAACCGGGCTGGAATTGACCAGCCGTATCCCGTGAAAGGGTATGAGGGAAACCTCCGGAAGCAGAGGATAAAAAGCCTTTGCGATAACAAATTGACAATGTGGGAAGACCAAGGCGAAAACATTGCCGAAACGATCCTCAACATGAACAAACACCTAGGAGACGCTAAGAACAACACGGATAACCTAAAAAATACCGTTGCCCAGATCGACGAATCACCAGCAGTCAAACTGCAGCAAGCATTCCAAGATTTAAAAACCGTGTCCGAACCATTACTAGGCGTCATCGCTGACGTTGTTTCTAAAATCGCCGAGTGGGTGTCAAACAATCCGACATTAGCGGCGACCATCGCGGCGGTTGCTTCGGCAATCGGAATTATCATGGGAGCTATGATGGCATTAGCTCCAATTATTACTGCTATAACCATGGCTGCTGGCGCGATGGGAGTTAGTATAGGGGCGATAGCAGCTCCTGTTGCTATCGCTGTTGCGGCAATCACTGGGCTAATCGCTATAGGCGTTCTTCTTTGGAAAAACTGGGACAAAATCAAAGCGTTTTTATTAGCAACATGGCAAGCAATCAAAGCGGCAGCACAAGCGATATGGAACGGCATAAAAGCATATTTTACGACTGTTTTAAACATCTACAAAACCATCTTTACGACTGTATGGAACGCTATAAAAACGGCACTGACGACTGTATGGAATGCGATTAAGACAACAGCAAGTACAGTATTCAATGCCATAAAAACAACAATATCCACCATTTTTAATACTATTCGTTCGGTCGTAACTTCTGTTTGGAATGGGATAAAATCCACGCTAACATCCATATGGAACGGCTTAAAAAGTACAGCATCGTCTGTATGGAATGGAATTAAATCGGTTATCTCCAATGTTGTTAATGGCATCCGTTCCACAGTTTCAAATGTGTGGAACGGCATTAAATCGACAACGGCAAGCGTATGGAATGGAATCAAAAGTGCTATTACAAGCCCGATTGAAAAGGCAAAAAATACGGTTTTAGGCATCATCGACAAAATTAAAAACGCCTTTTCCCAGTTGTCTATCAAAATCCCGAAACCGAAACTACCGGACATCAACGTAAGTTGGAAATCGTTCGGCATCGGTGATTTATCCGTTAAAATTCCGAAGTTCTCGATCAACTGGCACGCAATCGGTGGTGTATTTGAAAGACCTGTCATTTTCGGGAATGCTGGATTTGGTGATGTGGATGAGGCAATTGTACCGTTTGAAGGCAGACATGCACGAAAAATTGCGGGTTTGATCGCAAGAGAAATGCCACAGCAACAACCGACCATAAACGTGACATTGAACTATACCGGTAATAATATCAACGACGCATATCGGATGATCGACATCATCGAACGTGAACTTGGAAGCCGTATGAATACGAGACTGCGTATGAACGGGGTGAAATGATGATTATCGAAAGGCTAGATGGAACTATGATTGATACAGAACAATACGGAATCAAACTCCTAACTCATTCCATTTCCTCACCTACCGTTCGCGTGGTGACAGAAGAAATTGACGGTCGGGATGGATATGTCGAAGTCGATACCACCTATGACGGTCGTAAAATACGAGCGTCTTTTTTTATGCACGCGGTTGACCGACAAGACTTTCCGTTGCTGCGGAATGAAGTGTTCCGTATTTTCTCAACGAAAGAATTGTTCTACTTTCATGAACCGAACCAAAAACGACGATGGCTTGTTCGATCAAACGGATTTGAGATTGAAAAGTATCCGCCACGTATTGGAACGTTTGAAATAGAGTTTTCTTCGCCTTCTTCATATGCCGAATCCATCGGAACTACCCTAGACCCGTTCACGTTTGATGCAGAACTTTGGCAAATCGGGCAGGGGTTAATTGAATCAGATGATCTGAAATATGTTCACAATACGGCTAATTTCAGTATTTACAACGCCGGAGATATTGACATTGACCCGCGTGTGTTACCGTTAAAAATCGAATTCACAGGAGCGTCAACGAATCTTACCATCACGAATCAGACGACAGGGGATACATGGCAATACACGGGAACGACAGTTGACGGCGACACAATCACACTAGACGGTGTGCGGTCGCTAAAAAACGGGTCAAGCATTTTTGGACAGACCAACCGAAAATTAATCACATTGAAATCAGGATGGAACGACTTCACCATAACGGGAGCAACGGGAGCTTTTACCATCTCGTTTGACTTCCGTTTTTATTACTTATAGGAGGACGGTGATACAGCATGTCATCTATGAAATATCCATACCGTGATTTAGGAGTTCCATTCGACCGCAATTTTAGAAATGACCTCAATGCTAACTTTGATGATATTGAGGCGGATATAAAAGAAGTACAAAACGACCTCAACGCAAAAGATAGCGCGGCGCATGCACGTATGACACAGATTGAAAACGACAGTATTGAACGAGATAATGACCTCGATGCACGTATCGATAATATCGTCGCAAACACAGGAAGTTCCAATACCGAAATCGTGGACGCTCGGTATGATTCCATTAATAATGTGACACATCCGACATTAAAAGATCGTTTGGATGATACATCTAATAAAATTGGAATTTTATCAACCGCTGATGACGTTCTATTTCAAAATGATCGTTCAATCTTTTTAGAAATTGACAAGTACAAAAAATTACGTTTTCAGCAAGGAGTCGCAACAATAACAGGTGTGAATTCGAACGGGTATTTTCGAGATAATGAGCCGTTTGTACAAGTGACATTAACGGGATATGCACAAATCAACGCGCCGAACTATGCGGTGGTTATTGACGTTATTTCATCGAACGGCGATTATGGGCAGTTGATTGTGTATGACAAAACGCAGAATGGGTTTAAAGTGAAAATGACAGGTAGTGCGAGCAGTGTCACATTTATGTGGACGCTACTCAATCCGCTGGTGGCATAGGAGGGGATGTGAATGATTATCACTCATTTAAACAGCGGACGGAAGGTAGAGTTTACGCTTGAGGGAACGACACTAAATATTGGTAGCTTGTCGATCGATCTGCAAGAGAGACAGGGTGATGTGCAACGTGTGATTGACGTATGCCTTGACACGACATATACAACTGTGCAAGAAGGTGTGGGGGCTTGGTATGTAGCGACAATTATTATTCCACCACGAGAATATCAGCTTGTGAAAAACGATAACGGCGAAACAAGCATTGTTCCGATGTCTTTAAATATGTCGAAAGTCGAAATTCGCTTGTGGGCATTACCGGAAGGAGTTGAGATGTAATGGCTTTTGTTGTATCGGTGAAAGATTCATTGCGCCAAGCCGTGGAATCCGCCACAGGCGGAAAAAACACGGTCATGTATGATGACAAAGGAAATCCGTCTATCATGGTTTGCATTCCTAAATTCAACTTATCAGATGTCATCAACGGGGCGCCTAACGTTCCGCACCCGGCATTTATTGTAAACGGAGTAGTGAAAAGCGAAATCTGGATTTCGAAATATCAAAATATCGTGCATGACGGACGCGCATACTCTATTCCTTTCCAAGATCCGAAGACATCTGTGACATATGATCAAGCAAAACAATATTGTGCAGCAAAAGGTTCAGGTTGGCATCTTATGACGAATGCTGAATGGGCAGCTATTGCCCTCTGGTGCAAGAAAAACGGGTTTATGCCTCGAGGAAATAACAACTATGGCAAGGATATTTCTGCTCCACATGAAAGAGGAAAAGTGACGTATCAATCAAGTGGACAGGATGCTCGTGTCGCAACAGGTTCTGGACCTGCCAGCTGGTCGCACGATGGAACGAATGAAGGTATTTTCGACCTCAACGGGAACGTATGGGAATGGGTCGATGGATTAAAATTGATCGACGGGAAAATTTATGTTCACCAGGACAACAATTACAATACGCCAGAAGGACCGCGCGTAGTCGATCAATGGGTCGACACAGGCGTATATTTCGATAACACGACAGCAGGAGATGCAAACACAACAGATCGTGATGTAGGCGGCGATCCTGTCTTGGGAGCAGAAAGAACAAATCCGATGTTTACGACTGATCCGAGTTCAGATGCTTACTACGGGTATAGCTATACGACCTTTGAAACGTTGGGAGCTAAATCCGGCTTCACGGTTCCAGATCTATTGAAGCATCTCGCTATTGCTCCTATCGACGCGAACCATGGCGGAGACGGTATCTGGGTGCGTAACTACGGTGAGCGCCTTCCGATTCGCGGCGGCTACTGGGCCGACGGGTCGGATGCTGGTGTCTTCGCGCTGAACCTGTCGCACGCTCGTACGAGCTCGGGTACCTACCTCGGTTTCCGCTCCGCGTACATCGCGCCGTAATCTGGAATCTGAGAAACATATACTGGCTGTATAAAATGACGCTTTCATCCAAAGGATAGGGGCTATTTTACATCCTCTATCCTTTTTCTATTCCCATGAAAGGGGTGAACCCATGCTCGTTGTTACGAGTTTACAGGGGCAGACCGATCCACTACCCGATATAAACGGTGTAGAGGTTGCGGAACAGGTGAACGGCGAATATTCCTTGTCATTCGTCTGTTTCAATACAAAAAACAATGAACACGCCTATCCCCTCGTGCAAGAAGAAGCAACCGTCGAACTAGACGGTCACGAATTCCGTATTAAACAGATGACGGAAGTGCGCGACCGTAAAGAAGTACACGCGCAACATATTTTCTTTGACTTGGTTGACCACTATCAAGAAGGGACATATGGCGGTACACATACGCTAGACGAGTTCGTGCAATACGCACTCAACGGCACGGGCTGGACATTTGAAAATGTCGATGTCACCGAATCGGCGTTTATCCCGAATTTCGGAGAAGGAAACGTCGTTGCGCTCATCCGTCAAATTTGCGATGCATTCGGTTGTGAGTATCAAATCATGCCGGGCAGGCATTTGCGCTTCATGAAACAAATAG
>NZ_FOJS01000065.1 GCF_900111865.1 Parageobacillus thermantarcticus | reverse complement strand
CTTGATCCGGCATTCCGGTCTACAGCCAGCATTTTTGTGAACCAAGACGCCTACAACTGGTTAGATACGTTGCAAGACAATAACGGTCAATTCTTATTGCAGCCGTCTCTTGAATCGCCATCCGGTCGTCAACTATTCGGATTGCCGGTTGTAATCGTATCGAACAAGGTGATGCCTTCTCGTGTTGATAGCGGAACAGGGGCAGAATTCGCTCCGATTATCGTTGGAGACCTTGAAGAAGGCGTTGTTCTGTTCGACCGCCAACAAACCGAAATCATGTCGTCTGATGTGGCGATGGACGCCTTCCAAACAGATGTGACGCTTTGGAGAGCGATTGAACGTATGGAAGTAAAAATGCGCGACAATGAAGCGTTTGTATTCGGCGAAGTTCAACTGCCGCAATAAGAGGGGTGATAAGCCCCTCTTTTCTTTCGAAGGAGGGATAACATGAAGGTTAAAGCTCTAATGGATTGTAAAGGCGTTGGCTACGACTTGAAAAAAGACGAGGAAGCTGATTTGCCTAAACATTTGGTAGAACTTCTCGTTCGGTTCGGCTACGTTGAGAAAATAGAGAAGTCGAAAAAAGAGAGTGATAAATAGTGATTGTCACTTTAGAAGAAGCAAAAGAGTGGCTGAAGGTAGATTTTAGTGATGATGATGCTACCATACAAAGATTAATTAACGCGGCAGAGAAGTATCTTAAAAACGCCACTGGTAAAACATTTGACAGTTCTAACGAACTAGCGCAACTATTCTGCTTTGTCTTGATTGCAGATTGGTACGAAAATCGGGAGCTTGTCGGAAGAGTGTCTGACCAAGTAAGGCCGATCATACAAAGTATTCTAACGCAATTGTCATACGCATATGACAGTGATTCGGCATGAATCCGGGGAGATTGAAGCATCGGATTGAAATCCAAGAAAAGAAAACCATAAAAGACCCGGTGACGAAACTTCCTACTGAAACATTTGTCACTGTCTATTCATGCTGGGCAGAAATCGAACAGCCAACAGGAAGACGTTTTTTTGAAGCAGCGGTGGCTCATTTAGAATACGCGGTATTTTTTCATATTCGATACCGTGAAGGAATCAAGCCAGGGATGTATGTCAAATTCGGTGATACAACCTATTTGATTGAACAGGTTCGCCCGGACCTGCACAGGAAACGAACGACGACCCTCCAATGCAAGGAGGTGGTTTAATGCCAGCATCTTTCGAGGTTGAAGGATTGGCGCAGATTCAGAAAAGAATCGAAAAACTTGGCAAACAAGGTCGGAGAATCGAAAACGATGCGATTCAAGCTGGCGCCAAAATAGTAGCTGAACGAATGAGAAGAGAAGTGCCAGTTTCTAATATCGACCACCTTCACATTAGAGACGATATTCACGTCTCAAAAACCAAAAGGCAACAAGGGATAGCATATGCCGAAGTCGGCCCCGGTCAAGAAACAGCGTGGAGAGCGCGTTTTTTGGAGTTTGGTACTGTGAAAATGGCACCGAGACCATTCATCAGCAAAGCTGGCGAATTATCAAGGAACAAGGCGCTTGAAGCGATCAAACAGGAATTGAGAAAGGGGCTGGGATTATGATCGATATGGAAGTCCCGGTCATCACCGCATTAGAGCCGTTAGTTGACGGCAAGGTGTTTCGTTGGGTTGTGCCCGATGAGTATATCGACCAATACCCATATATCCGGGTAATCGAGATTGACAACACGGATGAAGATTATCGGGACAACAAAGCGATTGCCTCTGATATTATCATACAGATTGATTTGTGGGCAGAAGGCGATCCGGTTCCACTCCTAACACAGATTGACAACGTGATGAAGTCTTTAGAATTCAAGCGGATATTTGTGACGACGGAATTTGATGAACAAACCGGAGTGATTCGGAAGATCATGAGATACAAAACAACCAAGCTAAAGGAGGAATAAAGCATGGCAATTGTAGGTTTGCAAGATATTGTATATGCGAAATTGATTAAAGACGATAAGACTGGCGTTCAATACGAGGAAGTAAAACCGTTTGCTCCGGCTATTACCGCACAGGTTGAAACAGCGCAGGAATCGGCTACCCAATACGCTGACAACGGTCCGATTGCAGTTATTACACAAACAGGCGAAACTACTTTGACGCTTACGGTTGATGAAATTCCGTTGGATGTACTAGCCGACATTCTTGGCTACGAACTGAAAAACGGCGTCTTGATTTACAAGCAAGACGTTGTGCCGCCGTATGTCGCGCTTGGGTTCAAAGGAAATAAATCGAGCGGCGGCATGCGGTATGTATGGCTGTATAAAGGGCGTTTCTCTGTTCCGTCTGATGAATGGAACACAAAAACGGATTCGCCTGAATTCCAAAACCAAGAAATCACTGGAACATTTGTAAGACGTGATTACGATAAAGTGTTTAAAGTCACTGCCGATACAGATATTCCAGAATTCGCTCCTTACATGGACACGTTCTTTGATTCTGTATTTGACTTGTCTGTGTTAGATGGCACAGGATCGTAATGAGCCGGATTTTTATCCGGCTTTTTTTACATAAAACATTAGGAGGGAAAGATAATGGAAATCACTTTGAAGATTAATGGTGAGGATAAAACGTTTGTTCAAGAGTTTATCCCATTGAAGATGTACCGAAAGGCACTAGAGGTGGAAAAATACGCACAATCCAAAAATGTAGACGAGGAAAAATTGTTTGATAAACGCCTCAATTTGATTGTGGAGGCGTTCGGCAAACAATTTACGAAAGATGAACTAGAAAACGGTCTAAATGCAATCGACCATCAGAAAGTCTTTTATAACGTTATTGGCGTTGGGATTTTAGGTTATCCGCCTTTAGATGAACAGGAAAGCGTGGGAAAGCTGCTAAAAGAACTAATGGAAAAAGAAGAACAATCGAAGAAATGATTGAAGATGTGAAGGAAATGTATCTTTTTCTGATAGATAAAAAGGGATGGACACCTGCCCAAATTGACGAAATTGACATTCATTACTTTATGGAATTGATGGAGTATCGAGAAAAATTGAATGATCCAAAAGAAATAAGAAAACGGAAATGGAAGAATCAAAAAGTTGTCCCGATTGATGCGGTGTTTTAAGAAGGGAGGTGCGATAAATGGCCGAAGAAACTCTCGGAAGTTTAGTCGTCCGTGTTGGATTGGATGGTGCCGATTTTAATAAAGGATTAAAAAATATTAATGCACGGATGCAGTTGGCGCGCAGCGAACTGAAAGCTATTGCTTCCCAGTTCGATGACTTCGGAAAGACGGTTGATAGCTTACGCGCAAAGCAAGACAACTTAGCCAAAATTTATCAACTGCAAGGTCAGCGCGTTCAACAGCTAAAGAAACAATATGACGAATTAGTGAAAGCGCACGGGGCTGAATCTGAGGCGGCGTTAAATGCAGGGAAACGTTTAAACAACGCAATCGCGTACTATAACAAGTTAGGGAAAGAATTAGAGAGCGTCCGCGAAGAATTACAAGAACTCGAAAAACAAGCAGCTTATCAATCGTCTGTATGGGGAAAAGCAGAAAAGGCTTTATCGTCTTTTCAGCAAAAAGCGAATAGCACGAGCGAGACGCTAAAAACAATCGGAGAAAATTTAACAGCGAAAGTATCAGCTCCATTGGCTACACTCGGTGGATTTGCTCTAAAAACAGCTGCTGATTTCCAAAAATCGCACAGAAAGATGCAAGCGGCGCTCGGATTGACCGCCGAGCAAACCAAAGAACTTTACAACGTTGCGATCAGCGTGTGGCGTGAAGGGTTCGGGGAAAGTCTTGATGATGTAACACATGCCATCACCCGCGCCTACCAAACGATGGGCAATCTGCCAAAAGAAGAGATGGAATATGTCACCAAAGCAGCGCTGACATTGGCCGAGGTGTTCGACGCTGATGTGGCTGAATCGACAAGAGCTGCTGCACAATTGATGCAACAGTTTGGTGTTTCCGGTACGGAAGCGATGGACATGATTACAGTGGCATTCCAGCGAGGCGGAGATTATTCCAATGAGTTGCTGGATACGATCAGCGAATATTCCACTCAATTTGCAAACCTAGGATTCTCCGCCGAACAGATGATGGGAATGCTTATCTCAGGTGCCGAAAGTGGCATATGGTCAATGGATAAGCTTGCAGATTCTGTGAAGGAAAGCTTTTTACAAATTACTGATGGTTCAGAAAATACGAAAGAAGCATTGAAAGAATTAGGTCTTGATTATAACCAAATAACATCTGATATTCAATCAGGTGGAGATAAAGCAAACGCTGCATTTATGGCGGTCATGGTTGCTTTATCAAAAGTTAAGAATGAAGCTGATCGTAACAGACTTGCCATTGAATTAATGGGAACACCATTAGAAGACCTTGGTCCTCAATATCAAGCTTTCTTTGCCCAAGTAGGAGAAGGATTGACAGATTTTGAAGGAGCGGCAAAAGATGCAGGCGAGACAATCCGAGACAGTTTTGGAACACGGGTTCAGAAAATTTTAAGAAGGTTATCAGAGGCATTGGTTCCCCTTGGTGAAGTGATGTTGGATACAATTGAACCCGCGATAGAAAGTGCTTCCGATGCCATTGAAAAGTTCACAGCTTGGCTGGAAGGATTGTCGCCTGCTGGACAAAAAGCAGTTGTCGGTTTGCTTGCAATGGTTGCGGCAGCTGGCCCTTTAGGGATTGCATTTAGCTTCATGTCTAAAGGGTTGGGGTCAATCTTTGGATTGATCGCCGGGAACATCAAACGGTTTGGCCAGCTGAAAACAAGCATGGCACAAACAGCGCAAAACGCTGACCTTTTCAACAAAAGCGCAGGTACAGCTGTAACATCACTTAAAAATGTCGCTTCAGGCGCAACCAATACTGCTGGAAAATTTACTTCGTTTGGCGGTAGGATTTTAGGAGCCGTCAAAAACCTAGGAAGTTTATCAAAAATCGCCGGCATTGCTCGTCTGGGGTTGGGCGCGCTTGGCGGACCGATGGGATTGTTGGCGACGGTTGGCATTCCTTTGTTAATTCAAGGCGGGACGAAGTTATATAAACATTTAAAAGAAGAAAGCATACCGGCTATCAAAGATTTTGGGGACAAGGTTTCAGATTCTACCACGAAATCAGTTTTGGCATACAAAAAATTAAATGATGAAGCGACTGCACAATTGAATTATTTATTATGGTCTGGGAAAACAATTTCTCAAGATATTTACGATTCGTTGACGGGTATTTTTGGCCAAATGGGCGATCAAATCTCGCAAAGTTTAAAGCAAGATTTTGATGAAAGTTATAAGCATTTGAGCACGTTTTTAGCCAACAGCAAAACATTGACGGCACAAGAGCAACAAGAGATTCTAAACAACGTTAAAGTCAAACACGACGAGCAACAAAAAGCGGTTCAAGAGTCTCAAAATCGCATTAAACAGATACTCGAAACAGCAAGAAAAGAAAAACGAGCGCTAACCGAAGCAGAGAAAAACGAAATCAACCGGATTCAACAGCAAATGATGACAACGGCAGTGCAGACGATGTCCAAAAGTGAAGTTGAACAAAAATTGATATTAGGACGTTTAAGAAATGAAACTCGTAATATTACTGCACAACAAGCAGCAGAAACGGTAAGAAACAGTCTAAAAGCAAAAGAAGGGGCCGTCAAAGAGGCAAACGACAAATATAAAAAGGTCAAACGAGCTATCGAATATGAACGGGATGTTACTGGTAGTATTAGTGCTCAACAAGCAAATAAATTGATAAAAGAAGCGAAACGGCAACGTGACGAAGCAGTGGCAAAAGCAGAAGATATGCACAAAAAAGTAGTAGAACATGCGAAAAAACAAGCAAAAGGACAAGTCGATGAAATTGATTGGAGTACCGGACAAGTATTGACCAAGTGGGACAAAATGGTTCGTGGCGTTGCAAAAGCGGTCAATGCGATTAGCAGCGGGATCAACTGGGTGCTAGATAAAATTGGAGTACCTAAGAAGTATCAAATTCCGATGTGGAAACCAAAAGGATACGCTAAAGGTACTCCATCCAGCGGTCATCCGGGCGGTCCTGCTATTGTCGGAGAAAAAGGGCCAGAGCTGGCTTATATCCCTGGATACGGGACGACATTACTTGGCACAAAAGGGCCCGAACTGCATCCGAACTTGCCGAGAGGAACCGCCGTTTTGCCAAACAAAGAAACGGAACGACTGCTTAAATCGTATGGATTCCCCGGATATGCCAACGGGGTCGGCGACTTCTTCAGTTTGGCATTGTCCGGCGCTGATAAACTGATGAACAAAGTTTGGAAAATGTTTAAACCGTCCATTTCCGGGGTAGGCGGTACATTGAAAACATTAGGCGATGGTATCCTTTCTTTCTTGAAAGACAAATCGCTTGATTTCATTAAGGATAAAATTGATGAGTTTTTCAGTTTTGATGGCGCAGCAGGAAACAAAAATGTAAGGGCTTGGATTGCAACAGCGGTTCGTATTACTGGTGTACCTACTTCTTGGATCAATCCACTTGTTACAATCGCCATGCATGAATCCGGCGGGAATCCAAGGGCGATCAACTTATGGGACAGCAACGCAAAAAGAGGGCAAGCATCGCGCGGTTTGATGCAAACCATTCCAGCAACATTTAACGCTTATAAACTTCCGGGTTTGGACGACATTTGGAATCCGATCCATAACGCAGTTGCGGCAATTCGATATATCATCGACCGATACGGGACAGTGTTTAATGTTCCGGGCATTCGGAACTTAATGAGAGGACTGCGATATGTTGGTTATGCGAAGGGAACCAACTATCATCCGGGCGGTTGGGCGATGGTTGGTGAGGAAGGTGAAGAACTTGCCTACATCCCGCGGAAAGGATTGGCTTTGGTTGGTGTAGGCGGGCCGACTTTAATGCGCTTGCCAGCCGGAACATCCGTGCTTCCACATGATGAAACAAAGAAATTTTTGAGTTTGTGGATTCCTGGATACGCCAAAGGTGTAGGCGAATTCCCGATAGAGTTTAGATCGAACCGAACAACAAGAACAAAAGAAACACCGCCTGTTATCAATATTACTTTGAATTACCAAGGAAGAGGATCGGAGGAAGATGCCTACCGCATGCTTGATATTATCGAACGCGAGCTTGGAAATCGTATTAATACAAGATTACGCATGAGTGGGGTGAAGGTATGATTATTGAACGATTAGACGGAACAGTGATCGAAACGGAAGACTATGGAATTACATTATTGACCCATTCCATATCCTCACCTTCTCCCCGTTTAGTTACGGAAGAAATCGAAGGGCGAGACGGATATATCGAAGTGGATGTAACTTATGGCGGCCGAACCATTCGGGCCGCTTTTCTTATGGAAGCGAAAGATAGGCAAGACTTTCCGTTGCTACGAAATGAAGTGTTTCGCATCTTTGCGACGAAAGAATTGTTCTATTTTCATGAACCAAACCAAAAGCGGCGTTGGCTCGTGCGAGCGAATAACTTTGACATTGAAAAATTCCCGCCGATTTACGGCAGGTTTGAAGTGGAATTTACGGCGCCGAATCCATACGCCGAATCCATCGGAACCACCCTAGACCCGTTCACGTTTGACGCGGAGCTTTGGCAAATCGGGCAGGGGTTGATTGAAGCTGATGATCTGAAATACGTACACAATACGCCGTCGTTTTGTATTTACAATGCCGGTGATATTGACATTGACCCGCGTGTGTTACCGTTAAAAATCGAATTCACAGGAGCGTCTACGAATCTAACGATCACCAATCAAACAACGGGTGATTCTTGGCAATACACGGGAACGACAGTTGACGGCGACACAATCACACTAGATGGTGTTCGGTCACTAAAAAACGGGTCAAGCATTTTCGGACAGACAAACAGAAAATTAATCACATTGAAATCAGGATGGAACGACTTCACCATAACGGGAGCAACGGGAGCTTTTACTATCTCGTTTGACTTCCGTTTTTATTATTTATAACAAGGACGGTGATGCAGCATGTCGATGAAATATCCATACCGTGATTTAGGAGTTCCATTCGACCGCAATTTTAGAAATGACCTCAATGCTAACTTTGATGATATTGAGGCGGATATAAAAGAAGTACAAAACGACCTCAACGCAAAAGATAGCGCGGCGCATGCACGTATGACACAGATTGAAAACGACAGTATTGAACGAGATAATGACCTCGATGCACGTATCGATAATATCGTCGCAAACACAGGAAGTTCCAATACCGAAATCGTGGACGCTCGGTATGATTCCATTAATAATGTGACACATCCGACATTAAAAGATCGTTTGGATGATACATCTAATAAAATTGGAATTTTATCAACCGCTGATGACGTTCTATTTCAAAATGATCGTTCAATCTTTTTAGAAATTGACAAGTACAAAAAATTACGTTTTCAGCAAGGAGTCGCAACAATAACAGGTGTGAATTCGAACGGGTATTTTCGAGATAATGAGCCGTTTGTACAAGTGACATTAACGGGATATGCACAAATCAACGCGCCGAACTATGCGGTGGTTATTGACGTTATTTCATCGAACGGCGATTATGGGCAGTTGATTGTGTATGACAAAACGCAGAATGGGTTTAAAGTGAAAATGACAGGTAGTGCGAGCAGTGTCACATTTATGTGGACGCTACTCAATCCGCTGGTGGCATAGGAGGGGATGTGAATGATTATCACTCATTTAAACAGCGGACGGAAGGTAGAGTTTACGCTTGAGGGAACGACACTAAATATTGGTAGCTTGTCGATCGATCTGCAAGAGAGACAGGGTGATGTGCAACGTGTGATTGACGTATGCCTTGACACGACATATACAACTGTGCAAGAAGGTGTGGGGGCTTGGTATGTAGCGACAATTATTATTCCACCACGAGAATATCAGCTTGTGAAAAACGATAACGGCGAAACAAGCATTGTTCCGATGTCTTTAAATATGTCGAAAGTCGAAATTCGCTTGTGGGCATTACCGGAAGGAGTTGAGATGTAATGGCTTTTGTTGTATCGGTGAAAGATTCATTGCGCCAAGCCGTGGAATCCGCCACAGGCGGAAAAAACACGGTCATGTATGATGACAAAGGAAATCCGTCTATCATGGTTTGCATTCCTAAATTCAACTTATCAGATGTCATCAACGGGGCGCCTAACGTTCCGCACCCGGCATTTATTGTAAACGGAGTAGTGAAAAGCGAAATCTGGATTTCGAAATATCAAAATATCGTGCATGACGGACGCGCATACTCTATTCCTTTCCAAGATCCGAAGACATCTGTGACATATGATCAAGCAAAACAATATTGTGCAGCAAAAGGTTCAGGTTGGCATCTTATGACGAATGCTGAATGGGCAGCTATTGCCCTCTGGTGCAAGAAAAACGGGTTTATGCCTCGAGGAAATAACAACTATGGCAAGGATATTTCTGCTCCACATGAAAGAGGAAAAGTGACGTATCAATCAAGTGGACAGGATGCTCGTGTCGCAACAGGTTCTGGACCTGCCAGCTGGTCGCACGATGGAACGAATGAAGGTATTTTCGACCTCAACGGGAACGTATGGGAATGGGTCGATGGATTAAAATTGATCGACGGGAAAATTTATGTTCACCAGGACAACAATTACAATACGCCAGAAGGACCGCGCGTAGTCGATCAATGGGTCGACACAGGCGTATATTTCGATAACACGACAGCAGGAGATGCAAACACAACAGATCGTGATGTAGGCGGCGATCCTGTCTTGGGAGCAGAAAGAACAAATCCGATGTTTACGACTGATCCGAGTTCAGATGCTTACTACGGGTATAGCTATACGACCTTTGAAACGTTGGGAGCTAAATCCGGCTTCACGGTTCCAGATCTATTGAAGCATCTCGCTATTGCTCCTATCGACGCGAACCATGGCGGAGACGGTATCTGGGTGCGTAACTACGGTGAGCGCCTTCCGATTCGCGGCGGCTACTGGGCCGACGGGTCGGATGCTGGTGTCTTCGCGCTGAACCTGTCGCACGCTCGTACGAGCTCGGGTACCTACCTCGGTTTCCGCTCCGCGTACATCGCGCCGTAATCTGGAATCTGAGAAACATATACTGGCTGTATAAAATGACGCTTTCATCCAAAGGATAGGGGCTATTTTACATCCTCTATCCTTTTTCTATTCCCATGAAAGGGGTGAACCCATGCTCGTTGTTACGAGTTTACAGGGGCAGACCGATCCACTACCCGATATAAACGGTGTAGAGGTTGCGGAACAGGTGAACGGCGAATATTCCTTGTCATTCGTCTGTTTCAATACAAAAAACAATGAACACGCCTATCCCCTCGTGCAAGAAGAAGCAACCGTCGAACTAGACGGTCACGAATTCCGTATTAAACAGATGACGGAAGTGCGCGACCGTAAAGAAGTACACGCGCAACATATTTTCTTTGACTTGGTTGACCACTATCAAGAAGGGACATATGGCGGTACACATACGCTAGACGAGTTCGTGCAATACGCACTCAACGGCACGGGCTGGACATTTGAAAATGTCGATGTCACCGAATCGGCGTTTATCCCGAATTTCGGAGAAGGAAACGTCGTTGCGCTCATCCGTCAAATTTGCGATGCATTCGGTTGTGAGTATCAAATCATGCCGGGCAGGCATTTGCGCTTCATGAAACAAATAG
>NZ_FOJS01000058.1 GCF_900111865.1 Parageobacillus thermantarcticus | reverse complement strand
GAACAAAATATGCACATGGTCCATATCGTGATTCCATTCGACCAAGGAAATATTGTAATTTTTACCCAATCTCACAAACATATCTTTTGCATAGTCAGATATGGTATCATCAATCACTTGTCTGCGATATTTTACAACCAGCACAAGATGATAATACAATAGGAACACTGAATGGTTATTATTGTCTAATTTCATTGATACAACAGCCTTTCATTTTTCTAAAACTGATTATATCATAACACACAAAAAAGAGACAATTTTAGGCTATACCTAACCGAAATTCATCTCCCACTTTCACTTCGTTTAGAAGTGGGAGACTTCTTTCGGAAAGATGTTAAATGCTGATAAAATATAAGGACTATGAGTTGTAATAACTAGGGTATTGTTCGATGAATTCAATAAGAGAGAGAAAAGAGCCACCATTTCTTTTTGAGCGGTTGGATATAAATGTGCTTCAGGCTCCTCAATAACCATAAATACATTTAATCGTTCTAAAATAACTGTGAAAATTAATAGTAAGATCCATACTACTTCCTGTTGACCAGAGGAAGAAAATTTCAATTTTGTGTATTCTTTGTCGTTAAAAAAGATTTTTTCGCCGTTATCTGAAAATACATATTTACCTTTCATAATTTGTTGAATAATGTTGATTGCTAAATTGATGGACTCGAAATCGATTTTTTCAACAGAGAATTTTTTTCTATCTTGAATAATCTCCTCAAATGATTGAGAGAAGTTTTTCTTTAATAAATTAATACGATCGATAAATCCTTCTGTTAATAAATCAAGTTGTCTAGGATTAATATCCTGTAGCTGATCGGATAAGGTTGCAACTAAGCTTCGACCTGCGGGAATAAATATCGCTGTTTTAGAATCTTCAAAAGCGGAATAGATGGCACTTCTTGTTTTTTCTAACAAGCTTTTTTGATTGGCTTTCCAGTACGATACATCCCAAGAATCGATAAACGATTTTTCTTGATTTTGTATTTCTTTTTTTAGATTTCTCACTTTTTGGAAAATATCAAAAATCTCCTTTTTTAAGTTTTCGCTAAAATTGATTTGTACGTATCCATTTTCTAGGTATAACCTAATCGATTTGTCAGTACTGTATTCATATTTAATATTAAACGGTTTCATATGTTTCGTGGTTCCAAAATAACCTACAAATTTGTATCTTAGCTCCTTATTAAATTCAAAAAAAGGGTTATTTTTGCTTTTATCCATTTTTTCATTCGAAAGTAAATATTTAATCAATTCATCAGGGATGGAACGAAAGAAAAAAATTAATTTGCTTATTGTACTTTTTCCGCTTGCTTGTGGTCCGATTAGAATGGTTAAATCAGCAATTTTCTCATCAAATGAGGTGATAGGACCGAAATTTTCAATCGTAATTCTATGCATTGTTTATTCAACTCCTAAAGTAATCTCACTTATATTTATAAATTATAGCCAATAAGTTAATTTTAGAAAACAATGAACCAAATGTGGTGTAAGCGTTCATAGGATGAGGACGAATAAGCATATTTTATCTTTTCAATGAATTAACCAAGTGCCTGTCTCTAGGCGTTTTGGGGCTTAATCAAAAATGTGAAGTTGACTCATTGAAAGTTACTGTTATCGGTCTGGTAAGTCAAGAAAGACGCTTCATGATATTAGGATATGTGCGTTGTTATTCATAGTCGGAGAAAAGTGTTATTTATACCCTTGGCAATAGTGCTATAGATGCATTTAAATAATTGCCTAAGTAAGTAAAAAGGTGGTATGTTTAACGTAAGGATAGTACAAACATTTGTTTCAAGTCAAACTTTCTAGAAACATTTATTCTTCAGCTAAACTGCCTATAGCAGATATCGTTAAACAAGAGAGGTGCCATTTTTTGATAAAGCAGCAATTTTTCTATAATGATCAAGAAATTATGCGGATTTATCACGATGGATTTGATGATTATCCACGCCATCGAACGATTCACCATGAAGAAAAGTTATCCTCCGGAACCATCGTATTTCATGAATCTTGGATTGATAATCTTGACTCTGAAGTCATTTCCTATGATTTTCTAGTAGAAGGATTTTTGCCATCACAACACGATAAAAATCCATATGGAACTTTATGTTGTGATTATAAGGAATTTATTACTGAAGAGAAGAGTTGGATTCAAGAGATGCTGAGTACTAACTCGCAGCTTTTTAATGAAATAAGCGACTTTCTTCAAAAGTGGTCCGGCTTTAATCTTCGAAAATCTCCCTACACCTTGAACAATGTCCTTGTCTTTACACCAACGAAAATCGAGATTGAAAAAACTTTATCTAAAGAAAATGAACGTAATCTTCACCTTACCATTTTACGAAATGATTATGGAGAGATTACTTGTATAGCTAAGTTTAAGTTAAATCATATAGTGGTGGATACAAAGCTGATATCGATTCAACAGCATCATTTGCTTGAATCAAATCGAGACTGGAATACAGTAGATATTGAATTATATTCTAACAATCGGCTTGTATACGCTTATTACGATTTATCATTTATTAAATCGATCCACATTAATATGGGGGTTATATCAAGACAAGTCGAAGTACCTTTACAACTATCAAACAAGACGATTACGTTAAAAAAAGTTGCTTACCAGCCTATTGTAATAGGAGAAAAACATTTGGAGCAATTGAACTCATATTTTTATCAGGAAAAACTTTTAACTCGTCGACTAACACAAGGACGTCGGTTTGAATTTATAACGAAAGGGCAATATGAAAGGGCTTTAGAAATCTTTGGTGAAATTGCAGGATTACATGACTTTAATGAAATGTGGATATATGATCCGTATTTTATAGATTATAGACCAAAAGGTGGAAAAGCACGAATAAACGATATTCTTAAAGTGCTTGGAAAAAATATTCGGTTAAAGAAGAATATTGTGTTTGAAGCTGATTCGGAGGAAGTAGCAAGACAGCAGTTTGAAAAGTTTAGAGAAGCTATTAAGGATACAGTTGAATTTTTTAAAAAGAGAAAAATTGACTTAAATTTTACCTTTTATGGAACCAAAGAACATTTCCATGATCGTTTTTTATTTTTGATAAATGAGTATTCACTGAAAACTTTTATGTTAGGAACCTCTTTTAATTCGTTTGGAGATAATTATTCAGCGATTATTGAATTGGATCCTCTGGATGGAAAAAAGGTGTTTGACATTCTAAACAAGGAGATTGTTTCGCGAAATCATATTGTATTATCAGAGGGATTGCAATGATTGCTTACAAGGATCAAGATGTGAAAGATTAATTTTGTTAATAAATTGAGTTTGTTTGCCGAAAATGGACAATATGTAGTCATTATTGTCGACCCATATTTCGGTGGTAGGAAACCGGAACAAAAGATTAGGGTAGAAGAATTCTTGGATTTTATGAAAAAATTCCTCAATCCAGTTAAGATAGTTTGGTTTTACAACAGCAATAAGTGTCCTCCTATGGCTCTTCGATCTATCGAAACTTGTGATCTTTTTAAATATAGTTTTATCGTTCATGATCGATTTCTTTTTTTGTATGACACTCAAATACAAGCATATGTAAAGCATTTTCATCTTGGCGGGTCACTTAATAGCATAGATTTTAACCGACAGGATAAACAGTTTTCTGTTATGAGGGTTTCGGAATTGTATGAGTATGAGTTTTCAGAGATTGATAAGCTCTTGTAGCATCTTGAAAATATTTATTTAAGAGAGAATTTTAAAAAGAATTGGGGATGTTCATAGTGAAAGAGAAAATTGAGGAAATCATCTCTATCTTCAATAAACGGGAGAAGGGCTGGTATAGCCTAAAACCAAAATTAGAGCAGGTGCTAGGTTCGAAAACATACCAAGAACTTATAGATGAGTTCGAGTCTGGACTTTCTTCGCTTCCTAAAGGAAAATGGCCGCATTATAGCTTAGTGTTTTATTTAGCGCTTGTCATTCTTACGGCAGAGGAAGTCGATAGAAAAGAAGTCGCCCGGTATGTAAAAGAAAAAGAAAGCTATCGTTTAATGAGGACAGGTTTGCGAATTTTTTTGTCGTCGAAATCGTCCAATTTTAAATATGAGGCACAATTATCAGCAGGTAGGTATAAAAACAAATATGAGTACGTTTCTTTTTTCAGTGGCTTTGTCCCAGATTATCAATTTGAAATGACGGGATATTTACTTTTACTTAAATTGATCTATGAAGTGAATCGATCTCATTTTTGGCAACTTCTTATGCAGGATAAACAAAATGTGATGTTTTTATGTTTGATGACAGGGGCAGAATTGTCTTTCTCTTATGAGGAACTAATTCCTTTGTTAACGTCGAATGATGAATTGAAGGCAAATGGGACCTTGTTTTATTTGATGAGTCGTTTTTCCTACTATGTTTTGAAATATGAGAGGGAATCAACGGAGGGAAATAAGGAGATACTTGTAGAGGAGATTCAGAAGATTGCTAATATATTTGAGCGGCTCCCGGTTGAACGAAAAATTTTTCTAATGGTTAATTACATGTTTGTCGAGAATTATTATCCTGAATTTTTTGGTGAGGAGTTACAGCAAACGAATGTTGAACTAGTTGTATACCATCTTGAATTACAAGAACTAAACAACTTGTATAAGCTAGTCAAGTTGCATCAATTTATCAAAATTCTTGAATGTATTGAAGTGGAGAAGTTGTTTATTAAATATTTTCTTCATTGGCTTCAAAACGATGGGAATCCGCACATATGGAATAGTGTAAAAGAAGAAGTGAGAGAAATTATTCAATTATTGTCACTAGACACAAGAAATGAACTGTTGGATCAGATTACTAGTATAAAAGAACAGCTTTGGTTGAGCTCTTTTGATCGTCAAGTTCGCTATGGACAATATTTGCAGGAAGAAGGGAAAGCGAAAATTATTGACGATATCGTTCCTTTTTGTTCTACCAGTGGATCGTAATCACCGACTTTTCATTGCAAGAATACCTTTAACTTGTATTTCCATCATCTCATGAAGATGCCGCGATTACTTGAATGGTGACCTTGTCCGGCGGTGCAATCGGCGATTTTTGCCGCGTAAGTAGCGGCTTATTATAAAGCGAAGGGAAAAACATTGTATGAAGGATTATTAGAGATTTTTGAAAAATACGGTTACTATCGTGAATCATTACGTTCGCTAACGTTAAAAGGAAAAGACGGCGCCGAGCAAATCGCGAACATTTTAGCGGCCTTCCGCAAAGAACCGCCGAAAGAAATCGCCGGTGTCGAAGTTGTCGCGATCGAAGACTATTTAATAAGCAAGCGTACCATCGTGGCGACTGGGGAAGAACAGACGATTGACTTGCCGCGCTCGAATGTTTTGAAATATCATCTTGCGAATGGTTCATGGTTCTGTTTGCGCCCATCAGGCACAGAGCCGAAAGCGAAGTTTTACTTTGGCGTGAGAGGAACATCGTTACAAGAGAGCGAAGAACTTGTTGCCGCATTAGAAAACGCGGTAATGGCTATAGTCCATCAAATAGTTAATGTATAATTGGGGGATTGTATATGATTCTCGTTGTCGGCGGAGCCGGTTATATCGGCAGTCATTTAGTAAAAGAGTTAGTGGAAAAAGAGCAAGTAATCGTGCTGATAACTTATCGACTGGCCATCGCTATTTAGTGGATGACCGCGCGGTGTTTGTGCAAGGGGATTTAGGGAACAAAGCGGACCTTGAACCGATTTTTGAAAAATACCCGATTCAAGCCGTCATGCATTTTGCGGCGAACAGCTTAGTCGGCGAATCGGTGGTGAATCCGCTGAAGTATTATCAAAACAACGTTGCCGCTACATTAACGTTGCTAGAAACGATGCTGAAATATAATGTGAAAAACTTTATCTTCTCGTCAACCGCGGCGACGTATGGGATTCCGAATGTCGAATTGATTACGGAAGATTGCCCAACAAATCCAATTAATCCATACGGCCGTTCAAAGTTGATGATCGAACAAATTTTAGCGGATTTTGCTTCTGCGTATGGTTTGAACTATGTCGTCCTTCGCTACTTTAACGCGGCTGGGGCGCACGAGTCGGGAGAAATTGGCGAAGACCATAACCCGGAAACGCATTTGATTCCGCTTGTCTTGCAGCATTTGTTAGGCCAGCGCGACAAAATTTCCGTCTTCGGTACGGACTATGATACACCAGACGGGACATGCATTCGTGACTATATCCATGTCACCGATTTAGCGAAGGCGCATATTTTAGCGCTGGAAGCATTGTTGGCGGGTAAAAAGAAAACCGCCATTTACAATCTTGGCAATGGTCTAGGCTATTCCGTCAAAGAAGTGATTGAAACATGTGAAAAAGCGACCGATCGCAAAGCTGTTATTGAATACACCGACCGCCGCCCGGGCGACCCGGCGCGCCTTGTCGCATCCTCGCAAAAAATTTACGAAGAACTTGGCTGGAAAGCGGAATATTCATTAGAACAAATCATCGAAAGCGCGTGGAAGTGGCATAGCCGAAATACTAAGTAAATTCAAAGCCTCCTGTTGAAGTAATTCAGCGGGAGGCTTATTTATGTTGGAGGTGACTGTTGTGACGAAGAAAAAGAATCTGCGACCAGAAACCGAGCGTTTCAAACATATATTGATCAAAGCGTATCAACGAGGGGAATTGTCCGCAATATGACCGCGAAAGACATGGTTCGGGAGCTTGTTCATCAGTTAAAACCAATTTTTAAAGGGAATCATCATAAGTAGTATTGGGAGGTATGTATGTCATCGTTTCAACAGCTGCCAAAGTCGATAAAAAACGATCCGCTACATTCTTCAAGATGTCCAGTCGCTGGAGGAGTTGGAGTGGATGGAAAAATGATTTATATTCAAAAACGGAAGAAGGAACTGAATCGTTTCAACCGGGGAGGATGGCGCTTTTGGCGAATGTGGTTATTGACGCATGTGGGGGATTGCTTTATTCGTTTGTGCGAATTTATTTACGACGGATATGTTCTGAAATGTAAAATTACGAATTCCCTCTATGTTTTGCATCATGGTTATAGAGATCCTCTGCTTCCTCTTCTAGCTATACCCGCTGCATCCATTTCATTGGTGAACTTCTCCATAACTACCCCATAGATGCTTCAAGATTGCTTTTTGTTATCTTCGCTTACGAGGAATCCTTTTTTACATAAAATTTCTTCCTCAATCATTACAAAACTATGATATGGATTGGTTTTTGAGAAGAAATCATTAATACGGTTGGGGTCAACATGTGTGAATAAGGGGAGAGTTGTAAAAACGTAAAATCTGTATTATAGATGTATGTGTAAAAGTAAATCTGGCTACTGGGGGAGATGATGCTAAATGGAGGCAAGTGAAAAAAAGATCAACGAGATACTGACGGAAAACAAAATTTATGAAATTCCTCCTTATCAACGGCCGTATTCTTGGGAGAAAAGCCATGCGCGCGAGTTGATAGAAGATATTTGCCAAGCTTATCAGCGTAATGACCCTGAATACTTTATCGGATCGATTATTACGATTGAAAAAGAACGCAACCGCCGTTATGAAGTCGTAGACGGCCAGCAGCGGTTAACGACTTTAAATATTATTTTTGCGGTTATGAAGCAGTTGATCACGCATCCTTCTAGTGTAGAGGATATTCAAAAACGAATTATGCCGGTAAACCCTTATACGGATGAACCTGAACAGCCTCGCCTGATAGTCAGAAAGCAAGATCAAGCATTTTTCCAGAAGTATATCCTCATGGGGGAAGATATAAGCTCTGCACAAGAAATGAGTGAAACTCAAGCGAAGTTTTATGACAATATGCTTGAAATCAAACAAGTAGTTTCAGAATTCAGCGAAGTCGAGTTGCGGCGGTTGGTCAATTATATTTTAGAACATGTATATGTTGTCTTTGTGGTCACCGATAACTTTACCTCCGCCTACCGGCTTTTTAATGTCTTAAATGCGAGAGGAATGTCTCTTTCCAACGGGGATTTATTAAAAAACCGGCTGTTTGAATATTGTGAAAGCAAGCCTCTTGAGAGAAGCCGAGTGGAAGAATGTTGGAATGAACTGGAGAACATCGTTGGCATTCGGCAGCTGGATAATTTCTTAAGCCATTTGCGGACTTCGATCAAAGGGAACAAGCAGCAGGAAATTCTTTATCAAGAGTTTGATGAGATCCTTGAAGAATATAAAGAAGCTCCCGCTCGTTTCGCTGAATTTCTCCTGCGCTCGGCTCATCATTATGAAAAAATTATGGAAAACGATTTCGATAATCATCTTAAGACGCAAAAACTCATCTCTTCCCTCCATCGGGTCGCTCATGATGAGTGGATACCTCCTGTGCTTGCGTTTCTAAATAAACCGATGCCGGATATGGAATTCGCTGATTTTGTTGAATTAATGGAAAAAATCACGTACCAAAACTGGGTTCGCCGGCTTGGCAAAACAAAACGAAATACGGTTTATTATCAAGTGATTAATTTGATCAATAAAGGATGTTCAGCGGATGAACTGATTGAAACGGTTAAAAAATATGCGGATAATAAAGAATTTGAACAATTGATACGTGCGGATATTTACCATTCTCCTGCTGTAAAAGCAATACTCCTTCGCTTGGAACAAGAAAGCCAAGATCAGAGCGTGGTAAAACAATTCCATGGACGAATTACGGTGGAGCACATCCTTCCGCAAAAGCTAAAAGATGAATATTGGATCCAACGTTTCACGCCTGATGTTCATCAAGAATTGGTTCATAAGCTTGGAAATTTGACTTTATTGAGCGGTGTGAAAAATTCTGCTGCACAATACTATTCATTTGACCGTAAAAAGGAAATTTACGAAAAACGAAACAAAAAAGTATCGTTTGATCTTACGAAAGAAATATTAGAGGAAAAGGAATGGACAAAGAATCAGATTCTCTCAAGACAAGAAAAACTGGTGAAAAAGGCGATGGAAATTTGGGGAATTCAATAGGGATTATGTCTGTTGTTTCTTGAATGTAGCTACTGTTGTCTATGAAGTTCCGACTGTTAATTGGTTGTCGTAAATACAAATTTTTATAATCGATTCTGAATATAAAGTGATGGTGTTGGGTTACAGTTCCAATTTGTAGATTGTTCGTAATCATATCTCTATTGCCATACAAAAATCAAATTCAGATGTTGATACGATAGGGTGATCAACAATGGTTTATAAAGCTTTGCTTATAGCAGTAGACCAATATTTAAATACTTCCCCTCTTCCTAATACAGTTAATGATGTCAGCGAAATCAAAAGATTACTGTTAGAACCTCCGTCGTTTTTTAAAAAAGAAAATGTAGAGGTGTTTCAAGGGAACATTGCAAAGCGGAATATATTGTACTCCGTTTTAACGTCATTTTTTGAAGATGCATTACCAAATGATATATTATTTCTCTTTTGGGCAGGTCACGGCTATTTGCATAATAATAATGAAGGCTATTTTGTTCCTTTCGACGGCGATATTTATCATCCAGAAGATTCCATGATTAAAATGACGGATGTAAGAGATTTGATTGATCATACTGTTGCTGGTACTGTACTGGCGTTTTTTGATACTTGTCATAGTGGTGCTGTTGCAAGAAATATACAACACGAAATGGTAAGAGGCCTAGAAGTGAAAGGATCGGGAAAAGTATTAATCGCTGCATGTACGTCAAATCAAGAGGCGTGGGACAGAAATGGCCATGGTGCCTTTACGGATTATCTCATCAGAGGATTGGAAGGCGAAGCTGCTAATGCAAACGGTGAGATAGATGTATATCATTTGTACTCCTATGTAAGCAGAAAAGTTGCCGAAGAATTTGAGGATCAGACACCTGTAATGAAAAGTACCCTCACAGGGGAACCGTTATTATTAAAGAGAGTAGTGAAAAGAGAAAGTCAAAGTTTCGGAACGAGTCCAACTATTGGAACGAAAATCGTCAATTCTTCAGGATCGTATTTTTGGTTAGGGGAGCTAACTTGCGAATATGACGAATATCGCGAACTAAAAGCAGGCACATATGAATTAGTATTGAAAAATCCTGATGGAAAAACGGAAAGAGTGTTAAAATCGATGCAACAAAATAACGGTCAATACGCTTTTTCAGTCCGGAATTTTGCCGATATGGTTACGGTTAAAAATATTCGTGTTGAATCCCAAAAGGAGAATACAACAGTTACTATAACGCTAGTAAGTTTGGGAAACACTGGCTCATTTGTCTTTCCTGAAATGTCTGCCCATTTGAATGGGCAAATTTTTTCTGCAGATGACATTGCTTTGTTGCGAGTAAGGAGAATATTATTTGGTGAGGAGTTTAGTCGCCACGATTTTTCTGTTGCATTGCTGGAAAGTATGATTATGAACCCATCTAACGCAAGGGTACCAGTAATTGCGGATCTTTTGCGTGTTTTGAAAGGAAAAGGATACACTATGGAACAGATCCGCGGAAAAGTGGTGGAACAACTCATTTTAACTGGGACACTACAAGAGATTGAGGATTTAACATTTATTGTTGAAAATGGGGTAATCAAAAAAGTGTGCCTCCAAGGTTATCGTCCAAAATATTATGCAAATGTGGAATCGACAAAAATAGAGATCAATGAATCAGTAAATATTTAATCATATAGCGCTTTTTTGGTTTCAGATGACCAAATTTTTACATCGTTGTGTCGAAATTTCACTGTTGCTTATAACTTTCATCATCTAATGTTAAAATTAAATATAAGATTGTACGAAAAGGAACGATTAGCATTGTTGAGAGATGTCAGTAAGTGGGAACGGGTCGGATATGGTAGAAAAAGTACATTGGAGAAAGAGGAATTGATATCTCCAGAGGGAATACATTATCTTATAAAATATCCACGGCAATTTAAAGAAGGGATTTCTTGGGAGGATATTACAGAACTAATTGCCGCTGAAATTGGAGCTATATTTGGTTTGGAAATGATGGATGTGGAAATTGTAACAAGGAATGGTAGAAGGGGGTGCCTTCTACGAAATTTTGTAAAAGAATATGATGCAAAAATGGCTGAAGAAGGCGGAGTTTTATTATTAGCATTAGTAGATGATTATACGACGCTCCAAGAATCTTCGTTGAAGGACATGGAACTTATTGATGCTGGCTTCAAAATAATGAGGAAGTTTGCATATTGGAAGGCCATAAAATCAGAATTTATAGATATGCAATTGTTTGATATTCTTATTGGCAATCAAGATAGGCACCCATTTAATTGGCAATTGCTATTTCTCGAAACAGGAGCAAAATTCTCCCCCATTTATGATAACGGTGCTTCCTTAGGTTTTCGATTTGATGATGAAAAGCTCATGCAAATGGTTTCGAATCCCCAAGAAATGAACAAATATACCGAGAAAACAAAGGTTAAGGCAGGTATATTTGAAAAGAAAAAAGTCAAAGCTAAAGACTTGTTAACATATATTAGTAAAAACTTTGCATATGAGTTTCATCAAAGTATCCAAAAGTTGATTGAATTTGATTTAATAAGGTATTCTGATTTTATTCAATCACTAGGTATTTTAAGCGAGGCGCAAAAAAACTGGTTATTGAGTATAGTGCCTTTTCGAAGAAAGAAAATATTGGAATGGGTGGAAGAGGGAGATCGATAACATGAAAAAAGTTCATACACTTTTAGTGGTTTGGCAAAACACAAAAAACCGTTCTTTTTATCATATAGGAACTCTTTCCCATTATGATGGCTATTATGAGTTTGCTTATACCTATAATGCCACTGGTCGGGGAAAACTGAAAGATGCACTGAATAATGGATATATGCTGCATCCGGCTTTTCCAGATCCAACTAAAATCTATCGATCAAAGGAATTGTTTCCGGCGTTTGAACGCCGATTGCCGTCACCAGATCGTGCGGATTTTAAAGCCATTTTGTCCGATTTAGGCCTGAATGAGAATTCCACTAAGATGGACTTGCTTCAACAAACACGTGGGCGGTTAGCCAGCGATACTTATTCTTTTGAGCAGCCACTGCGTCTTGAAGACGATGGCAAGCTGCGCGTCAGCTTTTTTGTTCATGGCATGCGCCATCAAAATCTTCCTCAAAATTGGGCAACATGGCTAGCCATTAACGAAACGTTGAAATTGGTACAAGAACCAACAAACGCTTATGACCCTCATGCTGTTGCTATTTATACTCATGGGGGGAAGAAGCTTGGATATGTTCCGGCTTTTTATAGTAAGGCCATCTTTTCCTTGTTAGAAAATGGAGTGAACCCTTCTGTTCGTGTTGTGTATATGAATGAAAAATCAACACCTCATTGGTGGCTGAAAGTAGCCTTTGAGTGCGAAATGCCTTCTTTCCAAGAGACAACATTGGATGAATTATCTTCTGTTATGGGATAATACTTGTCGTGCTCTGGAGTTTGTCAGAGATTTAACATTAGCGGGGATGGCTTGGTCATTGCCATGGATATTGATAACCTCGGCAACGGCTTAGGTTTATTCCGCCAAAGAAGTGATGGAAACATGTGAAAAAGTCACTGCCGCAAAGCCGTCATAGAATCCGCCGCCCGGGCGACCCGGCGCGTCTTGTTGCCTCATCGCAAAAAGTTGGCGAGAACTTGGTCGAATAGTGGGGTATTCACCTGTAGATATTATTGTGGATGAATGAAATAGTATGTCCGAAACTTTCAGTAAACACAGTAGTTTTCCACTGAAAAGTTCTAGTGATGGGCTGTTTTTATAGTTTCTTTTTGGTAAAATAAGTATAAAAATTAGTGATTTGAAATTTGCAAATATCCCATTTATCATATGTTTTTAAAGTTCAAATACATTATAGGGTGAACACAAATTCCTATAGGAAAAGAATTCGTTCATTTTTTGAGAATAAATAAAAAATATGTATTAAGGTAAAAATATGGTATATAAAGGAATAACTTATCACCATAAAATTTGGTTGTAATAAACAGGAAGTATTAATTTTCTAAATAATAACAGGAATTAATCAGTGCAGTGGAGAATATATTTAACATTCTGTAGATGAGCAAATTCGCTAACATAAATTTACAACCAAACAAAAAAAGAGACATGAACCCGATTCCTTGATTAGAATAGATGTGTCACCAAAACTATTCACAAGGAGGTTCATGTCTCATGAATAGATTAGCACATCATCAAGGAATCCACAAGTTTTTCACGATGTTGGGGTTGGCACTTTATTTTTCAAAACCTGTCATGAAGCATCTCGTTCATATCGTGGATGCGCTGACCACCAAAGGATTTGCGGGAACATTGACCGATCTTCATCATTGGAGCTTTCATCCGAACCACCGCACG
>NZ_FOJS01000059.1 GCF_900111865.1 Parageobacillus thermantarcticus | reverse complement strand
GTCCCGGGTTTCCGCCAATTGTCGGTCGATGTCCTCCAACAGAGCCGTAAACAGTTCGGCGAAGGCGTTTTGCAAGGCTCGAAACAAATCAAGTTCGATCTCTTTCCATGTCAACGAATTTGTGGTAAGATGTTGTTGAATATTCATGGGACTCTCTCCTCCTGTTTGATAGTGTGGTCAATGAATATCTTACCAGGGAGAGAGTCCTTTTTTCATGTTTCCTGCTTGGGATCCTACCGCGCTTCGCTTGGTGGCCCCGATGAGGGGGATTGCGAACCTACGTTCCCAACCCCCTCATCGGGGAATTCAAAGAATTTCTCCCACAAACATTTTACTCACACCCGTTATTTCATCATAGCAAAACTTTTTCAGAGGAGGAAGGATGATGAAAAAAATTCTTATTATTCATACAGGCGGCACCATTTCGATGAAAGAAGATGAAAAAACGGGTGCCGTTCGTCCAGACGAAACGCATCCGTTTCATGATGCAATCCCACCGTTAGCGAGCATTGCCGACGTTTATGTCGAAGAACTGTTCCATTTGCCTTCACCGCATATGACGCCGCGCGAAATGCTGCAATTGCGCAATCGAATCGAAGAAACAATCACAAACGAACAAATGGAAGGGATCGTCGTTACGCACGGAACAGATACGCTGGAAGAAACAGCATATTTTTTAGATTTAACCGTGCGAGCGGACGTACCTATTGTCGTTACAGGAGCAATGCGTTCTAGCAATGAAATCGGCGCCGACGGACTATATAACTTAATCGCATCTGTCAAAGTAGCCAAAAGCGAGGAGGCGCGCGGGAAAGGAGTGTTAGTTGTTCTTAATGACGAAATCCATACCGCTAAAAATGTAACGAAAACACATACGTCCAATATCGCCACATTTCAAAGCCCGCAGTACGGGCCAATTGGCATCGTCACTAAACGTGGGGTATTTTTCCACCATGCTCCAATAAAACGAACGACTTATCCAATCACCAATATCTCTAAAAACGTGATTTTATTAAAAGCGTATGCTGGCATGGATGAAGCGATCTTTCAGGCGATTCAAACACTTCCGCTCGACGGAATCGTGATCGAAGCGCTAGGACAAGGAAATCTCCCGCCGCGCGCCGCTAAAGGCGTCCAGTCTTTGATTACAGCTGGCATTCCCGTCGTGCTTGTATCTCGTTGTTTTAACGGCATTGTACAAGATATATATGGATATGAAGGCGGAGGAAAACAGCTGAAAGAAATGGGAGTGATTTTTTCCAACGGGTTAAACGGACAAAAAGCGCGCATTAAGCTGCTTGTTGCGCTGGAAATAACAAACGATCTGCAAAAGCTGCAAGAAATGTTTATGGAATAAGAAAAAGGGGCTACAAAAACAGCCCCTTTTCGTTATTGCCTTTTTTCCTTTTCCCGTTTTGCGATGCAAGCGGCAATTTGCGCGCCGTGAAAGCGCCCGTTTTCAATAAAAATTTCATTCGCGTCATTTCCAGCGGCAATGACGCCCGCGATAAAAATACCGCGCACATTCGTTTCCATCGTTTCCGGATCATAAAGCGGCCGGCCTGTTTCCGAATCGACCCCAACTCCCATCTTTTTCAAAAATTCATGGTCAGGATGGTACCCGGTCATAGCGAATACAAAATCGTTTTTAATTTTTTTGCGTTCGCCTCCCACTTCGTAAATGACGGCATCCTCCGTAATCTCTTTGACATGGGCGTTAAACTCCATTTTAATAATTCCTTTGCGAACGAGAGAGTCAAATTCCGGTAAAATCCAAGGCTTAATGCTTGGCGAATATCCGCTTCCCCGATACAATACCGTGACGCGCGCGCCCGCCTTGACAAGTTCTAGCGCCGCGTCCACGCTCGAGTTTTTTCCGCCGATGACGACGCAATCGGTATTGTAATACGGATGCGCTTCTTTAAAATAATGCGTTACTTTCGGCAAATCTTCCCCCGGTATGTTCATATAGTTTGGGTTGTCATAATATCCGGTGGCAATAATAACATATTCGGCCCGGTACTGTCCTTTTGTCGTCCGCACAAGAAATGTTCCGTCATCTTGCTTTTCCACTTGTTCCACTTTCTCAAACGTTTGCACGCGCACTTCTTTTCTCGTGACGACTTCTCGGTAATAAGCGAGCGCCTGATTTCGCTTTGGCTTTCGATTTTCCGTAATAAACGGAACTCCGCCAATTTCAAGGCGATCGCTTGTGCTAAAAAACGTTTGATGGGTCGGAAAATGATAAATCGAATTAACGATATTTCCTTTCTCTATTACTAACGGACGATAACCGACATCTTGCAAAGCAATGGCCGCCGCAAGCCCACAAGGACCGCCGCCAACAATAATGATCTTTTCTTCTTTCATTGCACAGTTCACTCCTTAGCTAATTCAAAAAATCCCCTATCATATGATAGGGGATTTTTTGGCATGTTGCAAATATGTTTGCTTACTCTTTATACCCAGCCGCGGAAACGGCACGCTTCCGCCATTTTGCGAACGCCAACCATATAAGCAGCTAGCCTCATGTCAACGCGGCGCGTTTGCGCCATTTCATACACGTTATTAAACGCTTTGACCATGACTTTTTCCAGCCGCTCTTCCACTTCTTCTTCCGTCCAATAATATCCTTGGTTGTTTTGCACCCATTCAAAATACGACACAGTCACACCGCCGGCGCTCGCTAGTACGTCTGGAACGAGCAAAATGCCGCGCTTCGTTAAAATTTCCGTCGCTTCTAACGTCGTTGGGCCGTTTGCCGCTTCCACAACGATGCTCGCTTTAATATTTGGCGCGTTTTCTTTCGTAATTTGATTTTCAATCGCCGCCGGCACTAAAATATCGCAATCAAGTTCTAGCAATTCTTTATTCGTAATCGTGTTTTTAAACAATTTCGTCACCGTGCCAAAGCTGTCCCGGCGCTCAAGCAAATAGTCAATATCTAAACCGTTTGGATCGTAAAGCGCCCCGTATACGTCGGAAATGCCGATAACTTTCGCGCCAGCATCGTGCATAAATTTCGCCAAAAAGCTTCCTGCGTTTCCAAATCCTTGGATGACCACGCGGGCACCTTTCAAATCAATTCCGCGTTTTTTCGCCGCTTCGCGAATGCAAATGGTAACCCCTTTTGCCGTCGCCGTTTCTCGGCCATGCGATCCACCTAGCACCAACGGTTTTCCTGTAATAAAGCCAGGTGAATTAAACTCGTCAATGCGGCTATATTCGTCCATCATCCATGCCATAATTTGCGAGTTCGTAAAAACATCTGGCGCAGGAATATCTTTTGTCGGACCGACAATCTGGCTGATCGCGCGGACATAGCCGCGGCTTAGCCGCTCTAATTCACGGAATGACATCGTGCGCGGATCGCAGACGATTCCGCCTTTTCCCCCGCCATATGGCAAATCGACGATCCCGCATTTTAAGCTCATCCAAATAGATAACGCTTTCACTTCTCGTTCCGTCACGTTTGGATGGAAACGGACGCCACCCTTTGTTGGACCAACGGCATCATTATGTTGGGCACGGTAGCCGGTAAAAATTTTTACAGTACCGTCGTCCATACGTACAGGAATTCTCACTGTTAACATGCGAATCGGTTCTTTAAGCAGTTCATATACTTCCTCTGGGTAACCCAGTTTTTCTAATGCTCTATGTATAACGATTTGCGTCGCCGTTAATACGTCATATTGTTCTTCTTTTTCTTCCAGATTTTCTTCGTTGGTACGCTTGTCGGCTACCATACGTAAACCTCCTATAAGCTCGCTATGGTTAATTGATAACGTCACCTTTCTTCATGTCATAGTATACACCTTCTTTTCATTTATGCAAAGGAAAAAAATAAAATGCCAAGCGATTTATGGCTTTTTACAACCATTTACATCGTTTTTATATGAAAAACAGTTTTTTTCATAATTGTATATTTGTTTTCCTTGTAGTCTAGCGTCGAAAAGAAAAAGATAAAAAGTCAGACCCCTTGTCCACATGACGGAGTCTGACGAAGCGTTAACAAGCCGGAAAATAGCGAACAAGTTGTTCAATGGCGCGATGCTCGATTAGTTTTTTTCCATATTCTTGCACACGATGTATCGTTATCGTGGAAGGGCTGGCAAATTCCGCTAACAAAGCGACAAAATTATCGAGCGGAATCGGCGGTTCCTCGGCGACATGTAAATAAAAGCGATTTTGATAGGAATAAAGCGTTCCGTCCAAGCAACCGATCGCGTAAAGGCGATGAGCGAGCTGAATGACATCCTCGAACGTCTGAAATTCGTAAAATATGTCATCGCTCTCATCGAGCGTTACTTGCATTTCAATATAATCGTCCGCGAACTCTTCCTCCGTATCGTCGTATTCGCCCTCACTTGTTACGATAACAACCATTCCCTGTGCCGGTAAAGAGTATACTTCCACCGCGATCGACCCGTTTACTTCAAAGCCGAGTTCCTCGCTTGCTTCCTCAATCATGTCGCGAAACAATTGATGAACTTTAAACGTGTCTTTCCATAAATCTTCTTTCGTTAAACCACGATCCATTAAATCGTCAAACGTAAGGAAAATTTTAATTTTATTGTGGGTTAAGCGCTCAAGACGCATCAACACCCCTCCTTACCTACACAGCCATCTCTTACGGTTATTGTATGAAATAATTCGTAAATGGTTCGTTTGTTATTATTATTGAGTTTACATCGTTTGCAGCCATTTAGACAAGCATTTTTTCTCCATCTTCTTCAGATGAACGAATGGTAATCAAATTTGTTTCTGCAGGAGCCCCAAGCCGGAGCGGAATGTTCGTCGTCCCGTACCCGTTGCTGACGTAAACCGCCGTTCCGTTCACGTTTTTTAATCCCCCTTTTTCATACAGCCCGAACGACAAAAAGCGAATTTGCCCTCCATGCGTATGTCCGCTGACGACAAGGGAAATGCGGTGCTCGGGGCGAAGGCGCTGGACGATTTTCGGATTATGCGAGGCGAGAATGCGGAAGGCGTTCTCATCCACTCCTTGAAGCGCTTCCTCCAACCTTGCTTTGCGTTTGCTCACGTCTGCCACCCCGATGAGCGCAAGCTTTTCCCCGTTTGCGGATTGTAGCACAACAGCGCGGTTTTCCAATATATGCACCCCTTCTTCGAGCAAAAGTGAGTGCAAATCATATTCTGCTTCGTAATCATTATTCCCCCAAATAAAATAAACCGGTCCGATCATTTTTAAACGGCGGATATTTTCCTTGACGCGCGCGGCAGGCACCCCTTTTTCCGTCAGGTCCCCGCCAACTAGCACAATGTCCGCCTCCCCTTTTATTTCCTCGACGATTTTTTTCGCTAATGTCCTCCTGTGAAGATCAGAAATAAAAAAAATGGAAAACGCCCGAAAACTGTTTGGAAACTGCGGAAATGCCAATTCAATGCGAACAACGCGGTTTCGATGCGCTTCCCACCACATGTAAGCCAATAAGCAAAGAAAAACAAAAACGACGATCCAAACCAACATAATGCCTCCTATAAATCCCGTTTGTATCCGCGAGAACGACGAAAGTCCAATGATATCATACCATAAATAAAAGCGAAAATAAAAAACAAAACGGTTAGCTTCGTCTCCGATTGAAACAGCCAATAAAAACTTCCCGACGCGCCGCAACAGCTAATCAGCCACTCCCCCCAGCGCACTTGTTTTCGCTGTAACCATAAAATGACCCCAGCCATTATGGTACGAATTACCACTGCATTGGCCAAAAAACCAATTAAAAAACAAACCATCGCCAAAAACGACCGGAGGGGGTTGAAAATAAGTTCGGTAATAAAATGAACGAAATGAAACGGAGTGACCGGCGGCAGCCAATGAATCATCAAATACCCACACAAAAATCCGACAACAACGCAAAACAGATGAAACAACATTTTCCTTCCTCCCTTTTTCTTCGATCAAGTCGGAAGTTTGTGTAAAAAGAAGCGGCAAAAAGCAGTTGGGTTTTTCCGAAACCTAAATTCTCGCTGGGCCAGAAGTGAAATTTACACAATAATCAGGACTTGATCTTTTTCTTACATGTATTCATCAAAAAAGGGAGGCATGAATAAAACGTAACAGTCATAAATATAGACTGAAATTCTGCAAAAAGGAGGTTTCTTATGTTTACGACCAGAAAACAATATGAACCTTATATAAGTCCGTTCGACCCTTGCCCGCCGATTCGCGTCAAAACATATGTTACCGCACCGAATCAATATGTCGGATTTCAGCCGCCAAACTTGCCGCAATTTCCATTGCATGAAGCGTTAAAAAAAGGAACTCTTTGGAAAATTTTTTATGATCCATATTATGGCCCGTATGAAATGAAACGCAAAGGTGATCAACAATGAAACAGGTGTCAAAAGAATATTATGAGCTTTTGGAACAGCTGCAAACGGTTGATTTTGCCCTCGTCGAACTCACATTATACCTCGACACCCATCCTACTGACTATCAAGCCATCCAACAATTTAACCAGCTCGCGCAAAGACGTAAACAATTAAAAAAACAGTTTGAATCCGCCTATGGACCGCTTCAGCAATTTGGAAACAGCTATTCCAACTATCCGTGGAACTGGGATGATGCCCCTTGGCCTTGGCAAATATAACAAAAAAGCAACGCGCCAGAAAGGGAGGGAATGAAAGATGTGGATTTATGAAAAAAAATTGCAATATCCCGTCCGCGTCAGCACATGCAATCCGAAATTAGCAAAATATTTAATTGAACAATATGGTGGGGCAGACGGGGAACTTGCCGCTGCGCTCCGCTATCTAAACCAGCGCTATACGATTCCCGACAAAGTGATCGGCCTGCTTACAGATATCGGAACAGAAGAATTAGCGCATTTGGAAATGATCGCAACAATGGTATATAAACTAACGAAAGACGCAACGCCAGAGCAATTGAAAGAAGCAGGGCTGGATGCACATTATGTCGATCATGATCGCGCTTTATTTTATCATAACGCCGCCGGCGTCCCATTTACGGCGACGTACATTCAGGCAAAAGGAGACCCGATTACCGATTTGTACGAAGATATTGCAGCAGAGGAAAAAGCGCGAGCAACATACCAATGGATTATTAACATGAGCGATGATCCTGATTTAAACGACGGGCTCCGCTTTTTGCGCGAACGGGAAATCATTCACGCCCAGCGTTTTCGCGAGGCCGTCGAAATTTTAAAAGAAGAGCGCGACCGGAAGAAATTTTTCTGATGAAAATAGCTGAATGGGAGAGCACCATTCAGCTATTTTCGTAATACAGGTTAATATCATACTCCTTTTTCATCAGTTCAAACAGTTTATGCCTTTCTTTCCATTGTTGCTCTTCTTTCCATAAATCGGTGCTTTTTTGAATGATTTCACAGCGAAGCGAGTGAAATTCTTCTTCGGCTTTATCACATTTTCTTTTATAATATAAGCCGGCCCAATACGATGTAAACAACCATAATAATATATACAAATGCACCGTTTTCCCGAAAAACGCTTGAACAAACGCCGCCCATGTGCCGCTTGGAACAACCAAATCAACTAAAACGTAGATGAAAAATGAAGTAAATCCACTAAAAGCAACAAGTTGCAAAAAAATCGCATTTTTCTTTAAACGTTCCCATTTTCGCTTTTTTTCAATCACAGCAAGCAGCATTTGCTTCGTTACTTCATCAATGTAAAGATTTTCGAAAAATCCTTTGCTCACGGCCGAATCCCCTCATTTTTTAGCAACCTCTAGTATAAACGTATGTACAAGTCTACTTGATTAGACCAAAAAATCGGGGATCCGCCCTTATTTTTCCACGTCCACCATTGGAATTTGCAGTACTTGTCCTTTATGAAGCTGCATGCTTTTTAAATGGTTCCATTTTTTGATAACTTCCATTCCTTTATCACTTTGATAATATTTCATCGCAATGCTATATAGCGTTTCATTTTCTTGCACCGTGTGTGTAATCGTTTTTTGCTTTTTTGGATGCCCATCTAAAGCTCCATTTTCTTTTTGTCCGTCTGATGGAGGACGATCTTTTTTCCGCACGCTAGATTCGCTTGATGGCAGCGCAGTTCTTTCCTCGGCGGGAGCAATATCAATTTGTTCGTAACTGCCCGTCTCGCTGCGCGTTACGACGGTTACGATTTTTGAATCGTTATTTGCATAATAAATGCCTAACATTAAAACCGGGAGGGAAATAAAAAACAGCGCTAACAAACGGATAAGCGGATATTTTAACTTCCATTTCGCTCGCTTTTTTGCTTTCTTTCGTCTATGCACCTCTCTGCGCGGCGGAAGCGACAAGACGTCCTCACGCTTTTGTTCCGCTGGCCCGCGCCATGCACCTTCTGCTTGTTCGTGCTGACTCACACACGATCGCCCCCGTCTTTTTGTTTCATGTTGCGAACATAATCAAGGCGAATATGAACCGCCAAAATAAAATCGATCAGGAAATGGGCAAAAATCGTCACCCAAAGGCTGTTTGTCCATTGATAAACATATCCGAGAAAAAAGCTTAACAAGACGACCATCGCAAATAAAAACAACTTTTCCAAATAGCGCACGTGCAACAATGCAAAGATGATGCTTGCAACAAACAAGCCAAAATGCGTTTGGATGACGCCGCGAAACAGCAGCTCTTCGCTAAATGCGATCAATAAACATAAAAAAAAGATATGCGGAATCGACCGATTTTCAAAAATTTTTTCGTTAATTCCTCCATCATCATACCAATGCTCCGGCAAATAGCGCATTGTCAAAAAATCGATGGCTAAGACAATAACAGCGCTCCCTCCGCCATACGTCAGCACCGTGGTGGCATCAAACTGCCAAATTTTTTGGAATGTCGAAATATCAAAAAGAAAAAATCCAGCAATAGCTGACACGACAATTAACAATAACTGGGTAACATATAAATGAATGAGTACTTCGCGGTCGCTCATCATGCGGATTTGTTCACTTTGCCGCCTCATCTAAACACGCCTCACTTAAAAGAAAATTCGCTTTAATTCCGCTTGCCAGCCATGAAAATGAAACTCCTTTTTCTCCGTCTCCACGCGCAAGTAACCATCCAGTGGAAATCCGCACCGGTCGCAACATAAATCTGGTTTTTTCTCCAACGATTGTTGAAACGCGCGAACGATTAACTCCCGTCGGCATGAATGATGAAAAATCCATTTTACCATTTCTAAGAGCTTTTTTCGTTTCCATCGTCTGCGTGATTCGATCTTCTCTATTAGCTTTTCATACAAAGCAGCAACCTCTTGTTCTGTCAGCGGTCGAGGTGAGGAAGCGATCCCTTCTGTTTCCAAAAAATACATTAAAATCCGTTTCTGCACATCTGTCAACGAACATGCGCTCATTTGCTGTTCTAAACTATCTGGCGCCGCGCCATATAACAGCAAGCTTTCGCATAATCGCTTCACCTGTGCATCTGTTGGCAATTCCGTTTCCATAAGTGATTGTACCATGTCCTCATCGCCATTGGTATACAGTAAAATCGCAATGCTCCTTTTTCCATCGCGCCCAGCTCTTCCAATTTCTTGCAAATACGCCTCCATTTGACCGGGCATATGAAAATGAATGACAAAACGGATATTTTCCTTATTCACTCCCATGCCAAACGCGCTCGTACAGCAAACGATGTCCAATTGGCCGCGCAAAAATTGCTGTTGGACGAGCATCCGCTGTTCGGAATCCATTCCTCCATGATAATAGGCGACTCGCTCGATTCCTTCCCTTTGCAACTGTCGCGCCGTTGTTTCCGCCCATTGCCTGCTTGAAAAATAAACGAGCCCCGGCCCTTGCAACATTTTGACATAATCAAACAGCTTGTTTATTTTTTCATGAATAAACTCCGTTTTTTCTACTTTGATCGCGATATTCGGCCTGTCAACAGAGTGAATGTGCCGGCGCAGCGGCTGAAGCTGCAAAATATGGACAATATCATCCGTTACCTCAGGCGGCGCGGTGGCAGTTAACGCCAAACAAGTTGGAGAGCCGAGATGCTTGCGGATTTCCCCCAACTTTAAAAAATCAGGGCGAAAATCGTACCCCCACTGGGAGATGCAATGCGCTTCGTCGACGACAAACAAGGAAATGCGGATGTTCATCAGCGCGTGAAGCAGCCGTTCCGACTGCAGCATCTCCGGGGAAACGTAAATAAACCGAAATTCATGCAGCCGCTCGATCGCTTTTCTCTTTACTTCCGTTTCTAAAAAACTATTAAAGGCGATGACTCTCTTTTCCCCACGTTGCCGAAGCTGCTGCACTTGGTCTTCCATCAACGAAACGAGCGGTGAAATAATTAATACACTGCCTTTTAGTACATATGCGGGAAGCTGATAGCAAAGCGATTTGCCTCCACCTGTTGGCAGCATCGCCAATACATCATATCCGCGCAAAATGTCTTCAATAATTTCCCGCTGCCCTTTTCGAAACGAGTCATAACCGAATTTTTCGCGAAGCAACTGTTCTAATGTCACCACATTTTCCCTTCCTTTGCCAACACGAGGCGAATTTCAAAGTAGCTGACATCGTCAGCGATCGCATCGCGAATCACTTTTAATTTTCTCGTTCGCAACTTTCGCACCGTTTCCATAATTTTTTCCGCCTTTTTCTCACTGACAAACGGCCAAATGGAAAATTGCGGAATATTCGCCGCAATCTCCACGACATGGTCTTCAATGGTGCTTCGTTTTAAACGGCGCAACTTGGCGATTTCCTCAATCGATTTTCCGCGCAAGAGCCATTCATACGTTTTTCGTGTCGAAAACGTCAACGGTATAGGCAATGACAAATCATGCATTAATTCATACAAAACGGATGGCTGTTTTGCTTCCGCTGTAGCCATCATATAATGCAACACATTTTGAAATTGAAAGTGGACGTATACCGGGTCTTTTTGCAATAAGGATGCGATTTGTTCATTTGTCCAGCCGATTCGCTCAAAGCTCGTCAAGCGCAACGTAAACACCGTTGCTTCTTCTTCCGAAACAGAAGAAAGAATGTCATATATTTCTTCATAAAGCGTTTGCGCCAATTCCCGCGCCATTTTTCTTTGCGATAATAAATACTGCTTCACCCAAATGAACGTTTCCTCATGGCGGTGAATCGGTTCGAAACGGGTGCGATGAAGCACGTTCGATAACGTTTGTACAAGCAAAGATAGACGGTACCAAAACCATTTTTCCGATGCATGATACCGCCATCCGTTGAGATGAACAGGGAAAAATGCTTGCCGCATCTGTTCATTGAACTGCCTTCTTCCTTCTTCTGTCAACACATAGGAACGATTTTGCACAGGGGAAATCAAGCCGTTTTCCAGCAGCTGTTCAGCTAATGCCTCGATATCGTTTAACGTGGCTTCTTTCCATGTTCCAAAAAAGCGTTCTAACTGAAACCATTTGCTATCTTGCAACGTTTGCGACGACTTTTTTCCAGAAAATAGATGATATATCGCGGATAAAGACCGTTCTCCGTTGAAACGGTGTAAACAAAATAACATCAAAAACGATGCATATCCGCTTTTCATCCGTGTCGCTCCTTTATCAAACGTTTGGAATATACATCATTGTAACAGAAACATCTGCTCAATTTCTCATATAAAGTTTTCTCGGTTTAGAAAAACGGAAAATGGGAAATGTAAAAATGGCCATGTTTGAAAATAGCGACATTTTTATATTGAAAAGTTATAAAAACCGTCTTATTATAAGAAGTGAAGTTCATTTCCGAGTATATTACACGGAGATGACACATCCGTTTGAAATAGAATTTGAGGAGGTTTTTATTCATGCCAAAATATACGATTGTCGATAAAGAAACTTGCATTGCATGCGGTGCATGCGGTGCCGCAGCTCCAGATATTTACGACTATGACGAAGATGGCATCGCATACGTAACACTTGACGACAACCAAGGAATCGTCGAAGTGCCGGAAATTCTTATTGACGACATGATGGATGCATACGAAGGATGCCCGACGGAATCCATCAAAGTCGCAGACGAGCCGTTTGATGGCGATCCAAACAAATTCGAGTAATAACAATCCCCCTCTTGTATGGAAATGCAAGAGGGATTTATTTATATTTTAGAATGAATTTTTATGCATTCGCTGTGAATAATACTTTTTTCATAAGCAGCATTTGCTCATTTTACCGCCTGCGAAATTTTTCATAGTGTTTGCGCTAAAATCCATTGCCGACATGCGCGCGCATCATCCGTTGTCAATCTGCTTCCGTCAGCTGAACGGTTTTTTTTCATAAAAAGCGACAAAAACAGGAACATCTAGTTTCATTGTGTGAGTAAAATGTTTGTGGGAGAAATTCTTAGAATTCCCCGATGAGGGGGTTGGGAACGTAGGTTCGCAATTCCCCTCATCGGGGCCACCAAGCGAAGCGCGGTAGGATCCCAAGCAGGAAAGATGAAAAAAGGACTCTCTCCCTGGTAAGATATTCATTAACCACACTATCAAACAGGAGGAGAGAGTCCTATGAATATTCAACAACATCTTACCACAAATTCGTTGTCATGGAAAGAGATCGAACTTGATTTGTTTCGGGCCTTGCAAAACGCCTTCGCCGAGTTGTTTACGGCTTTGTTGGAGGACATCGACCGACAATTGGCGGAAACCCGGGACAAGCGCCG
>NZ_FOJS01000057.1 GCF_900111865.1 Parageobacillus thermantarcticus | reverse complement strand
GTCAAGTCGACATAGCCCTCGAGGAAGGCGAAGACCGGTTTCCAATACACGCCGGTGGATTCCATGGCGACATGGGTAACGCCATGTTCTTCGAGCCACTCAAGCAGGTCGCCAAGTCCCTTCGAGAACGTGGAGAAGGTTTGAATGTCCTTTTGAATGTGTCCATCTTCTTCCCATAGCGCGCAGGCGACGATGGTTTCGGCATGAACATCCAATCCTGCGCAGCGAGGATAGATGACATCCATGATGAAAATCCTCCTTTTCGATGATCGAGTGCGCAAACAGCGAATCCACGGGAGAAATGCGGCAGTTTTCCGTTCGTCGTCACCTTTCCTCCGCAATGGATGTTTTATTTGAAGATAGAACGAAGATTTTGAATTTAAAAAAGGGCGATTTTATCGGCGTCATGTATGAAGATAAAGAGCGCCGTCTTTTGTATTCCAATAATGCAGTACGCGAAGTATTTATGATCGGACAGGCTATACATTACAAAGGGAAAGAGAAAGTGCAATCCCGCGAATAAGGGAGCTGACCGGTTCGATCTTTTTTCTGAAAAGTCGTTCCTTTGCCTTACTCAGCACACCTTAATCAACAGATTGTGGACTATATTCATACATTTACTCCTATCTATGTATCTTACCGAACCTGCGAAAGTGTTGTGTAAAAACTCGGGTATCATGTATATCGACCGTTTAATGCATTCTTTTATGGTAGGTTTAAATAAAGACTACTATGATCGTGATTCGTTTTTCGAATTTTAAAAAGAAGAGGTAAAGACAATTTATTAGGATAAACGGGAAAAAGAAGACGGCGCGCTGTTTTTCACGGGCTTCCGTAAAGGGAATGCCCTTTTTTATTTTTTTTAAAATATTAAGATAAATAAAGAATAAAGTTTATTATTATGATTTCCTTTCATTTCCTTACATAACATTATTTTTATTACGAAATGTGATTATACAAGGATTTTTCTACATAATTTTCATTGACGTAATTGCGAAAAAAATATAATATTAAAAAAGTCGTAATTATATAAAAATATTAAATTATGTAGGAATAGGAATAAAATAATTTTATTTTCAAAATATTAAAAATTATATATGGAGGCGTCTGAGATGAAGCGAAAAGATGTTTTCTTTACGGGATTAATGCTTTTTGCCTTGTTTTTCGGGGCAGGGAACTTAATTTTTCCGCCGTATCTTGGCATGGAAGCAGGGAAGGCGGTTTGGCCAGCGATTTTTGGATTTGTCGTTACGGGGGTGAGTTTGCCCATTTTGTCCGTCGCCGCTATTGCGCTCGCCAAAGATGGGGTTCAATCGATTGGGAATTACGTTCATCCTCTCTTTAGTTTATGCTTTTCCATTACGGTCTATTTAGCGATTGGCCCGTTTTTCGGCATCCCGCGGGGAGCGAGCGTCACTTATGAAATGGGAATTAAACCGTTTTTTAACGGGAATGGCGGTGCGCTTTCGCTATTGCTATTTACCATTATCTTTTTCGCGATTGTTTATTGGCTAAGCTTAAATCCGTCGAAGTTGGTCGACCGCATCGGGGAAATATTGACGCCGATTTTGCTTCTTTCCATTGCCGTTCTTTGCGTCGCGGGAATCATTCGGCTGCAAAATCCGTTGCAAACGCCTGCGGAAAAGTATGCTTCCGCTCCGTTTTTTAAAGGATTTATGGAAGGATATTTAACGATGGATACGATCGCGGCGCTCGCGTTTGGGATTGTCGTTGTGAACGCTCTGAAAGATAGAGGCGTGCATCAGCAATCGGCCATGGTAAAAGCGACTATTCAAGCGGGGCTGATCGCCGGAACGGGTTTGGCGTTAGTTTATATCGCGACGGCGTTGCTTGGGGCAAAAATGTCTATAAACGGCCCATTCGCCAATGGCGGGGATTTATTATCGAACGCGGCTGCGCTTTTATTTGGCAGCGGCGGGAAGCTGTTGCTTGGCGTCATTGTCGCTTTAGCGTGTTTAACGACCTGCATCGGGTTAACGGCGGCGTGCGCGCAATATTTTCATGAAATTACTCCAAACATATCGTATAAAGCTTATGTGACGATCATCACGATTTTTAGCTTGGTTGTTTCTAATTTAGGATTGAATCAGCTTATTTCGCTTTCCGTCCCGGTGTTGACGATGATTTATCCATTAGCGATTGTGCTTGTCGTTATGTCGTTTTTCCATCGCTTTTATAAAGGTTCGGCGAAAACGTATGGGATGGCCTTGTTGTTTACCGCCGTGTTCAGCGTGTACGATGGCTTGAACGCGTTTGGCGTGGAGACTAAGTGGCTCGAGCCGTTGTTATCTTGGGCGCCGTTTTTCTCGGTTGGATTGGGTTGGGTAGTCCCTGCCATCATCGGAGCAATCATCGGTTTTGTGTTGGACAATATCGCCTTGAAGCAGCATAAAACGGCGTAAAAGACGGCGCGAGGATGGACACGCCCGCGCCCCGACCGTTTTTACCGTAAAGAGAGAAGGAGAGCCGGTCACAACAAGAAGTGAACGGCTCTTTTTTTGTTTGTTAGAATCGAAAGCTGCCATTGCAGTATTATAAGACAGTGCCCTGGCGAAATATCATCCATTTCCCTAAGCTGCGTAATCGTTGTAAATGAAAGAAGGGTTCATTATCGTTTATAATAACATCATGCATATGCGAAAAATAACATAATCCATTGTTTGGCTGAGGAAAGTGTTATGGCTTGCTGTATACTAGATTTCTCCTGACATCCATCGTGTTTGCGAGCGGAGGAAACGATTAAAGGTGTGATGAAATATGGATATTGCCGTAGCTGGTGCGGGATATGTAGGGCTGGTCACGGCGGCGTGCTTGGCGGAAAAAGGGCATAAAGTTGCGTGCGTGGATGTGGATGCCGGAAAAGTGGCGCTGCTTCAAAGCGGGAAGTCGCCGATCTATGAGCCTGGGTTGGAGGAATTGCTAAAGAAAAATCGCAAGCGGTTGTGGTTTACGACCGATAATGCAGCGGCATACCGACGGGCGGACGTTATCATCATCGCTGTCGGCACTCCGGAAGAGTCGGATGGATCCGTGAATTTGCGGTATGTGTGGGAAGCAGCAAAGCAGATCGCAGAGACGGCGGAAAAAGACTGCGTGGTGGCGGTGAAATCGACCGTTCCCGTCGGTACGGGCGATCAAGTGGAACGTTGGATAAATGAGAATCGGGAAAATCCCGTTCACATTGAAGTTGTCGCAAATCCCGAGTTTTTATCGCAAGGGACGGCGGTCAAAGATACGCTGCATGCGTCGAGAATTGTATTAGGCGTAGAATCGCCGCGGGCGGAGAAGGTCATGAAAGAGGTGTATGATCCGTTTGCTCTTCCTTATGTCGTGACAGACCGGAAAAGCGCGGAAATGGTAAAATACGCATCCAACGTTTTTCTTGCCTTGAAAATATCTTATATCAACGAAATTGCGAATTTGTGCGAAATGGTTGGCGCCAATATCGAGGACGTCGCGAAAGGAATGGGAATGGATCCGCGGATTGGGGGCCGCTTTTTGCGCGCCGGCATCGGATATGGCGGCTCGTGTTTCCCGAAAGATACGAAAGCATTGCGTTGGCTTGCGGCCGGTTGCGATTATGAATTGAAAACGGTGCAAGCGGCGATGGAAGTAAATGAAAGGCAAAAAGTCAAATTGATCGAAAAAGCAAGAACGTACGTGGGCGATTTTCGCGGACTGGAAGTGGCGGTGCTAGGTCTTACGTTTAAGCCGGGGACGGATGATATAAGGGAAGCTCCTTCCCTTGCCAATATCGCGGTGCTGCTTGAAGAAGGAGCGAATGTTCGCGTGTGGGATCCTGTCGGGATGGAAAACGCAAGGCGCGTGTTCCAAAAGGAAGTCGCGTATTGTTCGACGATCGCAGAGGCGATTACAAATGCGGATATTTGTTTTATTTTTACGGAATGGCAAGAAATCCGGCAATTTGACATCCGGCGATATGCTGCTTTAATGAAAACGCCGCTTGTATTGGATGGGCGGAATTGTTACAGTCTAGACAGCGCGCGCGAGGCGGGAATCATGTATGTGTCGATCGGCCGCGAGCCGGTGTGCCCGGCGGAGGTTCGCCGCCGGCTGCGGGAAAACGAAGATGTGCGGAATGGCTAGCAAACGCGAGGCAATGCCCGGCCTTTCCTGGCGGTAGCAAATGCAATCACAATAAAACTGACGAAGCGGAAACGAAGTCGAACAATTTGTATATATCGAAAAACTAACCTGCATATATTTTTTATGATAGGCAAAAAGTTGATTAGCTGGGGTTAATCAATAGAAATTCAATATAAAATATTTTGAGATTCATAAAATAGTCAATAAAGCCGCCAGCGAGCAAAATCGGACAACCAACCTAGATTGAAAACCTCACGAAAATGATCGGCGCAAGCTTTAAATTTTAAAAAAGGTCAAGTTCTCTTTATTGGATGAATTTGTGAACTTGGCTGCCGGAAAACGAAATCGCTTTTTGCTCTTACGCGAAGGGACTGATGGAGAAATTAGCGTGCAAATTTGGCATTTTTAGCTTTTCATTCTCCATGATCTCGACTTGTCGCCAAAAGAACGCAATACGCTATTTCTGAAATTTAATCTTGAAAATGGGGTCGACTATAAAAAGGATTTCTCGTATTCTTATAAAGGTGACATAGATTGTTGTCATGTGAAACGATACTTTGAAGGGAAAGGAATGCTCGCAATGGATATTATCACGATTATAAAAGCGATCATTTTAGGAATGGTCGAAGGATTAACGGAGTTTGCCCCTGTTTCCTCAACGGGCCATATGATTATTGTCGATGATATGTGGCTGAAATCGCAGGAGTTTTTAGGGAAATATGCGGCGAATACGTTTAAAGTCGTCATCCAGCTCGGCTCGATTTTAGCGGCTGTTGTCGTGTTTAAAGACCGGTTTTTAGATTTGCTCGGTTTTCATGGCCGCCATCCGGGCGGGCGTCCGCGGCTGACACTCATACATGTTATTATCGGGCTCATTCCGGCTGGTGTGTTAGGGGTGCTGTTTGAGGATTATATTGACGAGCACTTATTTTCGACGGCAACTGTGTTGATCGGATTAGTGCTTGGGGCGCTATTGATGCTCGCTGCCGATGTATTTGCCAAAAAGGCGCCAAAAGCGCAAACGGTCGACCAAATCACGTATAAGCAGGCGTTTGTTGTCGGCTTAATTCAATGTTTGTCGTTATGGCCAGGATTCTCCCGATCCGGTTCGACGATTTCCGGCGGGGTGCTGGTGGGAATGAGCCACCGCGCCGCGTCCGATTTTACGTTCATCATGGCCGTCCCGATTATGGCCGGGGCGAGTGGACTATCTTTACTGAAAAACTGGCAATATATTACGGCGGCTGATTTGCCGTTTTTCATCGCCGGCTTTATTAGCGCGTTTGTGTTCGCGCTCGTTTCGATTCGCTTTTTCTTAAAGCTGATTAACCAAATCCGCCTCGTGCCGTTTGCCGTTTACCGCATCGTCTTGGCGATTGTGATTTACATCGTGTATTTCTAAGATTAGAAGAACTGTTTGCCCGGTGGACGCATTCCATCGGGCTGTTTTTATGGCCAAGTCCTAATGTTTGTGTAAAATCCGACTCCCAGTCTGGCGAAGTGAGTCTCCGGAAAATAGAACCGCCTTGTGTCCGCTTCTTTTTGCATAAATTCCTAGATTTCATCTGTTTTTCCGTGAAAATGCGCGCGCTTGGAGCGGCCATTTTCATGCCGGGTGGAGAGCAAAGCGCGCTCATGGAACTTTTCTATGAAAATAACGAATCCATGAGCGGTTAATTTTCATGCTTGAGTGGCGAGTAAAGCTTACTCATGGATGTTTTATTCCAACAGCCCAAGTTTCATCGCTTTGACAACCGCTCCGACCCGTGAGTCGACATCCAATTTTCGCAAAATCGAAGATACGTGGTGTTCGACCGTTCTTCTGCTTATGTTTAACAGCTCGCTGATTTCTGCGTTTGTCTTATCCTCGGAAATGAGTTGGAGAATGTTTAATTCTATTTTTGTGAGAGGAGAATTATAATTGGATAATCGGTCAATCGGAAAAGATTTGATTCCTAAATGGCTTTGCCTAATCGCATTGGCCAATTCAAAGGCGGAATTTTCTTTTGTCACAAACGCATAAGCCCCAGCTTCGTAAGCAGCGTGAATGTATTCGTCATAGTCATACCCTGATAAAATAACGACTTTGCATGTTGGATATGTTTCAGTGATTTTCTTCGTCCATTCAATTCCGTTATCGTTTTTCATTCTTATATCCATGACAATGACGTCAGGGTTGTGCTTGATGATTTCCTCCTCTAAGTCGGCGGGATGGCAAATCGTATTTACAATTTCTAAATCAGCTTCATTTTCTAACAATTGTTGAATCCCAAGCATCACTAATAAATGGTCGTCCACTAGTAATACTTTGATTTTCATTTGTTCCATCCCCATCTATTGGCAGAGTTATCGAAACGCAAGTTCCAGCTCCCGGTTCAGATTGGATGTCAAGTGTGCCTTTTAACTGATTGACTCGTTTTTGAATCGTAATCAATCCTAAATGATTGTTTTGCGATAACTCTGATAAACGATTCGGTACTTTGAATCCAATACCATGATCTTTTACTTTTATGTTTAGGAAATTGTTCGTTTCTACAACAGAAACGAAAACCTTCTTTGACGAAGAATGTTTTATGGCGTTGTAAACCAATTCTTTGATCATTCGAAACACTTGAATAGAGAGGGAAGCGGGAATGACTCTCAGATTTGTATTATAATCAATCTCAATGATCACATTATGGTTTGTTTGGCATTTTCTTTTTAATGAATAGAGACTTTTCTCCAATCCCAAATCTTCTACTATAACCGGATATAACTCATGGCACATTTCCCTTATTTCAAAAATACTGCTACGGAGCGACTCTTTAATGTCTTCGAAAACTCCGTTATCCATTTTTTTATTTTTGCTTAGCAATTCAAGTTTATTGAAAAGCAGGATTAAATTTTGCAGCACCTCATCATGGAGGAAAACAGATAGCTTCTTTTTTTCCTCTTCTTGTTCATTAAGCAGCAGCAAATGAAATTGTTCGGAAGTGAGGGATTCTTTCACTGTTTCCTTTAGCTGTTTTTCGATTTGCTGTAACGATTTCGAGCTGGCAAATAATTCTGTCGCGTCGGTTCGAATTTTTTCGATGAGTCTTATTTCTTCTTTTTCAAAAACTGTCGCGTTCGTTTTCTCCCCGATGATGACCCATCCGATCGTTACATCCTCCATATTCATAGGATAGAAAAAAAAGTTCTTTCCATTGATATTCATTTTTTCAGGATGGCAACTATGATGAACGTAAGTCAGTAGTTCCGCATCGTTGATATGGAGAAAAGCCCCTGTTTTATGTAAAATCGTAGGGATGTTATCGTTTTTCCATATCAGGCATACTCCGCTAACATCGATCGTTTTATGTATTAAATCAGCAATGAGTTTTGCGCAGTATTCCAAATGCTTCCCGTTCAGCAATTGTTGAAGGATGAGCAGTTTTTCTTTTTGTATTTCTTGATTCTTAAGATCCCATTTTTTCATTTTTAAAGGTTCCAACCCTTTGTGGATCAGGTCGTAAACGACGAAGGTGCATACGAGCAGGGTGTTCATTAAGACAGCTGACTTTAAGTTGAATTTGTAAAACATAGCCAATAATAGGTTAAATGCAACTAAACTCAAAATCACTGCTAATAATTGAAAACTAATTTTTCGAAAGATTTCTCGAAAATCAACGACTTCTTGCTTTGTTAATAGATATGACAGTGTCATAGGAAAGACAATGATGCTGCTAAGACTATAATGAAAAGGAACGCCCGAAAAAGAAAGAAACGCATCTCGAATTAAGCTAAGAATGACAACAGGAGCAAACGATAGAATCAGGCCGGCGATTAAAAGATACATTTGATTTTTTATTTTATCGGAATTAGATCGAAGGTGTAAATAAAATAGGACAATACAAGATAGTAACGATAGAACCATGTTTGCGACAATGCATGGGCGAACGATCGTGCTGACGATGACATGGCGGTGAATGCCTACTAAGAAATAAATGAGCGTTGCGAAAATGGCAATAAATAATGTGATCATACGAACTCGGCGAAAAAATGTTGGTTTTGTAGATGAAGGAAAATGCTCAAAAAATTTCATAAGGATATAAGGGGCAAAAGAAACGGCGATCACTTCCAATTCTTTTGCCGGTTTTATATTCCAGCTAGAAGGAGTGGACAAAGCAATAGCCAGTCCGCTAATCAACATTAACGTGAAAAAATGTTGAACAACGATCGAGTTCGGTTTTTGCACATAGCTATAGATGCCAATGAACAAAAATGTCATTCCAATAAATATCGTGAAATAATGCTGAAAAGAAAAGTGCTCATTGTACATTTTTAATAGAGTATAACAAATAATGAAGACAGAAATGAGTAGCATGACAAAAGGAAAAGCTTTTTTGTTCATGTTATCCCTAGCTTTCCAAATAACTTTTTAAACGATTTACTTGAACTTGTTTTTCAGGAAAATGGGCAGTAAGCTGGTCCAATGCTTTATTCATATAGACTTTGGAGAGAATGAAACAGTAGTCGATTGCTCCGGTTTTACGTATATAATTCTTAATCTCCTGTTTTAATAAGGAATTGTGATCATTTATTTTCAGTTGATGGAGTTTCTTTAGCAGCCATCCATTATCTTTTTCGAAGCTATATTCAACGGCCTTAATGAAAGGAAGAGTGGCCTTTTGGTTTATTAAATCACTCTTATAATCAGAAAGAATATCTTTTGCGTCATTTTTCAGTTGACCGGCAATGCCGATGTCAGTCGCAATGGGACCCCATATGTTTTGGTTATGGATATCGCTGAGTTCACAAACTAGTTTTACTAAAGACGAAGACTTTTGTTTGATGAGATGAAAATACTCTTCTTCTGTCGGAACATGTTCAGAAATGACAAAATGTAAGTCTCTCCATTGTCCATTACAAGCGTTTTGTAACTCATGGATGATAATAGCAAACTTTTCATACACATCTGTTTTAGAGTTATGAAGAATGAGCCGAAACGCTTCCATCATAATAGCATTAGCAATGGTAATTGTTTCGCCTATAGATAACTGGCTGATTATCTCATCACTTTGATCATGATCGGAAATCTCATCAAAAATATCGGTCGCTAGAATAAGAAGCTCAATGGCAGCAGCGTGAGTGATAACAGATTGTCTGCACGTATCCTCATCAAAATGGAATGAGGATACGTATGCATAAAACTCTCCCCAAGAAAAATAAGTTTCATCATGATTAAATATTTTTCCTTTGCGGTGCAGCATATGGAAAATATATTGTATGATCTCTTGTTCTAACATACAATTAGTGGACAAGTGATTTTGCAAAAAGGTCTTTATTTCGCTTCTTCCAACAATATTCATTCAACCTTACACCCACGGATTTCCTTTCGCTTTCAATCCATCTTGCAGATACTCTACCAATGCTGAGAAGACTTCTGGACTTAAACTCTCCCTTGCTAACGCAAGTTCCGTTGTTCCGATGGAATCTTTCCCTAGTAGTGTTTGAAGAACATTCCATAAGTTTTGGTTCATAATACCTACCTCCAACCAATATTTTCATCAAAATTTTACACTATATTACAACTTATGTCATTATTTTTTGAAAAATGGGTATTTCCCGCAATCAAATTTGCGGAAAATACGGATGTTTTTTCTTTTTTCATTTGATAGATTGAAAGTAAGGTTGGCGGGCTTGATAAAGATTAAGTCCCAGAAATTGTGTAAAAAAAACGGCAAAAAGCGGTTTTGTTTTCCGATGATCTAAGTTCATGGACGGAGAGCGGAACTTTACGAATCATTCAAGCTTGATCGGCATCCGGTATCCCTCAAACATCGATTACGCGAAGCAGTAGTACAATGGTGATTAATATTATGTAAATATTCAAAAAATGAAAAGCCCCATAGAAAAAATCTTTAGAGGTTGTTCCTGTTTAGCGCTTAAACAGGGCGTTCAGTAAACAGAACAAGCGCGACAAAAATCAATCTCTAAGTACATAAATGAGGTGCCATACACTATGAACCTGTTTTTTAATTTATGGTTATTTTATGCGAAACAAATGCTGAAAAGTTTTCTGTATTTAGGAACGATGCTTTTTATGGTGATAATGCTGATTTCCCGATTTGTCATTAGACAGAATGACCTTCACGGAATGACTGATTATGGGAATTTTGTAGGGGAAATGACCTTAATTGTACAGGCCGTTATGCTTCTATTCATGGTTTTCTTTTATAAGTTATTTTCCGATGAATATAAATTTGGCGCCAACAATTTATTCATTGGATCTTTCCGAATTACATTATTAAAAATTGCCGCTTTACTATGCATTCATCTATTATTTCTAGCTGTATTTATCGGGATTCAAACTGCTTTGATTTTTATCTTTTACCGCGTGTGGGAAATTCCGTTTTCCTCTTTTTATACACAAACCGTGTCTTATGTCATCGTTTATTGGTACTTGCCGTTTGTGTTTTCCTTTTTCTTAGGGATCTTCACCGCTCTTTTGTTTGGCAAAAACAAATTGAGCTTCGTGTTTATGATTGTTATCTGGCTGGCGATCGGACCGATGAATACAACATTGTTTTCCCGCTATTTCCGGCAATTTTCCTTTTCAGATGTAGAAAGTTTGTTTTACATCGGTCCATTGAATATTAACGTTGTATTCGAAGATGTAATTGGGTATAATCTCAGTTTTTCTACGTATATGAAAATCTTTTTTTGGATCATGGCAGTGATGATCGCTATATTTGCGGCCCTTTTTAAAACAACCCGTACAGGCAGAGAGAAGATTGCGATCATTGTCGTTATTGTTTTTCTTTTAATAGGCAACACCTTTATCTTTCCAAAGATATTTGAAGGCGGCAAGCCCGTTTTTAGTTTTGCCGATTTGAATCAAGAGAGTTTGTACTATAAAAACCGCAAAGATGCCATTGATCCTAGCACTTTGCAATATACAATTAAACGGTATGACATCGAATTGGATGCAAGGGATCATGTAAAAGCCGAAGTGAAAGTAACATTGGATCAAATAAAAAGTCAAACGTTATCTTTTGTGCTCTATCATTTTTTTGATGTGAAAAAAGTGACCAATAAAGAAGGGAGACGTTTGCCGTTTACGCAACAAGGGGATTTTGTCGTGGTGAGACGAACCTCCACTCATCCTTTCGATGAATTAACATTTTATTATGAGATGAAAGATTCGTTCAAGATCCCAGTTTCTCCAAACTATTTATTTTTGCCTAATTACTTTAGCTGGGTTCCTACGAGGGCAAATCATGTGCCTTTTGATTTTAATCGTATCTACAATGAGGGCACTATTGTTTTATCTATGCAAACGAAAGAACCGATTCACTACACATTGTCTTTTAAGGGGAACGTGCCGTTTTATACGAATTTGCCGCGAAATAAAGACGGGACGTATAGCGGAGAAGTTTCTGGCGGGATTACCGCTGTTGCTGGGATGTTTACAAAGAAACACCTCGATGGATGGGAAATAGTGTATCCAACCGACTGGTCAGAAATTACAAAGGATTGGCCCACCTTTCAAAAGTACCTCGTCCAAGTGCATAAAGAAATAGTCGATATGTTCCAAATAAAAGATATGAAACTGCCAAATAAAATGATTTTGCTCGCTCCTAATTCGGAAATGAATTCTTATTTAAGCAGTGATCATCTTCTTTTTCAAATAGATACATTATTCAGCATTAGTTCTGAGAATACGTTGAAGGATATTCCTAAAGTATTTTTACATGCTTTACTTTGGAATTATGATAAACGAACTTTCTCTTCCTATGAACAAATAGAAGAATTTAATAAATTGCTAGCTAATGTTGTTCAAGATGAACTAGGACTCCAATCCCCAGGGATGTTTTTTTTAGATGCAAATCTGCCTTGGGCGTTTGAACAATATGACCAAGAAACACAGAATGTAGTTAGACGCTTATATGAAGAGTATTATCGTTTGCCTAATGAAAAGAAGAAAGAGTTTCTCGTGTTATGGTACAAAGAAATGCATCATGTGGCGGATAGCTGGTTCAAAACGGCGGAATTATTTCAGGAGTTCAAGGAGGGGATCCAATGATCAAGATATCTGGCGTGAATAAAAAGATAAAAAACATCAGATATTATCAGATATTTCTTTGCAGATCGAAGGGATATACGGATTAGTTGGACCGAATGGCGCTGGAAAAACGACGTTAATGAAAATACTATCCAGCCTCATTTCCATGGACGGGGGACGTGTGGAAATTGACGGGGAGAATTACGTGAAGGGAAAGTATGTGAAAGCCAATCATCTTATTGGCTACTTGCCGCAAGATTTTATGGTGTATCCGAAAATCACGGTAGAAGAAACGTTGGATCATATTGCCATCCTGCAAGGAATGATGAATAAAAGGGAGAGGGAGACAGCAATATGGGAGGCGATTAAAAAGGTCAATCTAACGGGGCATGAGAACAAGAAAATGATGGAACTATCCGGTGGAATGAGAAAGCGGGTGGGAATCGCGCAGCTGTTAATGAGAAAGCCGTCGATCTTAATTTTTGATGAGCCGACAGCGGGATTGGACATTGAAGAGCGGATTCGCTTTCGCAATTTGTTAAAAAATCTTGGTTCGGAGCATACCGTCATCATTTCCTCGCATATTGTCGAAGACATTGAGTTTTTATGTACAAAGATTGGCATTTTAAAAAGCGGGAGAGTTCTATTTGAAGGCACGCCAGCCGAGCTTAAAGCCCATGCGGAAGGATATGTTTGGGAATATCATGTATCACCGGAAGAATTGGATTGCATCATGGCGGAAAAGGAAGTGATTCAGCTTCTAGAAGAGGAAGATGGCGTGAATGTACGGGTGTTCGCGAAAGAAGGAGAAGAAGGAGCGAAACAAGTGGCACCAAGGCTTATCGATGGTTATTTAGCCGTTGTTAGGGGTGTGAACTAGAATGAGGGATTACTTAGAAAGCATTTATGCCACCTTTTTATTTGACCGAAAGACGATGGGGCTCACTTTTTTTGTTCCGATTGTGATGTTTGGATTATCTCTGTTGCTTATTCTGCTTGTTCCAAGAGAGCAAAACGGCATCTATAAACAATATTATTATTATCCAAGGAGTTTTCATTCCATTTTCTTGCTGGTGTCTTATGTATAGGCTGAGCGAAATGTATGAAGAAGGCGCGCAGGAAACATTAGTTCCGTAGTAACTATTCACCCCAGTGCTAGTGTATAAAAAAGCCCAGCACAAATAGGGCATTTCGGTCATAGAAAATGCTCTAGGTAGCGGAAAGAACTCGATCGATCGTTTCGCCTGCCAACAGAAGACATAACGAATCCCACACGTTTTTTTCGTGTTTCGTCAGTGTGGAAACGATGCTTCTTGCGATGCAAAACGACTGCGCGAATGTTTCTTCGCGAAACGTACCCGAAATGTTCTCTTTGACTTTGACCATGCGAAGATCGCGTTCGGCTTGGTTGTTATCAAAGGGAACATGTACTTCACGTAAGAAACGCAGCGCTTCTTCCTTTCGTTTTTGAAGGC
>NZ_FOJS01000056.1 GCF_900111865.1 Parageobacillus thermantarcticus | reverse complement strand
GATGTCCTCCAACAGAGCCGTAAACAGCTCGGCGAAGGCGTTTTGCAAGGCTCGAAACAAATCAAGTTCGATCTCTTTCCATGACAACGAATTTGTGGTAAGATGTTGTTGAATATTCATGGGACTCTCTCCTCCTGTTTGATGGTTTGGCAATGATCATCTTACCAGGGAGAGAGTCCTTTTTTCATGTTTCCTGCTTGGGATCCTACCGCGCTTCGCTTGGTGGCCCCGATGAGGGGGGATTGCGAACCTACGTTCCCAACCCCCTCATCGGGGAACTTCTAAGAATTTTTCCCACAAACATTTTACTCACACTTTTTTATATTTTCTGAAAAGGAAAATAAAATGTCGTTTTCCCGTGATATAATAGTAGTAACATGATACGTGGTTATGAATTAAGAAAGGAGGGAAAAAGGAGGTGTCAGCAACACCACAATACTTATTCCTTGATTTTGAATTTACGATGCCGGAAACAAAAACGGAGCCGAGGGGATTTTTTCCGGAAATCATTGAAGTCGGGCTTGTTGTGGTTGTCAACGACAAAGTATGCGACCAATTTTCCTCTTATGTGAAACCGACGCGATTTCCAGTGCTTACGGACCGGTGCAAATCGTTTTTAAATATTACGCAAGAACAAATAGATCAAGGAATGAGTTTTCACGAACTGGTCGCGTTGTTGCATAAGTACGATCGTTCAGGCCCAATCACGGTGGTTACGTGGGGAAGCATGGATATGAAAGTGTTAAAGGAAAACTGCATGGCCGCTAATCTGCCATTTCCATTTGCGGGCGAGCACCGCGATTTAGCGATGGAATATAAATTGTTTTTTGGAAACAAAAATCATACAGGATTGCGAAAGGCGATACAAGAATATGGAGATGAAGGGGTTGGAAAGGCGCATTGCGCTTTAGACGATGCTTTTACCACTTATAATATTTTCCGTCTAGTAGAAAATGATAAAAAATATTTAGTGAAAACAAAACCGCCAACGATTGGAGAGCGCATCGATTTTACGCAGCTAAGAAAAAAGTTTGCGTTATGAAGCCTTGGTGCCGTTTGTAAGCGGCTTTTGGCTTGTTATGGTATAATAGCTGATGTAACATTTTATGTGCGAAAGGTTGTTGAATGATGGCGGTTTCGTATATATTAGGTTTTATGTTATATTTTCCTGAAGATAAACGCGAATATATTCCTGCGGCAATCACATGCATGATTTTTCTTATAGCGGCTGTTTTAACGACACGGCTCATTATAAAAATTTCGCGATATCAAGAAGAAGCAGCGAAGCGATTGGAAGAACAGGTAATAAAAAATAACAAGGATAATGAAAAATAAATTGTCTAATCTGGTTTCCCTTTGGCAATACTAGATGCAAAAAAGTGTTGCTGGAGGGGTTTTGTGTTTCAAAAGACAGGTTTGTTGGTAGCGGTCGTCGTTTTATTCGCCATCGGCTGCCAACAGGAAGATGTGACAAATTTAGAAGTAAACATGATAAATAGTGACGGTGATTCCATTGGCACGGTAAAACTAGCAGAACAAGCGAAAGGGGTTAAATTGAAGCTTGATTTGGAAGGGCTTCCGCCCGGTGAACACGCGATTCACATTCATGAAAAAGGAGTTTGCAAAAAGCCGGATTTTCAATCGGCTGGAAGCCACTACAATCCAGACGGAAAAAAACATGGATTGCTTCATCCAGAAGGAGCGCATGCCGGCGACTTACCTAATATTATCGTAAAAGAGGATGGAACGGTAAATGTGGAATTGATTGCTCCAAATGTGACGCTAAAAGAAGGGGAAAAGGGGACGTTGTTAACAAAAGATGGAACGGCGATTGTCATCCACGCCGGAAAAGATGATGGGATGACGCAGCCGGCTGGAGATGCTGGGGGACGGATTGCATGCGGAGAAATAAAAAAATAAATCAAAGAAAAGGCTCTAACCTAATAAGGAAGAGCCTTTCGTATTTTTATAGCGAGAGACGGAAGCTAACGCACGAGAATCCAAAGCGAAAAAAACGATTGGCCTGAACTATTGAAGCGCCACCGTTAGACGATGAAGCGCGTCTTCTAGCGTTTTTTGCGGGCAAGCGATATTAATGCGAATGAATCCTCTTCCTTCTTCTCCAAATTTGCTTCCAAATTCTACGGCGATTTTCCCTTTTTCCAAAAGAAGCTGCTTGAGCTGCCGTTCCGTTTTGCCGAGCGGCCGGCAATCGACCCAAACGAGATAGGTTGATTCAGGACGGATGACGTGAAGTTTTGGCAAGTTCGTTTCTATGTAAGAACATAGGTGATCGATATTTTTCTGCAAATATTGCAAGAGCGCATCAAGCCATTCCCCGCCGTGCCGGTAGGCCGCTTCCGTGCCGGCAACCGCGAAGGTGTTAAGCGTAAAAAATCCTTGCCGCTGCTGTACTTTATTAAATTGCCGTTTCAACGCTTCATTTGGAATAATTGCGGCGGCTGCTTGCAGCCCGGCGAGGTTGAACGTTTTCGTCGGCGCGATGCACGTGACGCTTTTTTCGGCAAATGCCGGATCAATCGAAGCAAACGGAATGTGTTGGTACGGCGGAAACGTAAGATCTGCGTGAATTTCGTCGGAAATGACGATGACGTCATGTTTTATACATAATTCCCCTATTTTTATCAATTCTTCTTTTGTCCAAACACGGCCGCTAGGATTATGTGGGCTGCATAGCAACAATAATTTCGCACCAAGAATTTTTTCTTCGAAATCGTCCCAATCGATTTCATACCGGGTTTCCACAAGGCGAAGCGGGCTTGTTACAAGCGTGCGGCGGTGTTTCTTAACAAGCTGGAATAGCGGCGGATATACCGGCGTAAAGACGACGATGCGATCCCCTTCGTTTGTAAACGCCTCGATGGCCGTGGCAATCGCCGGCACTACACCGGTGGCAAACGAAAGCCATGATGGTTCGATTTCCCATTGATGCCGCGATTGGAGCCAATGTTTAACAGCGTCTTTTAAAGAATCAGGGATGACCGTATATCCGAAAATGCCGTGCGCGATTCGTTTGTTTAGCGCTTCGATGACGGCAGGTGGTGCTGGAAAATCCATGTCCGCTACCCACATCGGCAACACGTCTTTCGCACCGAAAACGCGCTCTGTGTCATCCCATTTCAAGGAATGTGTATTGCGGCGTTCGATGACATCATCAAATGAATACATGAAATGCATCCTCTCCCTTCTTTTTTTATGAATTATCGCTTATAATTTTTGTATGCTCCACATTTTTGCTTGGGAAGGTGATAGCCAAACGATGGACGCGCAACAAATGAACCGGCAGCTGCTTCATGCGATTCGGACGTGGGATCCGTTCGGCTACGGTGATGACGCTTATGAAACGGAAGCGGTCGATGTTTTGCAGGCAGTGTATGACTGCGATGAACCGACAACGCTTGCCGAAAAAATACAAGCTATTTATGAATTCTCGTTTGAAAAAAAGATTCCTTTGCATGAATGTGTAAAAATGGCGCAACAGCTTTTAGCGATGAAACAGGCTGCCGCATGTTCTCTTCCGTAGCGCGTATCGCACTACATAAAGCAGAATTCGTTTCAGCGGATTTTTTGTCGCAGCTTCGCTTTTTGTCGTTTTTCGCGCGAATCGATATGGATGATAGGAATTTTTCAATAGGGGGATGGAAAGATGAAACTGACCGAAAAAGAAGTGGAAATTATCGAAATATTAGAAAAAGATGCGCGCATTCCGATCGAGACGCTAGCAAAAATGGTGTCGCTATCTGTTGACGAAACGGAAGCGATTTTAAAAAAACTTGAGGAAACAAAAGTGATTGTGCAATATACGACGCTTGTCGACTGGCGAAAAGTGGACGGACATGAAGGCGTCACCGCGATGATTGATGTAAAGGTAACGCCAAAGCGGGGAGTAGGATTTGATGAAGTGGCGGAGCGCATTTATCACTTCCCGGAAGTAAAATCCGTTTATTTAATGTCAGGAGCGTATGATTTATCCGTTGTGATTGAAGGCCGCTCGATGTCAGAAGTGGCGAAGTTCGTTTCCGAAAAGTTATCGACGTTAGATTCCGTCATTTCAACGACGACCCACTTCATTTTGAAAAAATATAAACATGATGGTACGGTGTTTGACCAAGGAGATCAAGATCATCGTATCGTGATGGCGCCATGATGCAACAAACGAAAAAATCGTATTTGTCGGAGACGGTCGCTCGTCTGAAGCCATCTGGAATTCGCCGTTTTTTTGATCTTGCTTCCAGCATGGAGGGAGTAGTTTCCCTTGGCGTGGGCGAGCCGGATTTTGTGACATCATGGAGCATACGGGAAGCGTGCATTTTGTCGCTTGAGCAAGGATATACATCATATACGGCAAACGCAGGACTTTTGGAGCTCCGCCAAGAAATCGCCGCGTATTTGGCGCGCAAATTTCATGTAAAATACGATCCCGAAACGGAAATTCTCGTCACGGTCGGCGCAAGCCAAGCCATTGATTTAGCGCTGCGGGCGACGGTGAACCCAGGGGATGAAGTCATTGTTGTTGAACCTAGTTTTGTCGCTTACAGCCCTCTTGTTACGCTGGCAGGTGGAGTGCCAATTTCGGTTGGAACAAACGGAGACGATCATTTTAAACTTCGCCCTGAACAAATCGAACGGGTGATTACCGAGCGCACAAAAGCGCTGATCGTTTGCTCCCCGAACAATCCGACAGGCACCGTGCTTCATAAAGAAGAGTTGGAAGCTATTGCGCAAATTGTGAAAAAGCATGATTTGCTTGTCATTTCCGATGAAATTTACGCTGAACTGACGTATGACGGTCCGTACATAAGTTTTGCGGCAGTAGACGGAATGCGGGAGCGGACCATTTTGATTTCAGGTTTTTCGAAAGGGTTTGCAATGACTGGCTGGCGGCTTGGATTCGCTGCGGCGCCTGCGGAAATTTTGCAAGCGATGCTAAAAATTCATCAATATGCGATCATGTGCGCGCCGACGATGGCGCAGTACGCCGCGATTGAAGCGTTAAGAAACGGCGAACAAGACGTCGAATATATGAAAAAAAGCTATCACCGCCGCCGCAACTATTTTGTCCAATCATTAAATGAAATTGGGCTCAGCTGCCACATGCCCGGCGGAGCGTTTTACGCTTTTCCGTCCATTCGGGCGACAGGGATGACGTCGGAACAATTTGCGGAAAAGCTGTTATTGGAAGAAAAAGTGGCAGTTGTTCCTGGAAGCGTGTTTGGCGCGAGTGGCGAAGGATATATTCGCTGCTCCTATGCTTCCTCAATGGAACAGCTGCAAGAAGCGATCAAGCGAATGAAGCGCTTTTTAGATCGATTGTAGCCGTCCTGTTCCGCTATCATATCCGTGTGATAGCGGAACGGCTATTTTTTTGATTGATAAAAAATTATGTTATAATATAAAAACACATATTCATTTTGGAACTAGGAGTGTTTTGGTTGTCCAACATAGAAGTAGGAAGTATCGTGAAAGGAAAAGTCACTGGCATTCAGCCGTACGGCGTTTTTGTTGAATTAGATGGGGAAACGCAAGGGCTTGTCCACATTTCAGAAATTTCTCACGGGTTTGTGAAAAATATTAAAGATTACGTCAATGTCGGTGATGAAATAACGGTGAAGGTGTTGTCCATCGACCCGCAAACAAAACGAGCGAGCCTGTCCATGAAGGCGGTGGAAGAAAGACAAGGAAAAATGAAAAAACGACATGTAAAGGTGAAAATGTCGTTAAACCCAGGATTTAATACATTGAAGGAAAAGCTTCAGGAATGGATTGAGCAATCGAAAAAAGAAGACTTATCAAAGTAAAACACCCACCATTTGACAAGGTGAGTGTTTTGCTTTATTTATGTTCGGGAAGCTTTTGGTTCTGTGCGTCCCAATTCTTCCGCAGGTTTAAATAGAAGTGCGAGGTTAATAAGTCCGGCAATGCCAACGAGCCCATAAATGATGCGGGATAACACGGAATCTTGTCCGCCGAATATGGCGGCTACTAAATCAAATTGAAAGAGACCGATTAATCCCCAGTTGATAGCGCCGATGATCGTAAGTAATAGCGCAATGCGCTGAAGTGCACTCATTCGTAAATTCCTCCTTAACATTTTTCAATGATTCGCTTATAGAATGCATAATGTTTACTAAAAATATGCATAGTTTGTGAAAAAAGAGTAAATTGCTTTACACGTGAGGCAAGTGGTAGCCATAATAGAAGAAAAGGAGGATTTGATACATATGGAAAATTTTTCTTTTCGAAATCCAACAAAGTTGATTTTTGGCAAAGGACAGATTGAGCAGTTGAAAGAGGAAATACCGCGTTACGGGAAAAAAGTCCTTCTCGTTTATGGCGGCGGCAGCATTAAACGGAACGGGTTGTACGATGAGGTAATGAACATATTGAATGAGTTGAACGTGGAAGTAACGGAGCTTCCTGGCGTGGAGCCAAATCCGCGCTTGTCGACTGTACGAAAAGGCGTAGAAATTTGCAAAAAGGAAGGAATTGAGTTTTTGCTCGCTGTCGGCGGCGGCAGTGTCATTGACTGTACGAAGGCGATTGCGGCGGGTGCGAAATATGATGGCGATCCGTGGGATTTCATCACAAAGAAAGCGAAAGTTTCCGAAGCGCTTCCGTTTGGAACGGTGTTAACGCTTGCGGCAACCGGTTCGGAAATGAACTCTGGTTCGGTGATTACGAACTGGGAGACGAAAGAAAAATATGGATGGGGCAGTCCTGTGACGTTCCCGCAATTTTCGATTCTCGATCCGACATATACGCTAACGGTTCCGCGAGATCATACGGTTTATGGAATCGTCGATATGATGTCCCATGTGTTTGAACAATATTTCCATCATACGGCGAATACCCCGCTGCAAGACCGGATGTGTGAGGCGGTGTTGCGCACGGTCATGGAAGCGGCGCCGAAATTGGTCAATGATTTGCAAAACTATGAGTTGCGGGAAACGATTTTATATTGCGGCACCATTGCTCTCAACGGCTTTTTGCAAATGGGACTCCGCGGCGACTGGGCGACGCATAACATCGAGCATGCGGTGTCAGCGGTTTATGATATTCCGCATGCTGGGGGGCTTGCGATTTTATTCCCGAACTGGATGAAACACGTGCTTGATGAAAATGTCGGTCGGTTTGCTCAGTTAGCCGTCCGCGTTTTTGACGTAAATCCAGAAGGAAAAACAGCGCGGGACGTTGCATTAGAAGGAATTGAAAAATTGCGCGAATTTTGGTCAAGCATTGGGGCGCCGTCACGGCTTGCCGATTACGGAATCGGCGAAGAAAGTTTAGAATTAATCGCTGACAAAGCAATGGCGAACGGCGAATTTGGCAAGTTCAAAAAGTTAAACCGCGACGATGTGCTGGCGATTTTGCGCGCATCGTTATAATGCAAAAAGAGGCGGCGACGGCTGCTTCTTTTTAACTATTGACAGTCATGAAATGTTCAAAATGAATCCGTTTACATAACGGGGCACGACTTGATTCTGTCTCATTGTTTCGTTAAAGTGTAAGAAGGGTAGAACATTTTTGGTTGGAGGATCGAGCGTATGACACATATTCGTTTTGATTATTCAAAAGCGTTGGCGTTTTTTGGGGAACATGAGCTTACCTATTTGCGCGATGCGGTGAAAGTCGCCCATCATTCCCTTCATGAGAAAACAGGTGTAGGCAATGATTTTTTAGGCTGGATCGATTTGCCGGTGAATTATGACAAAGAAGAATTTGCCCGCATTCAAAAAGCGGCCGCAAAAATTCAAGCAGATTCCGACGTACTGTTGGTGATTGGGATCGGCGGTTCTTATTTAGGGGCGCGCGCGGCGATCGAGATGCTCCATCATTCGTTTTATAACGCGCTTCCGAAAGAAAAGCGAAATGCGCCACAAATCATTTTTGTTGGCAACAACATTAGCTCGACGTACATGAAAGATGTAATGGATTTGCTTGAAGGAAAAGATTTCTCGATTAACGTTATTTCGAAATCGGGAACGACGACAGAACCGGCGATTGCGTTCCGCATTTTCCGCAAGCTGTTGGAAGAAAAATACGGGAAAGAAGAAGCGCGCAAACGGATTTACGCGACGACGGACCGGGCGCGCGGCGCGTTAAAAACGCTCGCGACGGCGGAAGGATATGAAACGTTCATTATTCCAGACGACGTCGGCGGCCGTTATTCCGTGTTAACGGCGGTGGGGCTTCTGCCAATTGCGGTAAGCGGCGCCAACATCGCGGAAATGATGAAAGGGGCGGCGCAAGCACGCGAAGACTTCAGCAGTTCCGAACTCGAAGAAAACGCTGCCTATCAATATGCGGCGATCCGGAACATTTTATATAATAAAGGAAAAACGATCGAGCTGCTCGTCAACTATGAACCTGCGCTGCAATATTTCGCAGAATGGTGGAAGCAGCTGTTTGGCGAAAGCGAAGGGAAAGACCAAAAAGGGATTTTTCCAGCCTCGGCGAACTTCTCGACGGATCTTCATTCATTGGGACAATACATTCAAGAAGGACGCCGCGATTTGTTTGAAACGGTATTGAAAGTCGAAAAGCCGCGCCATGATTTAGTCATTGAAGCAGAAGAAAACGATTTGGACGGATTGAATTATTTGGCGGGAAAAACGGTTGATTTCGTCAATACAAAGGCGTTTGAAGGAACGCTTCTCGCCCATACCGATGGCAATGTGCCAAATTTAGTGATCACCCTTCCGGAATTAAATGAATATACGTTTGGTTACCTTGTCTATTTCTTTGAAAAAGCTTGCGCGATGAGCGGTTACTTATTAGGGGTAAATCCGTTTGACCAGCCAGGGGTAGAAGCGTATAAAGTCAACATGTTTTCTCTCCTTGGCAAACCGGGATACGAAGAGAAAAAAGCGGAACTGGAAAAACGCTTGAAATAATAAGAAGGGCTTTCCTTTTATGGAGAGTCCTTTTTTTCATGTATTAACATTTCTCATGGCATAAGAATTGCGGCGTTATTAAGTAAGTGTTTTCACACTTCTCTAACGCACACTAATAAATGTTCGAAAAAAAAATCATTTTTTTCGAACGCAAGGGAAATCAAAAAGAGAATTGTAGAGATCATGAATTGTTTACGTCTATTTAATTTTGAAGGTAATAGAGGTGGAACCAATTGTTGTGCTTAATGGAACGGAAAAGCAATAACAACGTTATATGGGCGATATTAAGTTTAGACATGGGAATTGCCGCGACAGCCGTTTTCAGCATGAGAAGAGGACGAAATGCTCAGTTATGATGCCAAAATCGATTCAGCGTGCGATGCAAGGTATAAACAGCTTTATGAATCAATGAATGAGAATGCCAAATTTAGCAACTATGGAATTTTCGAAAGAAATAGTGGAAAAGTCGAAGAGCATTCCAAATTAACCATTGCCATCAACAACAATAAAAAATAAGTTGGCACAGTTCGTTGTTCTCCTGATATTTTATTAACTATAAATATTTCCAATTTGATCTCTTCTATACAGACGGCAGTACTGTCAAGCTGAAGAGATTTTTTTGTAGAAATACCGCTGAAAAGGGATGATATACAAAAATGAGAACATTATTTTTTTGAAGGGATAAGCAACATAAAGTGCTATTATTTCCCACGATGAATTGAGTAGTCGTCAATAGGAAAACATAGGTGACAAAGAAGGTTTGTTTGTGGTGATTGCATTTCGTCATGATTGTAAGGGTAAATATTCCTTATATAGAGTAAATTGTAAAAAAAGCAACCGAACTTTCTGTGATTGACCAATTAACAATATCTTAATAAAAGTGTAACATTTATATAAAGAAATTTTTTTTATCATAAAATTAAAATAAATATGATGCAGACTGCATAACCCATGCAACAATGAGCATAAAAAATTCGAGTCCGTCTTGAGATTTTTACAGTGCCAAACAATCTAAAGTAGACAAGATATTGCATGCCAACTCTATACACTTACATGTAATACGGTGAGTGATGCATAAAATTTGTAACGCCATCGCAAATAAATACAATATATACCAATATAATATACAGATGGAGGGCTGTTTCGTTGAGTTACACTATTTTAGACATTGCTTCACGGGCTGGAGTTTCCAAATCAACGGTTTCGCGAGTAATCTCGGGGAAAGGATTTACAAGCCAGGAAGCACGAGAGAAGGTATTAAAAGCTATTGAGGAGTTGCAGTACAAACCAAACGCAGTAGCAAGAGCAATGGTTTCTCAACGGACTAATAATATTGGGGTCATCATCTACCGGCAACACTATCCGATTGCTTCCCACCCTTTCTATGGAAAAATCCTCGATGCTATTCTTATGAAAGCGAAAAACCTTCACTATTCCGTGTTTGTCACAACGGATAAAGAAGTGTCTTTAAAATCAGCAGATTTTATGCTGGAAAAACGAGTGGACGGGCTTATTCTAATCAGCAGGCTTAATCAAGAAGTAGTTGGTTATATCGACAAATTTAACGTTCCTTACGTGATTGTAAATGGAACAATTGAAAAGAATGATGTGATTCAGATTGTCAATCATGATAGAAAAGGTGGAAGTCTTGTTGCTGACCATTTGTATCAATTAGGCCATCGGAAGATCTTCGTGATTGCTGGGCCACAGGATCATCGCAGTCATAGCTTGCGTTTTGAAGGCTTTAGCCAGCGTATTAGGGAACTGGGCGGAGAAATTACGATGAGTGATATTTATTTTTCACCGACATCAACATTTGATGACGGTTATAAAGGGCTGTCTGATATTTGGGATCGCTTCCTAGCTAGAAAGCCAACCGCTCTTTTTGCTACAAACGATATGCTGGCTATGGGTGCTATGAAGTTTCTATTGGAAAAAGGGCTGAAAATACCTAATGATATAGCTGTTGCAGGTTTTGATAATATCGATTATTCAAACATGTTCCATCCATCATTGACCACGGTTCATATTGATAAGGTTAAAATGGGTGAAGATGCGGTTGTTTTATTGGATCAATTAATAAAAAAGAAAAGGATGTACAGCCGCTAAAGATCGAATATGAGCCGAAACTCGTTATAAGGGAATCGACTAATGGATCTTCTTACAAGTAAATCAATACTGAAATTGGAAAAAGGATAGTTACTAGGTAACATATCGCTTTTCCAAGATGAGTTATTGTTATTCCCCGACATGAACTTTTTGGTTTTGGATTGATTATAACCATAAAGTTCGGTAAGGGGAATTTTTTACGTTGATATAGTAAATTGTTAATTCATCTTAAACTATTTTTGCATTATTTTAGCATTTTGATAAAAGAGGCTTAATATTTTCACTTTATAATCGGAGTGTAAAGAGGGACAAGTTAGTTTATTAGGGGAGGAATAAATGTTATATGGGAACGTTCCCATAAGGTAATAGGTTTATACTCAACTCCCCTGCTTTAAATAGTAATTTCCTAAATTTAAAATGTGTGGGGTGAGAAAAAGATGAAAAAAATTACAGCAAGTGTCTTATCTACATTCATTCTCGCAATGGGAATTCTTTCTGGCTGTGGAAAGACTGATCAGTCTGTTGGAAGTGAGTCAAATGAGGATAAGTCTAAAGTAGTAACGATCGAAGCTCAAACAGCTGCACCAGAAATAACTCGAGTTGAAAATCTGGAAAAAGCGGCTGAAAAATTAAATGAAGAATTAAAACAACAAGGAAAGGATATTCGAGTAAAAGTCAAAACAAACTTATTTGAAGGAAGTTGGGAAGAGTATGCCAAACAATTTATGTTAGCTTTCAAGGCCAAAAAAGAGCCTGATATTTATGCGACAGGTCATGAAAACATCGGTTGGTTAGCGGATGGAAATTATATACTCCCTTTAGATGAACTAAAAAAATCTAAAGAATATTCTGATGTATTTTCAACTCTATGGGATTCTGTAACATATAAAGGTCATATTTGGGGTGCTTTGCAAGATACGGAAGCACGTCCTGTTTTCTACAATAAGGATGTTTTGAGAAAGCTTGGTTGGAGTGAAGAGCAAATTAATAATCTTCCGGAAAAAGTAAAGAACGGCGAATTTACACTGGATGATATGACAAAATTGGCTGAAGAAGCGGAAGCAAAGGGATTAGTACAATTTGGTATTATTCATCGTCCGGTAGACGGTCCTGATTTCCATGTAATGGTTTACAATTTTGGCGGAAAATTATATGACCCTGAAGAAAATAAAATTGTATTAGATAAAAAAGCTGTTGAAAAACAGTTGAACTATTACTATGAAATCGCACAGAAAAAATTAATACCAGGCAATCTTACTCAAATGGAATGGAGCAGTATTCACAAGGCGGTAGTAAACGGGAAGGCGTTGTTCTACTACGGAGGCATTTGGAACGTATTTAACTGGAGTCAAGACAATTTCCACGAAAAATTGGGTAAAGTGGATGAAAAATGGATCAATGAGCACTTTGGTATGATGCTTATTCCTGCGGCAGAAAAAGGTGGAAAACCAATTACTCTTTCTCATCCATTCGTATATACCGTTTCATCGCAAACAGAACATCTTGAATTAGTGAAACGTTTGTTGGAACTTGTGGCTAATCCTGCACTTCAAGCGGAACATGATGTAAAGACGTTCCATCTTCCTGTCACAAAAAGCGCTGCAGAACACCCGGACTTTAAAGCAAATGAAACATTGGGAAATGTAACATACATGCTTGAATATACGACATTCATTCCGAACCATGAAGGATTCCCTAAGTATTCCAAAGCAGTATTTGATGCCATTCAAGCAGTAGAACTTGGAAAGAAAACGCCAAAAGAAGCGTTAAAAGATTTAGAAGTGCAGTTGAAAAACGACCTTGGTGATCAGTTAAAGATTGTTGAATAAAAAGGTGGTGGTACCTGGCGTATGCTTGCCAGGTATCATCTTTAAAGGAGGTTAGAAAAGTGGGATCTGTTTTAAAAAAGTGGAAGTTGCCCGCCATTATGCTTGGACCATTTATCGTTCTGATCTTCCTTTTCTTTTTTCTCCCTGTTGTATTAATAGCCATATTGGCATTTACCAGTATGGATTCTGCCATGAGGTGGGATTTTAACGGATTGGCAAACTTTCAAAAGCTTGTGACTGATCCGAATATCTTGTTGATTGTAAAAAACACTGTCATTTACGTTGGTTTCACATTATTGATTAATGTGTTTTTTGGTCTGGTTTTAGGCATTTTGACAACCTACTTTATTCAAAAAGAATCCGTTGGTCTGTTTTTTCGAACGATTTGGATGTTGCCACGAATTTCTCCACCAGTCGTGTATGTGCTTCTTTGGTTATGGTTTTTTGATCCAAGTGAATATGGAGTGTTAAATAGTTTGCGAGCTATCTTTCATATGCCACCTAAGGAGTGGCTGACAACTCACCCGATGGTTGCTGTTATTTTAGCCAATGGATTAATTGGGGCTTCGTTTGGGATGATTATTTTTTCATCGGCTATTAAGTCCATACCGAAAGATTTATTCTACGCCGCAAATGTAGATGGAGCTTCTCAATGGTCGATCATTAAAGATATTATTATCCCGGCTATGCGTTGGCCGCTAATGTTTGTGACACTATGGCAGTTTTTGTCTTTACTTACATCCTATGAATATATTCTCTTGCTTACAAACGGTGGGCCTTTATTTGAGAGCGAAGTACTAGCTTTGTATTCGTATCATAAAGCTTTTCGGAATTTCGAATTTGGCTATGGTTCTGCTATTTCGCTTGTTCTTGTTTTGATTGCATTGATCTTTTCATTTATCATGTGGAAATTGTTCGGTATGAAAAAAATGATGGGCTCTTCAAGAATCGAATAAGAAAGCATTCCTGTTAGGAGCTTTTCCGGGGACTTGATCAAAAAAAGCCCTCTTGGTATGATGCAGGGGTGTCAAACAACACCTACCATCATGCCAAGGAGGACTTCAGATGAATTGTACACAAAATCATAAAATCAATCAAGTCACCGAACAAACGCTTGTCGTGGGAATCGATATCGCGAAACGAACCCACTACGCCTGCTTCGTGGATGACCGGGGGCGTGTGCTTCGAAAATCCTTCCCGTTCCTCCAGTCGAAGAAGGGATTTCGGCAGCTGAATGAAGCGATTCAGGAGGCGATGCAAGCGTTCGGGAAGTCACAGGTGATCGTCGCCGTGGAACCGACCGGGCACTACTGGTTG
>NZ_FOJS01000055.1 GCF_900111865.1 Parageobacillus thermantarcticus | reverse complement strand
CTCGTCTGGGATGACATCGGCAAGGCGAAATGGTCCGAAGCAAAAGAAGCATTGTACTACCAAATTATCAACGAGCGATACAGAAAGCAAAAACCGATTGTCTTTAATAGCAACGAAGATCGCGGAACATTGAGTGAAAAGATCGGATATGCTGCGGCAAGCCGATTGCTCGGACAATGCGGTCCATATCTCCATGAAGTCGAAGGTGAAGATTTTCGATTGAAAGGGGCGTAAAGAACGATGACATGCGTGAAATGTGACGGTACGGGTCGGCTATACACCAAAGTAGCAAACGGCGCGTGCTTGGTGACGGCTTGCGATTGCGAACATGCGAAGCGTGCCAGACAAGAATTCGAGCGGGAAATGGCCGAATTTCGGCGCCGGCTGCGTGAAGCGAAAGAACGGTTCGGAATAGCCGTGAAGTGATGCGTAGAGGGGGAGAGGATACATGCAACCAGGGGATTGGGTGTATTGCGTAAATCCGCACGAATATGTCTTTGGATGGTTGGGATATATCGACTGGATACGGCCGCCAGAATGCAAAGTGGTTTTTGTGCGAACAAGACTAAACCAACCGGTGCGGGAAGAACGCCGGATACTATTGAGCCGTCTCGAACCTGCTGGCGTGTCTACGGATTGGACAAGCTCTGAACTGAACGCATTGATTGATTTGGCACTTGATACACGTGACGAGGAATGGTTTTACGAACTTGCTGCCCGGAAAGGGGGTGAACGTGTTGATACTGTATAACAGCGTAAAAATGATGCAGGAGTTAAAACGCCAACACGTCATCCGCCAGCTCATCGAGATGGGCATACACGAGTATGAAGGACGGGAGATCGGGGAGCTGGATTATGATCGGTTGAAATATATCCTTGCGCTAGCAAGGTTAAAAAACTAACACGCTCTAAAACTTCAAATTTTAGCCCGTATGGCGTTTTTCTTGTGAGGGTAATAAAAGTATTTGAAAGCGAGAAAAACGCCGTACAGGGCAAAAACAGGCGTCTATAAGCCTAGCTGGAGGGAATGAGATGAACCGATTATGGGACGTCTTTTTGACGGCTACAGCAATTGTATGTGTCACAGGCATAGTAGTTCTCCTGATAGTCTTGGCGTATTTGGTTTTTTAACTTGGAGCACGTGGAGTACATTCGATTCATTTACGAATAAGAGGTGAAAATTCATGAATTTAGCTAAACTTTTCGAAATGCAACGCCGGCTGGATGAACAACAGGAGATATGGAAAGACATTCCTGGGTTTGAGGGTGAATATCAAGTTAGTAATTTAGGTTACGTAATTGGAGAGAGACTAACCCTAAATTTTTCACTACAACTAAACTAGCGAAATTATACGGTGTTAAACATTACCATATTTCTCGGATTTGCGAATTCAAAGCATGGAAAACAGTAATTTAAATGGGGGGATTGGAATGAATATCAAAAAATTATTTGAGTTACAAAAGCAATTGGATTTACGAATCGAAAAAGAGCATCCGCGGAAACCTGGCGAAGATCGGTTAGCAAAGAAAATCCTTGCGTTGATGGTGGAGCTTGGTGAACTTGCGAACGAAGCTAGATTTTTCAAATATTGGAGCCATGACCAGGCGCCGAGAACAAAAATTGAATATATATGCCCGACTTGTAACGGAACTGGCGATGAAAATTATGATAGTTATATTGACGATCTCGAAGGTGGTTACACGCACGAAGTCATTAATTGTGAGGATTGCGGGGGAACGGGGACTTTAGGTTACAAAAATCCACTCCTTGAAGAATACGTGGACTGCCTGCATTTCATCTTATCGATCGGAAACGACATCAACATGAATGAAGTGTATGAAGATTATGAACCAAAGCCGTTGTATTTCGGTGACGGTGATATTTTAGGGCAATTTATCGCCATATACGATTGGATCAACTCCCTTTATTTCCATCGTCATGAGGATGTTAATGGTGAGATGTATGATTTGGTTTTTGCTTACTTTCTGGGTCTTGGCGAAATACTCGGCTTCACATGGGAGGAGATAGAAGAAGCGTATCTTCGTAAAAACGCCGTCAATCACCAACGGCAAAACAGCGGCTATTGAGGTGTAGCGTATGGATAAATTCCTTATTTGTCTGACAAAAAATAGCGAAGGGAAGCCGTGCAGCAATACGGCTTTCCGAATCAAGAAAACAGAAAACGGACTGATTGCCGTATGTACCGAGTGCAAAGCAGAACATGAGGTGAAATGATGCAGGAACAGATACAGCAACTCATAAGAAATCAAGAACAAGAGATTGAAAGATTACTGGAAACAAAGCGAAACACGGAACCAACGGACGAGTTATATGCAATATGCGAAATTGTGGTGTTGCAGAAGCAAAAGTTTATCACAAAATTACGGGAGTTATTGTGAGGTGGGAAAATGCAAATCAAAATCCGCGCATGGGATAAAGATAGTGAAACAATGATTTACGGTGTTGGCATTACCACAGAAAGTGATGGTGGTATCCCTTATCAAATACCGGTAAATGCCCACGACTTCGACCAATTTGATTATTATCCAAATAGCATCATCATGCTATACACCGGATTCAAAGACAGTGACGGCAAAGAAATTTATGCCGATGATATTTTAGAAGTCAAGGATTCGAATGGAGTTATTTGCCGGACAGTAGTTGAGTATGTTGACGGGGCGTTTCGGGTGGACAAATGGTATCCGAAGGAACCAACAAGCGTTGAACATGTCAATTATACAGGTGAGTGGGAGGAAATAGAAGTTGATATTGAAGATTACGAATTTCTAGGCGTTGTTTTGCAACATCATTTGGAATTCAAGGTTGTTGGGAATATTTTTCAGGATGGTGATTTGCTTGATAGTGAAATATCAAAAGCCGATCGTGATTGAAAACACATGTAATTGCATAGTTGATGAAACAGAATTGAAAAATGCAATTATTTGGTATTCTGATAAACCTGTAGCTAGAATAAAAAAGATTTTTATGCAAGGAAATTATCCGGCTGTATCAATACATGGAGAAAAAATTCATGTTCATAGATTACTTATGATGTACTGGTTAAAAAGAAAACTGGATACGAACGAACATGTGCATCACAAAGATCATAACAAACTAAATGCTTTAAAAGAAAATCTCGAAGTTATTGCTTCTTCGAAACATTTAAGCTCGCACAATAAAGGGAAGAAATTAAGTAAAGAACATAGAAAAAAGATTGCAGAAGCTAACAGAAGAAGAAAAGTGAAGTATAAAAAGCGTGTAAATATAGATTTGAACGAATTAAAAAGTTTACTTGATAAAAATTGGAGTATTAATCGTATAAGTAAATATTTTGGATGTGACAGAAGCACTATTAAAAATAGAATTTACGAACACCCTCACCTATTGGGCGGTGAAGAACAATGAGCGATAAATTCATCGAGTATTTAGAATCCCGTAAGCAAACAACAGTGAAATTATTGTCTGACGCAAAAACAGAAAAAGACAGACAAGTATGTGAGATAGCGATAAAGATTTATGACAGCATCATCCAAGATATTCGAGAGGGGAAAGTATGAGTGGCAGAAAATCAAAACGAAAAGGATACGAAGGGGAAAGGGAATTCGTTTCCCTTATCCCCGGCAGTAAACGGGTACCGTTAAGCGGTAGTGTCGGTGGAGAGCATAGCAACGATGTGATATTGCCGAATGGATGGCGGGCGGAAGTGAAGCGAAGAAAAAGCGGTATGAAACAGCTATACGATTGGCTGAATCAATCCAATCCTGATGTGGTGGCGTTTAGGGCAGACAGACAGGAATGGATTGTGTCGATGAAACTTGAAAAATTTCTTGAGTTGCTGGAAAGAAGGAGTGATACATGAACCAGTTGACGATTTTCGATTTTGTTGGGGATGAGCAGATAGCTGATAGCGCCATATTGAACAGGATACAGAGCGCTTTTCCCGGCTGGGAAGCGATTGGATATATGAAAGACTGGGAATGGGGAAAAAGCGATGACTACGCAGCGATCATTCATCAGAATGGCGTTTACAAATGGGTGCGCGTAGAGTTGTATCACGATGGCCGTTCCCGCGCTGGATATACAGAGCGTACGGATTTTGAACCGTATTGGTTCGATCAGTATGAGAAAAAGGGAAAACATTGGGTATGGCGATCGCTTGATGATAAAAACCAAGTTTTTGAGATTGCAAGGCAAAACATGGGGTGAACAGGATGGCAAACTTGACGAAAATTTCTCCCTCTCGCATGGGACCGCCACGGTTTGGCAACAGGCCGCACGGGATAGATACGACAGTCAAAACGTATCAGCTGACGCCGGAACAGCTTGAACGATATAAAAACGGCGAAAAGCTTGATGATATTTTGAAGGGAGAGGATACGATGGAACAACAAAAGCCGAAAGTGATCGCATACGCGAAATATGAGGAAGTCGTTGCGGAACGTGATGAGCTGAAAAAGCAGCTGGAGGAATTGCAAGCGAATATGGAAAAGGAAGTTGCACATTGGAAAGAGTTGTTTGAAACGGCGATGGCGGACAAAGAGCAGTTGCACAAAGAAAATCTTACTCTCGAAAACGAGGTGCAAAGATTGAAAGAACTTGTGTCAGAGCTGACGGAACGCAATGATCGCTATTCGGATGAGTGGATCGATTTGCACAAGGAATTGAGAGCGTTGAGGCTATATGCGCTAGAGAAATTGCAGAAGGACGTGTACGGGGCTTAAAAACGGTGATTACCATGAAGAAAAGAAAGCGCCGAGCAAAATGGTATCTGCTATATCGCCGTGAAGATGGACAAGCTGTCTATCGCTATGAGCCGTTGCAAAAGTGCGAGTTAAACAGCCGAATTCGAAAAGGTTGGAAGGTAGTACAGTGAAGTCTTTGTGAATGGTAGACGAATTAAGCGACATAAAGAAAGGTGATAAATATGCAGAAAGTTGAAGAATTAGAGAAAAAGTTGTTAGAGGTTATTGAAGAATTTTGCAAAGAAAATAAAGGCGTAAGAGTACTTTATGATTCAAATTACGCTAGTGGTCGTATTCATATCAAGGTAATAGAAAACGAATAAATTATGTCGTAATTCGAAGTTAATCTGAACGATCAAGGTGGTTTTATGGGCAAATCACTACGCAAAATCAAACGTGAAAGGGAGAAAGCATCTTCTCCCTTTCACCCAGAAGTAATGAAGGCGTGGAATCGTGGGTTCGAAGCAGGTGCCAAACGGCAAAACGAATTAGACACGCAATTGATGCTGGAGTGGCTTGGAAAGCTTGAGGAAATCCCGGGCATTGGCCCGAAAATGGCATGGAGAATCCGGGAGCATTATTTGGAGTTTATGAAAGGGAAGAGGGAGAAGAATTAAACCTAAGCATCGTGTTGCATAGCAGACACATAATGCTCAATAAAAGAAGGGTGAGAAAATTGGAAATTAGCAAAGCTGTTAACATAGCAGTTGGTTGTGTAATGGCAAGTTCTTTAGACATGAATGAAAAACGGGAAGTAATTGAATCACTAAGGAAATTTGAAAGGCAATTAGAAGAAGCCAATGAGGATAGAGCGATTTTGGCAGAAGTCATAAACACAAGCAATTATGCGGATGAATTGAACAATGAATATGAGCGATTAAAAGCTCTTTGTGAAGATTAATTCGCAGTACGAAGAAAATGCGAAAGAAGGTGAAACCATGTTGCAAGGCATCTGCATCGATACAGCTGCAACGACGGTGCTGGAGAGAGGAAAACAATATTTCCTCTTTCCGGCCGGTCCTAACCACTACTACGTTTCGAAGTTTCCGAATGCAAATGCTCATACTGGGTGTTTTCGCAAATCGCTGTTCCAGATCGTTCAGGAAGATGAATGGCCACCGGAGCCGTCAGCGAACAATGTGCCAGCGTTGGACGATTCTAAAGTCTACAAAGCACGGCTCGTTTGGCGGACACGAGGATACAGAGATACCAAGCTGGGAATGTATTATCTGCGGCCATCTGGAACACATGCATACTTTTACTACGACAAGGAGTTGAAACGGCATGGTGGCTGCTTCCCGTTGCACTGGTTCGCGGATTTTAGAGAAATGGACGAAGAAGAAACTGAAACAAATGAGGTTGTTCTTGAAACAAAAGCGCCGAAACTTGAAACAAATGAGGAAATGCCTGAAAACTTCGAGCAAATGAGCATCTTCGATTTTGTTGAGTGAGGAGGGAGAGGAATGAACGATAAAGAAATGTTGCAGAAGATAAAAAACGTTAGAACAGCCGTGAAGGAGATTTACGGGAATGTCAACACCATCACATACCATATTTATATGGTCGATTGGCTTATTGAACAAGCGGAAAAAGCAGAGTGGTTACGACAAAATCTCTTGCAATCACAGAAGGAAATAGAATGGTTATTGCAACGAATTGATCGATGCAAGGAACAGCTTAAAGAAGCACAGGAACAAGTTGAATACTTTGAAATGAAATACGAAAATACAGGCGCGGTTTTCAATCGTCAGTACATGCGAGAGAAAATCGAACGGTATGAGAAAGTGTTGAAAGAAATGATCGAAGCGAAAGACCTAGCAGATTGGCTTTCGCAAAACGAATGGGCAACGGAAGCGGATTATTTCATCACGAAAGCAAGGGAAGCATTGGAGGAAAAGGAATGAAAAAATATTTGTGGTTAGTTCATTGGGATAGCTATCATGCCGGTTCTTTTCAAACACGTATTGTGACGGACAAAAAGGACATCGTAAAGGCTATCGAGGTTTTTAAGCAGGTTAAAAAAGCGCCTATTCGCGAAATTGATATCAATCGAGTCGAATTTATCAGCGAAGTATATATGTGAAAAATAAAAAAGACCGGACTTCTCCCGGCCAAGAGGAATGACGGTGAATACAATGGGAATCCTTGACAATATTATAACGGGAGTGGTCCGGTTGGTAAAGTATAAACAATTGTCATTCCTTCGCGATGTTGACGGCGAGAAAACAAAAGAAGCAGTCGAGGCAGCACTTGAAAAATATCGCATGTATATGTTGACGGTTCCGGACGAATTCCTGCCACGCGTGACGCAAACGTACTCTCTCGTGCCGCCGTCGCAGACAAATGCGTTTCACTCGTCTACGGAAGACGCGGCGATCAAGAAGGTGGACTTTGAGCGTGAAAGAGACGAATATATGAGGAAAATCGTGCGTGCAGTGAATCGATTGACAAAACTGCAACGAGAATTGATCGTGAAACGATACATGACATTTGAGGAGCCACGCGACTGCGATGTGTACAATGATATGTGTATCAGTGAATCAAAATACTACCGTGAGCGTGAGAAGGCGTTCTACAAGATAGCTTTTGCCCTAGGGATAGAGGTTTACAAAGAAGAGGCACCTGTGTAGGTGTCTTTTTATTTTTTTTGAAAAAATCGCAAAAAATTTAAAAATAGGTGTTGACTAGTCACCGAACGATGACTATAATTAAAGTAGAACATCACCAAACGGTGATAAAATTCATCAAAAGGTGACGGGGGTGAGAGGAAATGAAAAAAATCAACGTTCGTCAAGTGATGAAAAGAGCAGTTGAATTGGCAAAAACGATGATCGGGGATTGGGTAGCTCGGATGGCGCTGGCTCTTCGCCAAGCATGGAAGGAAGCAAAAGCAGTTGTCGCGAATGAAATCGGTGCGATCCAATTGGGTGAAGGTGAAAAAGCGCTCAAAATTGGCAAACACGTTGTTACTTTCGAATATTTAGGAAAAACTTATACGCTTGATGTTACTGTGAAGGTTCGACAAAAGAAAAAAGAGTTTGATGTCGAGCTTGTTGGACAGCGGATCAACCATTCGCACGGGGATACAACAGAAATCCGAATAACAGAGTTTATTCCGATTGGAAAAGCGCGCATCGAAGGCGACTATATTATTATCGCGAAAGGCGTCAGACTCAACGTGAACGCTCGCATTTTGGCCGGCGACGTTAGCATGTACGGCCATGAGAAAGCGAAAATCATCAAAAAGGGGGAATAAAACAATGAATATCAACATTACTGCTGCTGAATTACGCGGGGTTGTCGATTACATGGACGTTGTGACAGAAAAACTATACGATGTCGATGGTTGGACCGACATCGAGCAGGTCAATCGTAGCGAAATGGGAGGCGTCGAAGTCACCGAATTGCGGCTCTACAACAGATATGTTGATGGCGATGACATTCAAAACGTGTACGTTCGATACTACGGCATTAACGATGGCACGCCGGACGATAAGGCTGTTGTTGATATTGAAATTGATTGAATAATATCGATATAAAGGGGATGAAATCTATGGAACAAGTCATTGCAAGTTTCGAAAAGAAAGGTATTCAAATTGAGGTGGTTGTAAAGGGAACGAGAGTTTACCTTATTGCGAATGGTGTGAAAGCAAGTGCAGATCCTCTCAAACATTCGCAGCATGGATGGTATTATCGTGTTGCATACAAAAAAGCTTTTACAAGCCTATTTGACAAAAAAAGTGACGTTGTCAATTTAGTGCACGAATCAGCTGAAATTGCAAAACAGATGATCGACGAAGCGGTTCAGCGGGAAAAAGAAGAAAAACAAAGAAAACTTGAAGAAAAATTTCAATCACTTACAAATGACTCAAATATCCGGTTGGTTTGGGGAACAGATTATAGAACCATCATAGTTCCAAACCAACCAGAATTGAGCGAGCATCCGTTTTTCAAACAAGTAATCGAAATATTGAAAGAAACCGGATGGTATACCAAAGATATTGAAGAAGCGATCGGAAGAAAAGCTGATGATGTTGACTTTGGTGATTATAGCATCACTCATTATTATGATATGACAATCGGAGAATTGAAACAACTAGTTGCAAAAGCAGAGGAAGTTGTAAAGCAAAAAGAAAAGCAAAAAGAAGCAGAAAAAGCAGAGTTGCAAGCAAAATTCGATGAAGCAAAACGCACTGGCCAGAAGGTTGAAATTCGCCGCTGGACAGATGATTGCAACGATCCGAAAGAAGAGTGCGATCTGGATATCGTGATTGAATACGCGATGCCAGATGGATCTGTAAAAGTTGAAAGACATCACACTTGGTAAGGGAGGACATCATGAAATTTCATCTACATGAAGTTATGACCCCTAGCGAAGCTGCAGAACGCTGGGGGCTGAAACGAAATACTCTTGTAGCAGCTTTGAACCGCGGTTGGTTTGACAAACAAATCAAAAAAGGGCTTATCCGAAAGTATGTGAAGGAAAATGGAAAAACGGAATGGTATATAACCGAACAAGCAATGTTTGAGAAATACGGACATCCAAAGGGGGAAGAAAAATGAAAATCGTTTTTGAAAGATCAAATGGAATGTGGACTGGGCAAATTATACACGTGCCAATCAACAAGTGACAGAAAACTGAAAGAAAACTGAAGGAAAAATGACGGAAAGATGACAGATTATTTTGTGTCAGACATGATATGATGATAGCGTGGGATATATTGAAGCAGGACGAAACTTCCCAACAAAGTGCTTTTTGCCAAGCGTCACTCCGATCGGGGTGGCGTTTTTATTTTGGAAGGAGGTGAAAATGCGATGGCTAAGAATAAAAAGCGTTCTCTAACAGAAGATGAATTGCTTCAAATTTTAGCGAGAAACAACAAACAATTGTATGAAGCTGTTATCCAACTAGAGAAAGCTAGAGAAAGTGGTCGTAATGCTGATATTGAAGAAGCTGTACGAAATGCTGGTATCGAAAGTGGCGAAGGCCTTATGCTAATTAAACTAATGCGTTATTTACGCGGTGAAATCGAATTGGATGACATCGCCTAAGCAAATGAAGCGTCACTCTAATTTATGGGTGGCACTTTACATTAAGCGAAAGGACATAAAACAATGTCTTCATGAGATAAGAGGATATTGCTTTGTGTCCTTTTTATTGGCTTTGGAGTGATGAACATCATTCTTATTTGGAGGGAAACAATATGGTTTTTGAAAAACCCAGTGCTAGGATTTATTACGGCGAAAATCACAGGGTAAAACCTGAGCCACAAACACCAAGGCCGCCTAAGCCACCATCGCAAAATTCTACCGAAAGTGAACATAAGCCTGACAAGAAATGCAATCACTTGTATCGTGAGTTTAGAGTTGAGAACGCCAGCGATATAATTCTCACAGTCTATTTCTATTGTCAAAAGTGTTTGGATATACAGATTAAAAAAATCGAATTGTAAGCACTCAATCGGGTGCTTTTTTATTTGGAGGGATAAGAATGAAGCCTTGTAGTAAAAAACCGCCTATCGGTTTAATACCAGAACGTATATGGAAAACCCAAAGGTTTGAGGATGTAACAGCAGCAATCCAACGATATTTAGATGCTGGATTTGTAGTACCGGATGAATGGCTAGATGAATACAGCAGATTAAAGAAGGAACTGCGTTTGGAGTGATTTTATGCCGAGCAAACCACTCCGACCATGCAACAAGATCGGATGCACTAATTTAACAAGGGATAGATACTGTGAGCAACATAAACACCTAGCCAAACAAAGACAACGATCAAGACAGAATGATAAGGACTATGACAAGTATAAACGAAACCAACAAGCAAGGGCATTTTATCACAGTAAAGAATGGGAACGGATTAGATTAGCGGCATTAGCCAGAGACAATTTTTTATGCCAGCATTGTCTGAGGAATAATCGCATAACACCTGCCGATATGGTTCATCACATTATAGAGATAAAAAGGGATTGGTCTAGAAGACTGGATTTAGATAATTTGATTAGCCTTTGTAATAGTTGTCACAATAAAATACCTCACTACAAGGGTGAGTAAAATGACTGAGATATGGAAGGATATTCGAGGTTTTGAGGGTAAATATCAAATCAGTAACTTAGGGAGAGTAAGGAGCCTAGATCGTTTTGAAATTGTAACAAATCCTAGAGGGAAATTCAAAAGGTTCCGCAAAGGAAAGATATTATCTCTTAATGATAATGGTCATGGATATTTGACGGTGAAACTAGGCAGAAAAGGTGGAAGACGCTACGTTCATAGGTTGGTCGCTGAGCACTTTATTGATAACCCGTTAAACCTCCCTGAGATAAATCACATTGATAATAATACAAAGAATAATGTAGCGAGCAATCTTGAGTGGACGACAAGACAAGATAATATACTTCATATGGTGAAGCAAAACAGACAATCAAAAGGTAGTGATCGTCCAAAGGCTAAGTTGAAAGAAAGCGATGTTGTTAAGATAAAGGAAATGTTGAGGCAAGGTATGGATATAACGCAGATCGCCGAAAGATACAAAGTTCATCCTACTACTATTAAAGATATTCGAGACAACAGAACATGGAAACATGTTGGATGAGTAAATTTATTTTCCGGTACCCTAGGGGTGGTCTGGAAAGTTTTGACCGGCAATGGGAGACCGGCCTGCAGGGCCTTCGCGCGAATTTTTTTCGCAAAATGAAACTTTTTCAAGAAGGGAGGGAAGAAAAATGCCAGGTAGACCGAGCAAACCTGTCCAACTTATTAAGTTGGAAGGCAATAAAGACCGGAGAACAAAAGCGGAACTGGAATATCGTGAAAAATTCGAAAAGTCCCTTTACACCGGTACGAACTTTAAAGAGTCTCCGGAAGTGAAGTCCGATCCGGTGGCGCACAAAGAATTTTTGCGGCTCAAAAAGCTATACAAACACATTCAATATGTGGATGGGCTGGATGAACAGATCATCAACCGGTATTGTCTCATGGTAAGCCAAGAACGGAGCTTGCAGCAGACAATCAAACAGCTAAACAGTGACATTGAGAACGCGGATGACTTTGAAAAACGAGCAGAAATGTACAAGTTGCTTGCCAGCCTAATGACCAAGCTGAATCAGACCCGTGACATGATTTTGAAGCTCGAAGATCGCCTTTTCCTAAATCCGACGGCAAGGGTAAAAGCGATTCCGAAAAAACCGCCGGAGGATGATGCCAAGAAATCGCCAATGGCCGAGTTTTTAAAACGAAGAGCAGGTGGCAACCATGCCACATGATAAACAACGGGCGTTAGAGCCTATCGAATTTATCCAGATGCTCAAAGCTGTTGACGACTTTTACGGACAACCTTTTATGCTGCTCGATTGGCAATACGAAGTTTTATGGGACGTATACGGAACTGTAAACGAGAAAGGATATCGGCAATATCGATACGCATATTTGGAAATCCCAAAAAAGAACGGAAAGACTTCTTTGATAGGTGGTCTGTCACTCTATCATTTAGTGTGTGATCCGCCTGGTGGCCAAATTTATTGCTGCGCTGCCGATAGAAGCCAAGCAGAGCTAGTTTATAAAGCGGCTACAGGCATGATTGAGCAGGACGAGGCTTTACAGAGCATCTTAATCGTTCGGGACAGCCGGAAAGAAATTCGGAACAAGGAAACGGGAACAATTTTAAAAGTTTTATCAGCTGAAGCGTACACTAAACATGGAATCAACCCGACTGTTGTTATTTTTGACGAGCTTCATGCTCAACCGAACCGTGATTTGTGGGATGTCATGACGTTCGGTGCTGGCGCGGCACGGAAAGAACCTTTGTGGTGGGTAATCACTACCGCAGGAGATGATCCAGACCGCAAATCTATCGGTTGGGAAGTACACGAATATGCAAGAAAAGTTAGGGATGGAGAAATCCATGATCCTACTTGGTACGTGAAAATATATGCAGCTGATGAGGATGACGATATTTTTGATGAGAAAACTTGGTATAAAGCCAATCCAAGTTTAGGACATACCATTTCCATAGAAGCGGTTAGACAAGAGGCGTTAGCTGCTCGAAACAGTGAAGCGGCGGAACGCCTTTTTCGTTGGTTGCGGTTAAATCAATGGGTCTCTTTGAAACGAACGGGATGGCTTCCACTCTCTTTGTGGGATCGAACAGAAGGGAAATGGGATTTGTCGGAACTTGTAGGCAAACGATGTTATCCAGGGCTTGATTTATCGAGCACGACCGACATTACAGCCGTCTGTTACTTGTTCCCGCCACAAGAAGGATTTTCGGATTGGCGCTGCATTTTTGAAGCGTGGATACCGGAAGATAACATGAAAGAACGTGTACAGCGGGATAGAGTGCCTTATGACCGTTGGGTGAATCAAAAGTATCTATACGCAACGCCGGGTGACGTCGTGGACTATGATTTTGTGGAAGCGAGACTAAAAGCCGCCAGCAAACAATATGATGTTCGGGCGTTGGGCACAGACCCTTGGAATAGCCGAATGCTGACGCAACGGCTGATGAAAGATGGGATTAATGTGATTGAAATTCAACAAAACATGAAAAATATGAGCCCGGCTATGAAGATGATCGAACAGCTGATGAAACGCGGCATGATGACGCATGAAAAGAACCCGGTGGCACGATGGTGCTGGGGGAATATCGCTATTGCGGTTGATGGAAATGAGAATATTAAGCCGATGAAAAACAAGTCGAAAGATCGCATCGACTTAATCGTTGCGCTAATTAACGCAATGGCCACGGCAATGCTGTTTGAAGAAGTGAAATTCGATGTTAATGAAGCGACTGAACAATACCTCAAAATGATGGGATGGTGAACTAATGGCCAAGGTGCTTAAAAGTTTCATTACGAAGATGCTTAAAAGTCTTCTGACCGAATGGTTAGAGGACTTTTTAATTTTGATTGGTGTTGTCATCGTGCTTTATAACACTTATCAGCATTTCGGGAACGTAATTGGCAACTATGTATTAGGCGCGATATTCTTACTTTTCGGTTTCGCGTTCGCTAAATGGTGATAGCAGTGACTCCTGTGCAAAGGAGGTGAGAATGTGGGATTTGTTAGAAGCGCGTTAAAAAGAAGGGTAAAAAACGAGAGCGAGACGGTAGATTTAAACAATCCACTTTTATTGCAATGGCTAGGCATTGATCCGGATACGCCTAAAGACCAATTGTCCGAAGCGACCTATTTTGCTTGTTTAAAAATTTTATCCGAAAGTCTAGGAAAATTGCCTCTAAAGATGTATCAACGTACCGATCGAGGCATCGTGAAAAGCGATAAAGAGGATGTCTACAACATTTTAAAGCTACGTCCGAATCCCTACATGACCAGTAGCATCTTTTGGTCAACGGTGGAAATGAACCGGAACCATTACGGCAACGCGTATGTATGGTGCCGGTACGATGGACCGGTACTGCAAGATATGTGGATAATGCCAAGCAATCATGTTGTTATCGTTGTGGACGACCAAGGGATTTTAGGAAAAAAGAATGCAATATGGTATCGTTACAACGATCCATATGATGGCAAGCTATACGTCTTTAGAAACGACGAGGTTTTGCATTTAAAAACATCTACAACCTTTGACGGCATCACCGGCTTGTCTGTCCGGGATGTACTGAAGCATACGGTTGACGGCGCGCTCGAAAGTCAAA
>NZ_FOJS01000093.1 GCF_900111865.1 Parageobacillus thermantarcticus | reverse complement strand
GATTGAATTTTTATGCAATATAAACGAATTTATATACTGCAATACTCTGCACTTTTTCCTTGCAAAAAACAGGAGGTTTTCCGGACTTACCTACTGTACGCCAAGCCATCAAGTCCATGTTGTCTAGCAAAGGAGCCGGCGAACTTAAGTCTCCGAAAAATAGAACCGCTTTGTGCCCCGCTTCTTTTTACACAAATTCTTGGATTTCATCAACTCCACGGCATTCATGATCTTTGTTTAGTTGGTTTGATGTTGTTCGTTTTCATATAACGTTTAAGCTCATCATAAAAATTTTCGCGGGTTCCTGCTAAGACAACAACCACTAAATTTCCGTTTTCATCGAAATCAATAAAATAGGCAATCTCGTAATTAATCCCTTGATGGTAAATATCATAACCGTAAATCCCTGCTAAATCCCCTGTTTTCGCTTCTCCAGCTTCGGTTGGATTGGAAAGAATCTCCCGCAAGGCGTTTTTAAAGCGTTGTTTTAATGCTTGGTCTTTTTTCGTCATCTTTTTTATCGCCTTTTCCGCCTTAGGGAGTAATTGCAGGCGATTATTCTTCGTCATCTTCGTTAAATAAATCCTCCAACGTATCCCATGTATATGTTTTCGCCTTTGGTCTTTCTTCAGAAATCATGGTTTCTAATGCAGGGGCGATTTGCGATTTACGGTATACAAACTCTTTGTAAAGTTCTTCTCCTGCATATCCTTCTTCGATAAGGTCTTTTAAAATAAGATCGGAAAAGTCAAAGTGATCTCCGTGAATCGGACGAATAATTAATTTATTATCGGCTAACTCAATTAATACTTCGTTTCCAATTCCTAATTGCTCATAAAAGTCCTTCGGTATCGTAATTTGCTTTTTGCTCGATACGGCAATTCGTTTCACAGCATGTTTCTTACGATTAGGGATATTCTCCATAGGTACCTTCCCCTTTGCCACCACATCTGATGGTACCATATTATTCCCCCTCCTCGAAAAAATTAACCAACTTTCTTGCTTTTTTTGTTATAAAAATTCTTGGTTTCTTTGTTTAGTATGATACCACTAATGAAAAACAAAAACAATGATTCCCTCAAGCCGAAAGAATTGTCTACTAACAAACATGTGTCATTGAAACGTTGGCGGCGCCCTCACTGCATCCCGCTAAATCATAGCCACCATCCTTTAAGCCGAAGGAGGTCGTGGCGGGATGCCCAGCGAGCCGCTGCATGTTTCCGTGTCCCTTTTAGCCTCCCTTTGCGGAAAGAATGGAAAAACAGATTAGGCGCCAGCTTTTGATTCAGTAGATGGTGTCTTTCAGTTATTCACCGTGTCAAGGAAAACGTGGAATACCTTGGAATCGAGGAGTTGCCGCGAAAGCTCCTTGACACACCTGTTCCTTGACAACATGATCGCTTGTCCGGAAAAGAGACCGTCAAGGAGGTTTTCCGGACTTACCTACTGTACGCCAAGCCATCAAGTCCATGTTGTCTAGCAAAGGGGAATTTACGCAATCATTTGGACTTGACCGAACAATCCGCAAAAATTTTGCACATTATTTCCGAATCCGCCTGAAATAATTTGAAAAAGGGATTCTGAAATAATGTGCTAACTCGCAATACTCTTATCCCAAAATCTGTCCACCTTATATTCAGAATGGATGCTAGATCAATCTACTTTCAGTCTCTTTTTTGACACAACAAAAACGCCTAGCAAGATGGGACACCTCGCCAGACGCGCTTAAATAGACTTCTTTATAGACATTTTTGCTTGTCCGAACATAAAATTATCCAGCCAGAAAAAACGCGTTATATATTATTAACTAGGATTAATAAGATTCTTCTGTTCTTTTTCTATCTATGTTCTTTTTCTATCTAATTGGACTCCATTAGATCTTTGTAAATATTCTCAAACATTTCTTTCGGCATTTTAAATCCTACTGTCTTATCATTACGCCAATAAACAACTAATTGAACTTCATTGTCTTTTAATTCCACTTCTAATAATGAGTTTTCACCTATATCTCTGATAGAGACAATTTGATTTCCATTTTTCTTTTTTTTCTTCTTGTAATCATAGTTTAAATAACTCATATAGGTTTACTCCTTTATTTGTTAATTTTTTGTTTCATTTCTTGTAACAAAGAAAATAGGTTTCATCCGTTTATGCTTTCAGTTTGAAAAAATCAAATATCAACAGAGTTATTTAACAGACAACCATGCCAAAAATTGGCACATCGATGAATGAAATAACAGTAAAAGTTATCCATAGTTATTTCAGGATGGAGTTCCATGCCGCGTTGCGGCACCAGCAAATGATGAAAATACTAATTTTCGGGATAGATTCATTAACACCACAACTATTATTACAATACTTTTCGATTCAAATTGTTGAAACATTTCCAATGCCGTTTTTTTATTCGGAGATCGATAAATGAGTTTCAAATCTTCCGCCATTTCGAATTGGTCTTTTTT
>NZ_FOJS01000053.1 GCF_900111865.1 Parageobacillus thermantarcticus | reverse complement strand
ACTACCGGAACAAAAAGTTCCGCTACTACCGGAACAAAAAGTTCCGCTAGGTCCGGTACTAAAAGTTCCGGGGAAAATAACCAATCAAAATTACAAATGAAAATTACAAATGAAAATTACCAATCAACCAGAGAAGAGATTGAGCAATGTGATTTGCCACTATCCATTAAGCAAGTATTGTTACGCAATTTAGATCGGTTGGTTGGTGATAATATATCGATTTTTGATATTTCTGTTGTCTACAACGCAAATAAAGAAAGTTTTAATGAATACGAGTTTGCTAGCATTTTGGATCATGTGTTAACAGAAACGACCGGTAAAATCCGTAGCATCAAACGCCGCTTAAAGAAAGGAATGGATACATACCAAAGACCTGCATCATCTTCAGATGCAAAAACATTAGGGAAAGCGGCAGTCCGAAAAGAGATAGTACCTGACTGGCTCAACATGGATTACAGTCAGCAAGAAAGTTCAATTGACGAAGAATTGCATGATTTGGAGCAAAAAAGAAGAGAATTGGAAGAGAGACTACGAAAATATCGTTAAACACAAAGAATAAAACTGATCTGACTGATTATTGGGGAGGTGATTATTCGTGAAAAAGCATGCTATTTTAGGCAAATATGGTGAGCAATGGAGCCTCAATTTGGGTGGAGCGGAATACATAGATGTTACTGCAGGCGTTAGCTTTGTTAAAGCTCTTGATGAGGTCTCCAACATGGGTTGGGAAGTTGTTTCTGTTTTTAAGGACGGAAACGAAATTAAAGCATTGGTTGCTATAGATCGTGTAAAATACGAATCCCATTATTAATCAGACGTGTTCAACAGTTAAAAAAGGAACTATAAGAACATATATTTCCGTGAAATGGTGTGTCTCTTTAAACCGTGTTGGACAGGCTGTCTTTGTTAGGGGGGATTTTATGGCTTTCTCTGTATCTGTCGAGGATTTTATTCTAAATACTCCGATTTACAGATTTGAAGAGTTTACTTATGAGGATATGCCCAATGTAGCAGAAATTCTTTTTTATGAAGGAATTATTGACTGTTATTGTGTGGAGTGTAAAAGGAATAGTACTTTTCATGCCGTTAAAAATGGTCGGGGAGGGTATCCTCTTGTGGAGATCTATAATACGTATGTCAACGCTGGCAATGTTAGGGGCCCTCATTTTGCTGGCGTTGATTTGCAAAACTGGAAGCAGGGGTTATATGATAGTTTAACAAATGGTGAGTTGTATTTTGTAAATAAAGAATTTACTTGTACCAGGGATGAAGAACATAAGATTGTATTGAACTATCTTGTGAAGGGAAACAAAATAGCAAAGGTAGGTCAGTATCCTTCTTTAGCTGATTTGAATCAGCTAGATATTAGAAAATATAGAAAAGTACTTAGTAAAGAGAAATATCTTGAGTTTAGCAAAGGTATAGGATTATCATCTCACGGGGTTGGAGTTGGAGCTTTTGTTTATTTAAGACGTATTTTCGAATATTTGATTCAGGAAGCATATGATAAAGCTAAGTCTTCTCCAGATTGGGTTGATAATGATTTTTCTAATAAGAGAATGGATGAAAAAATTCTCTCGTTGAAAGACTTCTTACCTCAATATTTGGTTGAAAATCGAAAAATATATGGAATATTGAGCAAGGGGATCCATGAATTAAGCGAGGAAGTTTGTTTAAAGATTTTTCCTCATGTAAAGTTGGGGATTGAATTGATACTTGATGAGAAGTTGTATGAGCTTGAACGAGAGGAAAAGCTTAAGGCAACTAAGGTTACTTTAGAAAAAATTCATGCTTCATTGTTAGATGATTAAATAAGAATGCTTGATTTTTGTCTATGATATGGCGCTCTAAGTATTACTTAGGGCGTTTTTCTTTTACTCATTTTTGAGTATTTTAGTGATCTATGGGTGGATGCTCTATCCAGTCATTTCTGAGAGGGGGGGCAGTCCAAACTTGGACTAGGGTGTTCTGGTTATCAATTTGGTAAGTAGCTTTAAATTGTTTGGGCAGCTTAAATTTGGACTGGGTGGGGTTCCAAGTTAGAATCTCATTAATTATTTTATGTCTGACAAAAAATATTGTTTTGTTTAGTGTTACGTATTATAATCAAAATAAATAATGTCAGACAAAAAATGTTTTTGCTTTAGGAAAGAGGGGATGTCTGATGAAGGAAGGCCGTTGCTATGAGCAACATGATTTCCAAGTGCTTATTTTATCTGTGTTTAATAAGCGGAGGCCATCAACGGAGAAGGAAAAATGGGAACTTCAGCGGGAATATCTTAGGTTAATTGATCGGATCCCGCAAATGTGGGAGGAGTTCGTACAGAAACATAAAAACATTTACGATCGGTTCGGGTATCTGGATGTGATTGTGCATGATGATTTGACGTATGAGCGGAAGAAGCTAAAACGAGGTAGACCGAAGGAAGAAAAGACAAGAGAACATCGAATTACAGTGCGGCTGGATGATGAACTATATGAGCTTCTACAAAAATATTGTCGGACGAAAAATTTGACGGAGTCAGAGGCGATCCGTGAGCTTATTGGCCAGCTTAAATATAAGATTTGGTGATCCTTCGTACGAAATTCGTCCGAAAAACAGACGAAGGGATAACTTTAGACATCCCCCCCATTCGAAGATTTGGCTCTTTTTAGGGGAGTTGTTCAACGGGAGGGGGTCAAGCGGAAAAAATTTTTTTGCGAAATCTCACGCGAGGGGAGGGGGGAGAATGAAAGCAGCCATTACGAGAAGCATCTTTTTCTTTGAAATTAAAGATGGAATTCTGCCTTAAAGACTTGGAAACTGTTTTTATTGTTTATTTAACACTATGTTCTAAATGAATAGTGTAGAGAAAAAAATATGCTCTCTCACAGTGAAGGAAAAAGCATGTTTTACATGGCAGCGTTTTTTCTGGCTCGATATCGTCTACTTTTAGCGGTAAGGTAGCATGTTTCAGAGCAATATTTTTTATCTTTGCGTTCAGGAGTGAATGGATGCTCACATACGGGACATATTTTCTTTTCGTTTTCCGTCATTAGGATGAAGAGTTGCATATATAATGCGTCTAAAAGATTATTGAATGTTAGTATTGGCTCTATTTTGAAGTAATCCTTTTCCTGATACGAATCGCGTTTTAACCAATAGTGTCTTAGGATACCTTTAGAAACGTGTTCCTCTATTTGGTTTAATATGTAATGCATACAAATGTATTGATATGTTACTAATTCTTCTGACTCATCCCATATTGCTATTTCTTTTGCTTTGTAATCTTTATTGCTGAAGAGGAAAAATTCCGCAACTTTTACTTTTGATTCTGACTCCGAGAAGAATAGATAGGTACCAGATTCTTCATCGTGGATAAAGTCTGTATTTAATGTGTGGCTGTCATATATTTTCTCTTTTTTCTGGACATGTTTTTTTATGGATTCTAAATCTCTGTTTACTGTGTGTTTATGTAAGTTCCAAAGGTCGTATAGCTTTTCGGCTTCTCTCCAAAATGAGTCTATGCTTTGCCTCATTTCATATTGATCGAATTCATTTTTTGTGAGTGATCCCTTTAATAGTCCCCACTCTTTTACCCATTTTTTTATCTCTTTCTTTTTGTTCCCACCATTTTTGATTTTTTCAACCATTTTTACGAGTGATGGAATGATTTCAACTTTATCGAATACGTCGTACGCTTCGAAGGCATGGGAGTCAGGCGGGTTTATTGATGCGAATATTACAACTTCCCCATTTACGTTTCTCACTTCAACAGAATCAGGTTTTACTTGAGGCGATTCACAATGTATAGGGAATGAAAATGTTTTATGCATACCGTTTTGAATACCCCTTTCGCATACCGTTTTTAATACCTTATAACTAAATAATACAGGATTTATAATGTAATTACAACGATGACGATTGTTATTTAAGGGGGTATGCATTTTGGTTAAGAGAAACGATGATATTCGTCGGTCCATTCGCGAATCTGGTCTACATCAATGGATGGTTGCGGAACATTTAGGCATTAGTGAGGCTACATTTACACGATGGTTACGCACAGAAATGTCCAGCGAACGAAAAAGAATGGTTATGGATGCGATTCAGGAATTAAAGCGGGAGCTAGCGCAGCGGGAAGCGTAGGTGAGGGGATATGGCGAAGGATGCTTATTATTTTCCTCACGACAGCAATGCCCGTAACGATCCAAAGATATTGGCCATGCGAAGTGTTTATGGATCGGAGGGGTATGGATGGTACTGGATAATTATTGAGATGCTACGAGAACAAACGGATTACAAGATAAAGATTAATAAATACACATGGAATGCACTCGCAATGCAAATGCAATGCACTGCAGATGCAGCGCAAGAGTTTGCATATGCGTGCATAAATGAGTTTGAATTGCTGCGTTCAGATGGGGAATATTTTTGGTCTGAATCGTTGTTAAGACGCATGAAAAATTACGACGAAAAGAGCGAAAAAGCCCGTAAAGCGGCGTTGGCAAGGTGGGCAAAATCCAGTAATGATGCGGATCCTAGCGATTCCAAGCAAGAGCAAAGCGAATGCAATGCAGATGCAATGCAAACGCATAGCGAACGCAATGCAAGTAAAGTAAATAAGAGTAAATTAAATAAAAATATATCTTCTCGTCAAAAACGAGTTTATGACGAGGCTTCACCTTACTATCAATTGGCTTTACGTCTTTATCAAGCAATTAAAAGAAATCTCCCTGAATTTAAGGAGCCTAATTTACAGAGTTGGGCTGACGATATGAGAAAGCTTGTTGAAATTGATGGGAAACAGCCTGAAAACATAGCAAAAGTGATCGATTGGGTACAAAGTGATTCGTTCTGGTGGAAAAACGTGATGAGTGCTTCCAAGCTTCGAAAACAATATGACCGGTTAGTGGCTGAAATTCGTTCCAGACATAAACAGAACACTTCTCAATCCAAAAACGATGAGCCTAAAAATCGGTTGCAAGTCATTGATATAAATAATCTTTTTGGCACTTAAGAGGTTGATTACCCATGAACAAATACGAGTTAGCGGTTCAAAACGAGCAATGTTTTTTGGGCTGTATATTGTTGGATCCTTCTTTACTGGACGAAACCGTATTAAGTCCTAATCACTTTATATATCCGCAGCACAAAGAATTGTTTAAGGTCATGCTTTCCCTCAAAAGGGAAGGTGAAGAAGTCTCGCTTGTATCTCTTACCATGCTAGGCGAAAGCACCATTATGAAAATTGGCGGCGTAAGCTATTTGAGCCAGTTAATGAATTCTGTTCCTTCTGTCCACGGGTTTAAAAGTTACGAAAAGAATATTTTGGCCTTTTACACTGTCCAGACCGCCATTAATTACGCGAATGAGTTTTTGGAGAAAACGAAAGAAACGCATAAAATTCAAGATTTGACGCAATTCATTTCAGAAATAAGCAAATTAGAAGCGGATACGGTCGCTCCATCGGTCAGCTTTAAGGACAAGCTCTATCAACGTGTACAGCAACATTTAAAAAGCAATCCAAAAGGGTTAAGCGGTACGCATACCGGCTTTTTGTCCTTGAATCAGTTAACTGACGGATGGCAACCAGGGGATTTAATTGTGATCGGCGCCCGTCCTTCAATGGGAAAAACCGCCTTTGCTTTGAATTCTGCTTTAAACGCTTGTAAGACAGGCAATGTTAAGGTTACGTTTTTTAGCATTGAGATGACCGAAGAAGCCATTATTGATCGCCTCATTGCAACTGAGGGCAAAATCAACCTTATGAAACTACGAAACATCAATAAACATTTTACAAATTCCGAGCATGATAAGTATCAAGAAGCGGTCGGCCGGCTGGAGAGTTTAGATATCGATATCCGCGAAAGAGAAAACACGGTTCCAGCAATGCGGGCTGTTGTTAGACGAAACATAAAAGCCGCTCCTGATAAAAAGCATGTGGTCATGATTGATTATTTGACACTTATCAAGGCGACAGAAAGCAAACCGAACCGGCACACCGAGGTAGAGGAAATCGTTCTTGATTTAAAGCAAATGGCCAAGGATTTTAATGTTCCGGTCATTGTACTGTCCCAGTTAAGCCGGCTTTTAGAACAACGGAAGGATAAGAGGCCAATGCTTTCTGATTTGAGGGAGTCTGGAGCCATTGAACAGGCAGCAGATATGGTGATGTTTCTTTACCGTGATGATTATTACGATCCTGAATCAGAACATAAAGGGATCACGGAATTGTTGATTGCTAAGAATCGCAATGGCAAAACAGGAACTCTTATGATGCGGTTTTTTAAAGAAACTAATACTTTTACGGAGGTATTACGATGACGGTTGGCGAGTTGTATCGTGATGCCCTTGTTCACAACGAACCAAGTTTGTTAATGTTCATTGATTTCTTGGTAAGGGAAAAGCGTGTTCTTTCAATGGATGATCCCGCAGCAAAGCTAGATTACTATTGGCAAGTACGCTTTGTTAATAAGATGAACCAATATTTGCGAGAGTACGAACCAAAGTGGAAAGGAGAGAAAACAGCGATATGAACTTCGTTAATCAGTGGCACGTATACGAGTATCTCAAGAATAATGCCGAAACGGTATTGCTAAAGAATTTGATGGAAACTTTTAAAGATGCGCCTATTGAAACGCTAGTAGAAGGTATGAAGGAGTGGCTTATAACTCCAAAGCATCTATAAGTTACACATAAATTTATGAGCCAAATAAGGAGGTCTAATATGAACATATTTGAGGCACGGAAAAGATTGAATGAAATTGATCAGCTGCTCCTTTCTGAAGGAGCGAAGCTAAAGGCAGAAGCGGATACAAACCGCATTCTAAAATCGACGTATGCAGATCGGATTTTAAAAGCGTTTAAGAAAAATATAATCTTTCAAATCCTGCAATCTCCCGATTTAAATTCACATCATCTCGAAGCCTTATTCAAGAATTGGAAAGATGATATTGAAGAGATGAAAAGGGTAAAACAGTACAATCCTATTAATGCACTAGTGGCTTTGAAGATTTTTGGGCGACGGATCAAGGAACTGGAGCGACGAAACAATGCGCTCTATGGCCAATTGCGAGAGATTCAAAATCAATATACCAATCTTGGAAAGGAATTAGAGAAAAGCCCTTATTTCAAGGGAAAACAAGAAATTTTAGATGAGATTTATCATCGAAAATCCATGATGAAAGAGATATGCCAGCGTGATGAGTTAGACCTTTCGTTTTTTTATCAAAACGTGATGCAGCTGTTCTTGCTTGGCTGGAAGATAAGCAAAGAGGACTTTCTTTCCCTTATTTCCGTTGATCATAATCGGGTTAGCTGGGACGGCGTGACCTTACCGACTTATCCGGAACTGAAAGAAAGCCTTCCGGAACAATTGGATTTTGAAGCATTCCTCGAGGCAATCTTCATTGAAAAAGTGGAAGATGACGGCGACAGCGTCTTTTTCGATATGGTCGTGGATTATACGGCTGAGCAGATAGACCGGAACAAGGAGTTTAGAGAAAAAGCTCATCAGTTTATTCAAGAAACATTCGGGCCGATACCGACTTATACAGCGGCTGTCGATGAATTTGGGGATATCGTCGAATTAGTGCCGAATAAGCCAAATTTAAAAGTCATCCACTAATTCTTATTTGTTGGAGGTGTGATGAATGCCGCGGCAACACACTAAGCAAAACATTAAGGCAGCGCGTAAAAAAGTGGAAATTGCCTTAGAGAAATACAAGATGTACCTTTTAACGCTGCCGGATGATATGCTGCCAAAAATCACTTCTTCTTATTCCATCGCACCTCCTTCAAAAACAAATCAATTCTATTCCTCTACTGAAGCCGTTGCCATTCAAAGAATAGATTACGAACGGGAACGAGAGGAATATATGCAACGGATTCAAGCGGCTGTAAACCGGTGTAGCGAAATGGAGCGGGCTATTATCATTCAGTGCTACATGCAGCCAGAAGATGTCTACGATTATGAGATATATAATGAACTAGGTCTAAGCGAAAGAAAGTTTTATCATTTGAAAGGAAAAGCACTGGATAAGCTGGCAGTTATCCTTGGGTTTATCAGCGTAGAAGAGCTATTCAATGATTAGATTCAGGATTGGTTTGAAGAAGAGGAGCGGTGGGCGGAATGGACGCAACAGAGAAGATAGTCCAAGAATTGAGGAATAATCTCATAGGTAAACCATTGCAATGGATGGTATACGGAGAAGGTGTTAGGGTACGCTTCGATCAACCAATAAAGAGCGTTTCTATTTCAAACTTTAGCGAATGTATTTTATTTCATTTCAAAGGCGCAGGTGCTAAGAATAAGGTTGTAAGCCTTGATATACCTGTAACCATTGAGAAGATAGATAATGATAAAGCACTCATGTATCATTTGTTTTCGAGTAATGGCAGCAAGGCTATAACAGTTGGATACCTGAAGGAGCAATAACAAGACTGCACAAGGATGTGCGGTCTTTTTTTATTTCGCTTAATCCCCCGTACCCAACGAAACGATGACAGGAGAGCGGGGACCGGCCAGGGGCAGGCAATTCCAATAGCGCGGGAGTTTTTCAAAAAGGGGTGTGACTTGAATGCCCCCCTGCCTGACGACGAAGTGGAGACATGGAGAACCGGCTGAGTGACCTTCATACAACACACAGGCCGCGCGCGTGACCCCCCTACCCGACATATCGGCGACTAGGAAGGGGTAGGGTAAATTTTTTTTAGCTGGCTCTTGCTAGACCGCCGGCGCCCTTCAGTGTGTACAGAACTCCCTTTTTTCATACGAAGGGGGGATAAAAGGCGAGGCCGTTCCTTCATACGCGACAAAACCGCAGAGGATAAACGACGTTATGGGTAGGGGGTATGAAAAAAGTTTTACAGAGGCATAGGGGACCGGCGGGGGCAGCTTCGCGCGCACAAAATTCGTTTTTTCTCGTAAAAGGGGGATATTTGCCATTGAAAACGGATTGGTTGGCTCAAGTTTGAGCATCCCCCGGGGTCAAAAGTTTTCAAGGATTTTTCAGATTCGGGCACCGGTGGTGGGCCTCAACTGCCGAGATTTTTTGAAAAAATACTCACGTAAGGGGAGATAAAACCGCTGTATGGTCATGGGTCCTTCTTAGAGGGGATCCTATGCGGGGCTCGCGAGGCCCGCAAAACGCCTCCATAAAATCAAAAAAATTCACTTCGGAACTTCGGAAATGGATCCTTTTTTAGTTACCAATAAAGGTTACAAAAAGGAGAAAAAAGCCGCTTTTTTTTGGAGTAAATGTTAAGAAAAAAACTTACAAAACCTTACTTTTTTCTTGTTACGTTTAAGGGTAACGTTCAATGCTGGATGGTAACGTTTAATGGTAACGCTGAATAGTAACGTGGTTTTCTAGATCCTAAAAATTCACTAACCGCACCTCAGAAAATTCACTAAGTGAATGAGTTTATTCACTCGTCTAACGTCTTTATGTAACATATTTGAAAATAAATTCCATTTATATTATAAATATTTCCTTTTTTACCTCTTTTTTTAGTGAAAAAAGTGAATAAATGAATAATAGTGAAAGAAGTATAGGAAAGTCCCTATAGAGAGAAATATAGAAAGTTAGTCAAAAAACGTTCACTTTACTTCATTTCTTCACTTTATTCACTTTTTCCCTGAAATAACCATTTCTCTCCCGCTGATGCAGCCAATTTTTTAAAAAAGGGGGTTCGGTTTTTCCGTCTCCTTTTTTTATTCTGATACGAATCGTTTTCGTGAAAAGGGTTCGAATCTGATTTTTGAACGGGTACAATGTTTCAAATTGCAGGAAAGGAGGGAACTCGAGCCATGCAAGAGGAGCAAATGGAATATGAATTCGAAGTATTATATCCAATCAAGTTCACCGAAGCAGAGTTAAATCGGATTAGAGCATTGATCCCAACCAAGAATATAAGTTACTTGGACTTGACCATCTTATACAAAATAGAACGTGCCTTTTGGTCTCTTGGAGAAGTCGATATAATCGAGAAGCCTTCGCAATAGCGAGGGCTTTTTTTATGTTCCAGAAAGCAAACGTCATTTAAAGCCCGTAGAAGCCCCGTAGAGCGTTTTGAATCGTAGGGGATATAAAACCATTACCACGCTGTTTAAAACGCGTTATACGCCAATTTTAGCGGTTATTTTTTTGGTACGACAGAAACAAAGTAATGAACGATATGCTGTGCTGCAAACTGGAATTTTCGGACGCATAAAAAAAGCGTGACGTCGTCGTATTTTATTTTTGTCAGACGAAAAAAGATGCACTCAAATTTGAGGAGATCAAATACTAGTCAAAAAAGGAGCATGACAATATGGATAACGAAAAGAAACAAGAAGTCGTCATGAACCAGCCATCAACAGAAACAATGATGCGGGTCTACGCGTTCTTTATGCGCACGTCGATTCCGCGTATTTTGGCTGAAGAAAAGCGGAAAAAGGAGGCAAACGAAAATGACACTGCCGATTGATCTTGAATTACTTCAAAAGCGACGAGAAATTCCAGTTAAACTTGCTCAACTGTCCTATATAAACCCGGAAAAAGCAATCGAGCTTTTACGAAAGTGGGGCGAGAAACAAGTCCCTATTACTCCTTTGTATGCGGAAATTATCCAAGCATTAAATTCTGATGCGCAACGCAAAATAAAATCCCACGACACATCCGTGCCGCTTATTGAGAGAGACGAGCAAACAGTCTGAAAGGATGGGGTAACGTGAACAAAGTCTGGTGGTCCATGCAGGATCTCAAAGAGCGGACCGGATACAGCGAGGATTGGCTAAAGGAGAACATCCTACTTCACCCTCGCTACAAACCGATGCTCGACATTGAAAATGGCGGTTTTGTGTACTACCCAGAAAAGAAGGGTGAACGCTGGTGCTTCATTGCTTCGCGGATGGAGGAGTTCTTGGAAAAACATTTCCGCGACATATTCATGAAAAAGGGTTTTTCGTCAGACAAAAAATAAAATTACACGACATCGTGGAATTTGAGGTGTCTTAAAATCTCATGATACCGTCTAACCCCAGGATTATGTTGCGTTCAATGGTAACGTTTAATAGTAACGTCGAGTGGTAACGTTGAAATGAAACCTAAATCAAATTGATGTTGATGCAGCTAGCAAACGAAGAGAGGGTGCTGATCTTTCAGCAGACCCATATTAAGGGGGAGATAATTTATCGCCCCCTCGTGTTTTTCGAGATCGTTATGAGCGGAGTTTAATTCCGGTCACAGATTCATAGACATAATTGGGTATGTCTAAGGTGTACCCAGTTATATCTATGAACTAATTCATAGGTCTGCGCCGCAACAATTTAGTATTATCAAGGGTTCTATGGTCTAAAAGCTGAGCCTTTCAAGCCGACTATTATACATTTTTCGGCCCTGTTTTCGACCTGTTTTTGACATAAAAAATACGCTCAAATTTGAGCGTATTCAATACGCGTATTCAATAACCAATTAAATCGACATTTGGATGATTTATATATCAAAGAAGTCTGTCGGTTTTACATTTGGATCGATTTTTTTTAAAGCCGACATGATCTTTTTAATGGTTTCTAATCGCGGACTATGCTTTTTTTCTCCATTGCAGAGATCACTAATAACGGTCCTGCTTACTCCTGATGTTTTGGCTAACCATGTTTGACTTATTCCTCTTTTATCGAGCCATTTGCCTAATTTACTTCGTTTTTTCCCCAAACCGAACACCGTTCCATCTCCTTCCCTTTCTTGGTTAAATCCATTCATGTCCAAAAATCCGTAATTTTAAACGTTTTTGTTCAATAAAACGGAAACTTGTACAAGCTATCGAAATATCCATGAAACATAGGCAATTCAATTAACCCCAAGGAGTGAGGCAACATGAAAGGCGTTAGTTTACCCGTATATGCGAAAGAACAGCAAAGAGAAGGGCGGGTGAAATCATGAGCTACATTATTTCTTCTATGTTTTTGAATATGCCTGTATTGGTGATCGGAGCGACAGCAGCATCCGTTGTCGTATTGTCAGAGCTGGAAAGATGGGGAGTAAATATTGAATGGGGATTCGTTAAGGCAGGATTCCTCATAGGAGCAGGTTTCTCCTTGGTTAAGCTGCTGGGGAAAATGGCGCTATTCTTATAAGCACGTCCTCATGAGGAAGCGGAAATATTCTTATCAGAACGTCTAAACAAGCTGGTCCATCTATTCAGATAAGACTGTCTAAATGGTATTCCCATCGATATACCGCTAGGGAATAGGGAAAAAGAATATCGGTTTTCCTTTCATATCAAGGTGTCAGCACATATTTTCTCTCTTCCGAACAGGCAAAACTTAAATATTTATTTAAGGGTGTTTTCTATGATCGAATCGTTTCTCATTCCAGTCATTGCTGGGGCGGTTTTGGCGGTAGCAAAGGGCAAGAAAATGGATGACCGCAAAAAGATCGAAAAAGTTTTCGAGAAATGCCTGCAAAAAGACGATCAGGAGCCTGTGGAATTCATTAGGCAACGCAAATATGAAACGTACACGGAATTCGTTTACCGATTGCCTTTTTATCTTAGCTTTAGCCAGATTGAACAAAAACAAGAGCATTTCGAAAATGCCCTAAATAAGCGAATCGAGTTTTCTTTTGACGGGATGCTGCGCGTAAAAGTATTCGAAAATGAACTGCCGGAGATGTTTGAACTAACAAAAGAGATCATCGATCGATGCAAAGGATGGACGATTCCGACTGGCATCGACCAACAAGGAGACATTCATTTTCATGATTTCGACCGAATCATGCACATGATTGTTGCCGGCACAACGCAATACGGGAAAACCGTATTTCTAAAAATGCTTATTACGGTATTAGCCGCTAACCACCCGGAACACGTTCGCTTTACGCTCATTGATTTAAAAGGCGGTTTGGCTTTTCAACGGTTCGCAAACCTGCAGCAAGTCGTTTCTGTTGCTTCTGATGCGCAAGAAGCGTTAATGGCACTGAAACATATCAAAACGGATATCGAAAAACGATTGAAGGATTTTAAAGCGGCTGGATTCGAAAATATACGGGATTCGAAGATAAAAGAGCGGCATTTTATCGTGGTGGACGAAGCTGCGGAGCTGTCCCCGGCGGGGTACAAAGGGCAAGATAAGGCGTTACGCCAAGAGTGCGAAAATATTATGAGTTATATCGCTCGTGTAGCGGGTGGCGTCGGGTATCGTCTTATCTACGCGACACAGTACCCGACCAGTGACGTGCTACCGCGTCAGATTAAACAGAACTGCGACAGCAAGGTATGCTTCCGTCTTCAGACAGCCAAAGCCAGCGAAGTCGTCCTAAATGAAAAGGGAGCTGAAAAACTCCCATTTATCAAAGGCCGATGCATTTATTTAACGGATAAGCCGGTCATTCTACAAGCGCCTTATATCTCCAATGAGTTTATCGATGACATTTTGAAACCTTACAAAATGGAAAAGAGGGTGAGTGCTATTGAACACCATTCAAATGAGCCGCCAGCGCCAAATGGCTATACTATCGAGTTTAAATAAATTGGGCTTTATGACACGTTCGCAGATTCAGCGGTTGCACAATTTAGGAAGTGATCGGAACGCTTGTCGCGTGCTGGCCAATATGAAAGAATATCTGAACTCTTTCCGGCTGGAGGAAAATGTGTTTTACCTCAACAAAAAAGGACGGGAAATGGTCGGTAGCACAAAAAAAGTCACTAGGACAGCCCAAGTACGTCATATCCTCATGAGAAATGAACTGTATTTGTACTATGGCTGTCCAAAGGCGTGGAATGTAGAAAAAGAAGTCTTGATAAATGGGAAAGCTTATATTAAGCCCGATGTTATATTTATGATCGATGACCGCTTATATTTCGCAGAAATTGATCACACACAAACCATGTCCAATAACAAGCGGAAAATCGAAAAATATGTGGAACTCAAAGAATTAGGGGCATTTCAACGACAGTACGGATACTTTCCGTTACTCATATGGCTAACGACAAATGACGCAAAGCGTCAGCTGCTACAGAAAGCGTGTGACGATAAGGGAATCGAAACCTTTATTTTGACGCTGGATGAAGTAAAATAAAACGAGCGTTATGTCACCGTTATAATTAAATATGATGTTGCGCCCAGGACGAATCCCGGGCGCTATCTATTTGCCGAATAGGCGAGACCAAAACCCTTTTTTCTTCTTCTCATCTTCCTCTTTGGCCGCCGCGATCATTTTGCGTGTCTCCATGGACTCCTTGAGGGACTGCATGAGAAGCTCATCCCTTTTCTTTAGGCTTTCCTCTATGTATTTTTGTTGCTGATCCAGTCTCATCATGAGTTCCTTTAACAGCTCGTTTTGTTTGGCGACCATTTCTTTTAACGCTTGTATATCATCGTTATAACGCTCTGATTCCTGTTTTTTATCCATAACGCGAACCGCTACGTTCGATTGCTGAACCCATGCCATTACTGCTTCTGCTGCTTGTTCGAGCGTCATATCGCTACTTTGTTTTATCTCCATGAACCGCTTTAGAACTATAACGTCGTTTTGAAAGTATCCCCGCTGTCCCTTGTCGTTGACGTGGAACTTGTACCCCGCGTCCTGAAGGATGAGGGCATACTTTCGCAAGGTGGACTCCTTTATGCCCAGCAAAGCACACACATCACTCGGCCCCATCAATATTTGTCCTTCGTTTATATCATCTGTCATGACGCTTACCTCCCGTTATAACGCTGTTATGTTAATCATTCTATTGGTGGTGGTAGGTATCCTGCAACGGAAATATTTTCTTTCCTGATGAAGCTTATGGTATCCGCAACTTTATTCGCCAAAGCCGCTAAAAAATAATTCAACATAAA
>NZ_FOJS01000061.1 GCF_900111865.1 Parageobacillus thermantarcticus | reverse complement strand
ACCCGGGTTGTCAGCTGGCGTGGATACGAACCGTTGCGATATCCTTTTCGTTCTTCCGTTCGTTCATAACGGCGAGCCCCCAGCTGTTCTTCTACTTGTGCCTCGAGGATTTGATTGAGGACTTGTTCCAGTAGCTTCGCTAATCCTTCATCTCTGGTGAATAACCCGTGCAAAAGTTCATCATTTAGGGTAATATGATATTGAGCCATGGTTGCATTCCTCCTTATGTTTGGTGTTTGTTTGTCCACTGTTTATTCTACCAAAGGGGAAGCAACATGGCTCTTTTTCTATTTCCCTTTTTACACAATTATATGGACTTAACTGTATCGATAGTTATCAAGAACAAGTGGTAACGGTGAAGCAAATAAAAGAGCTTTGCGATAGAAAAAATTAAATCATTCTCATTGCGATTTATACCCATTACCCGTATAATGTATATAGAACGATGGAATGAGGTGAAATGCATGAATCAATGTGAGGAGCATCATCCTAATCCTAAAATGGTTCTGCGCACGGAAGAGGAAATAGAAAATATTGTAAAAAGATTGAAGCGCATTGAAGGGCAAGTGCGCGGCGTGCAAAAAATGGTGGAGGACAACCGGTATTGTATCGATATTTTAATCCAAATCTCTGCGATTGAAGCAGCGCTGCATAAAGTCGGATTGCACTTGTTGGAACGGCACGTCCGTCATTGCGTCGCCAAAGCGATTCGCGAAGGCAGCGGCGATGAATCGATTCAGGAGTTAATGACCGTGATCAGCCAATTTTCCAAATAGGGAGGGAAGCGCGATGGACGAGAAAAAGCATGTGACGTTGCATATTACCGGCATGACGTGCGCCGCCTGTTCGAGCCGCATCGAAAAAGCGCTCAATAGGATGGACGGGGTCGAAGCAAACGTCAATTTAGCGATGGAAAAAGCGACGATCGAGTATGATCCGGCGAAACAAAGCGTTCGCGATATTCAAGAAAAAATTGAAAAGCTCGGATACGGCGTTGCCACCGAAAAGGTCATGCTCGATATTGAAGGTATGACGTGCGCTGCTTGTGCGGCGCGCATCGAAAAAGGGCTGCAACGCATGGAAGGCGTGGAACGCGCCACGGTCAATTTGGCAACAAACAGCGCGGTTGTCGAATATAAGGCAGGCATCACATCGGTCGAAGCGATTTTAGAAAAAATAAAAAAGCTTGGCTATAAAGGGCAAGTGCGGAAGGATGAAGAGAGCGCAGGGTTTAAAGAAGAACAACTGAAGCAAAAACAGCGGCAACTTACGATTTCCATCGTGTTATCGCTTCCGCTTCTCTATACGATGATCGCGCATCTGCCGTTTGACCTTGGCTTGCCGATGCCTGCTTGGCTGATGAATCCATGGGTGCAGCTTTTGTTCGCGACACCTGTGCAGTTTTATATCGGCGGTCCTTTCTACGTCGGCGCGTATCGCGCGTTAAGAAACAAAAGCGCGAACATGGACGTCCTTGTTGCGCTTGGCACTTCTGCTGCTTATTTTTACAGCTTGGCGGAAGCGGTGAAAACGATTGGCAACGCGCACTATATGCCGAATTTATATTTTGAAACAAGCGCGGTGCTCATCACGCTCGTGCTTGTCGGAAAATATTTTGAGGCGCGCGCGAAAGGACGGACGACCGAAGCGATTTCAAAACTGTTAAGCTTGCAGGCGAAAGAAGCGCTCGTTGTTCGCGCCGGAAAAGAAGTCAAAGTTCCGCTCGAACAAGTAGCGGTCGGTGACACGATTATCGTCAAGCCGGGAGAAAAAATACCGGTAGACGGTATCGTGATTGCAGGCGCATCTGCTGTTGATGAATCGATGATTACAGGGGAATCGATTCCGGCGGATAAAAAAGAAGGCGACCGCGTCATCGGCGCAACGATCAACACGACAGGCACTCTGACGATTCGGGCGGAAAAGGTCGGGAAAGACACAGCATTGGCAAATATCGTGAAAATCGTCGAAGAAGCGCAAGGCTCAAAAGCGCCGATTCAGCGGCTGGCCGACGTTATTTCGGGAATGTTCGTTCCAATTGTCGTTGGCATCGCCGTGTTGGCGTTTGTTGTCTGGTACTTTTTTGTCGCGCCGGGCGATTTGCCAAAAGCGTTGGAAGTCGGCATCGCTGTGCTTGTCATCGCCTGTCCGTGCGCTCTCGGTCTTGCCACGCCGACATCGATCATGGTCGGCACCGGAAAAGGGGCGGAACACGGCGTTCTCTTTAAAGGAGGCGAATATCTAGAGGAAACGCATAAAATCAACGCAGTGCTGTTGGATAAAACTGGAACGGTGACGAAAGGAAAACCAGAAGTAACGGATGTCATTGCGTTTCAAGAAGGAATGCTTGATTATGCCGTGTCGGCGGAAAGTGGCTCTGAACATCCGCTCGCGCAGGCGATTGTCGAATATGGGAAGCGGAAACAAATTCCGGTGAAGCCGCTTGAGCGCTTTACGGCGCTTGCAGGCCACGGCATTGAAGCGGCAGTCGATGGCAAACGCGTTCTCGTTGGAACGAGAAAATTAATGAAAGAAAATAACGTCGACATGTCGCAACATGAAGAGAAAATGGTGCAATTGGAAACAGAAGGAAAAACAGCAATGTTTGTCGCCATCGATGGGCAGCTTGCCGGCATCATCGCCGTCGCTGATACCATTAAAGAAAACGCAAAAGAAGCGATCCGTGCATTAAAACAAATGGGAATTGACGTCTACATGGTCACAGGCGACAATGAACGGACGGCGAAAGCGATCGCCGAACAAGCGGGAATCGACCATGTATACGCTGAAGTGCTTCCGGAAGATAAAGCAAACATCGTTGAAAAATTGCAGCGAGAAGGAAAACGAGTGGCGATGGTCGGCGATGGCATTAATGACGCTCCGGCGCTAGCGAAAGCAGATATCGGCATGGCTATCGGCACAGGAACCGATGTCGCCATCGAAACGGCCGATGTCACATTAGTCGGCGGCGATTTGGCGCATATTCCGAAAGCGGTCGAATTAAGCCGCAAAACAATGACAAACATTCGGCAAAACTTGTTTTGGGCGCTGTTTTACAATACGATCGGCATTCCGGTTGCCGCCGCCGGGCTGTTGGAGCCGTGGATTGCCGGAGCGGCGATGGCGTTTAGCTCCGTATCGGTAGTGACAAATGCGCTTCGCCTAAAACGCGTGAAACTATAAAAACAAGGAGGAATCCATTATGACAACGACATTACAAGTGCAAGGAATGACATGCAACCATTGCAAAATGGCCGTGACGAACGCTTTACAAGAGCTAGAAGGAGTCAGCCGCGTTGAAGTGCATCTCGATAAAGGCACGGTCGATGTCGATTACGATGAAACGAAAGTCAGCTTGGACCAATTGAAAGAAGCCATTGAAGAACAAGGGTATGATGTGAAGTAAACGAAAAGAGGTTGTCCCAAAAGGCTGGTAAAACGACCTTTTGAGGACAGCTTCTTTTTGTTTTTTCAAAAATGATTTCCTTGTTGAAAAGTAAATGGAAAAATAAATTTAGTAACCATTTTTTCAAACTTCATTTCTCATTTAATAAAAGGTAATGTGACTAAATACACTTATTAGTCTTAAAGTCCTTAAATAAGTAAGTAAAAGAATCCATCTTTTCTCTCTTTTTGCCATTTTATTTCCATGATATAGTAAATCTGGTTACCTATTGAAAGTAGAAGTTTCGCTAAATGATAGGGGGGCGGTTGCATGACCCTTGCTTACTATTACTCTTTATTGCGCAAGAAGGAAGAAGAATTACAGCGTATTAACTTAGGAAAATCACTGAATAATTTAGAACCGGCAAATAACGGATTTATTCGCGAAAGCTTTTTGGAATATGAGATTGCTTCAGCATTACAGCGAATGAAAAACACCGTCAAGGACTTAGTCGACGAGGCCAATGGTTATATGAATGAAGTAAACGATATCGTTTACTTGACAAGATTAGACGATCAGCGTTTTATGCACGGATTAAAAAAAGCGGAAGATTATGCGGCAGAAACAGTGGAAGATTTGCGGAAGTTTGATTCCGAACAGATGAAAGAATTAAGCGGCCTGGAAGCTGATCTTCAAATCATGAAAAATTATATTGCGCTTATCGAGTCGATGTTTTGCCAAGGAGATTTTTCGGTTTTATCGTTTAACATGGATAAGCTAAACAGTCATCCAGATTATAGAACGATGACGGTTAAATTGCGAAAGGATGAAATGAAGGAAAGGGCATATCCTTTCACTGATTTTTTCGCCACAATAAACGAAAAATTAAGTACAGGAGATAATATCATTATTGGCACAAGACTTGTGGCGTTTCTCGCTTCCATGCAAGTAGCGAAAGGTTTGCAAATAAAATATATTCGTCAAGCACCGACCTTATGGCAAAAAATAAAAGGCGACTATCGATTCGCGGTGAAAGCTCCCCCTTCATGGACAAGCGAAACAAAGCACGAATCGCCCCTGGCTAAATTCATTATCAAAGTGATGAGAAAAGAACCTGTTAGTTGGTATGAAAAAATATTGCATAAAATTTTTTCTAGTTACCGGAGTCCATCAGACTTTATTAAACATATGGCAGGATACCCTAAAAATATTGAAGGCATATTGACCGGGGAAGAGTTCAGAAATGCATTGATAGACCGGGTATCGGCAGGGGTTAAAGAAACAGCTGAAGCTGCAACGAAAGCGAAGGGAATGCACAAAGCAGCAAAGCATATACCTGGAGTTGGGACTCTCATTACTATTGGTGCCAATATAACAGAGTATGTAAGTCCGGAAAATCAAAATAAAAGTTCGGCAGAAAGAGTTGGTCGTGTTTTTACTGGAGCAGCATTGGATATGTTTGCTATAAACGTAGGCACAAGAGTGGGAATCATGATCGGCAGTATAGGAGGACCGCCAGGGATGATTATAGGCGGGGCGGCTGGAGCGTTTGTAGGCGGAACCGTTAGTTCGCTGTTTGGCGATAAAATAAAGGACGTTGGAGGAAAAGTAGTTGACGAGGCTGTAGATGCCGTTAAAAACGTTGGTGACAAGGCGGTAGACGCAATGAAAAAGACAGAAATACCAGCATCAATAAAAAAGTGGTTTAGCTAGCGATAGTTTTAAGGAGGCATATATTGATGACATCAGATTTCAGGTTTCTATTGTCAGACCTATGGTTTCTATTATCGGAACCACATACATGGATTACTCTTCTCGATTATACATTGGGGTTTATTTTCATATCGCAGTTTAGCACTGCTGTTGCTGTCTTTTTAGGTGCTAATTTAATTGTATATTATTATGACTTAGGCTATGAAAAACATCCGGAAGCGCTGTGGGAGAAGATATTTAATCTAATATACAATTTGTTTTTATGGTTTCCTGTTTATCTGTATAAAAGAGTGTCTCCTTTTCCGTTTTTGATTCGGAAATTGTTATATGCTGTTTTTACGGTTGTTGGGGCAGCAGTATATGGCATTATATGGCTGTTGCTGCGCAATCTATTGAAATTACTGTTATTGGGGCACATATAACCGATGGAACAAAGTTTTCAGATTGGCAATCAGCAATGTTAGAGAAAACGGATAGGAAAGAGGAAAGAGAGGGAGCAGGATGGAGCTTGTCATGACGTGTACAACGGCAGAATTGATGCTGTTGGTGGGGGTATGTGATTATCCCGGTGTTGCTAAAGGGATAGGAGCAGCAACGTTTGGAAAAAGGAGCGAAAAAGAATGGAAAGCAATTTTGGAGACAGCGGAGCATCAGCTTATTTTAAAGGGGATTATCGATGATGAAAAAGCTGAGCGTGGCGAAGAACCAATATCCGATGAAATGAAAACATTTATCAATCGTTATGTGCAGTCAAAATGGATCATAAGAGGGACGGACATGCCGCGCAAAAGGGCGCTAATGTTCCATCATTACGAAGGGGACGACTGGTTGGCGCATATTATATATAAAGATATTATTCATGAGTTTTATTACGTAACATTTGACGAAATTTTAGATCAAATTCGTGAGTATTATTCATTTTCATCGGGAGATTCCGTGCCTGTAGAACAATTTTTTCTGACCGAGAAAGCGTTCGACTGGCTGAACGAACCGAAAAAAGTAGACAAAGTTAAGAAGAAAAGTGAATTTACGGACGAGGAAAAAAGAAGCTTCGAACATTTCCTTGAGGATCTTGAAGCGAAAAACCGATATTTATACAATCTCACTACCTTTCATTTCCCTAATGGAACGGATAATCTCTCGCCCGATCTCTATATGGAGAATGTGCTTTATCATATGAGAGATCTTTTCTTTTTTCTTCCATCTCAAAACGGAGTGTGGCTTGTCGAGTATACGCCGCATCCGAAAACACCGGTCCGTATTTATTTAGCGACGGTAGAAGAATGGATGCAGCGGGTGGCCCGCTTTAAAGAAGTTATTGAAGTGTAACAGAAAATAGCGTGATACTTAGAGGAAATGGCAACCGATGCGGATTCATATTTTGCCGCCGCTAAAGCAGGTATCTTCCCGAGTAAGTCTGACTGCATCAAGTATATTTCCTTCAAATTCACAATAATAACTTTGAAGGAAGTGGCGGCAATTAAATTGGAAAATACCATTCATGAATAATGGAACCAATTCCCATCATATCCGTATTAGTAGTTGCATCAGATTTGGAAAGGCGGGAAATATCATGAATCGATTGGAGTATCGGCTATGGCTTGGCGAGGAAAATTATCGCTTGCTTTATTTTTATGAATCAATCGACTTGCCGCAAATTATTGCCCGACGCGAATGCGATTTTTTTGTAAAAGAGGGAGTGACGTATCGGCAAGTTTTCCGAGCGTGAACTCATTCGCCAAGGCAATATGGCCGTAGCGTTGAAATTGTGGGGAAAAGCGCTAGGATTGGCGATTGTCATTTATGCCGCCTGGAGCAACAGCGTCAGTTTGCCTGATGCTCTTCTATGGGGTGTCATTGGCATTATCACGCAAATTCTCGTGTATTTTGCGCTCGAGTACATCTTCACGCCAAAAACAAACTTAGCTAAAAAAGTCGAGGAAGGCAATCTCGCAGTTGGGCTTAGCTTATTTGCCATTTCTATTATTGTCGGCTTGATTGTCGCAGGAAGCATGTCGTATTAAACTGGGCCCGTTAGTTTGTTTTGAGGTTTTTAACAATTTCTATATTTTGTAAAAATAGAAAATGATATCGGGGAACGACGAAAGATGCTCGTCAAGATAGGTGCAAATTAGCACATTATTCAGAACCTACTTTATATGAACTACTCGCCACTTATAACACTTGAAGAGGGAGTTTCTCAGTTCCACGACGAAAGCAACCTTTCGTCTCCCTGAGCGTAACTCCCGTAAATAGCATCTTACACAGTTTTATCGAACAGAGGGGTTTCCCCAGTTGGGACACGATAATGGTCAAAGCCAGAAAGGTGGTCGATAAAGTGGTTCCACATTTCTCTTAATAGGCGAATATTTCGGTCCACTCGTTTTTTCGTGAAATCATCCCCCTGAGAAGCCCCTTCTTGACCTTCTTTATATTCTTTCATCACATTTTCATACTTTTGGACAAATTCGCTTTCGTCAGCGCCATTAAGCTGGGAGAATAAGGAGAGATAATATGTTTGTTCTTTTTGTATGGCACTATGGCCATCTTTTATCGCCTGAATTTGTTGGAAAGCGGATTCAGAAATACGTTTCAATGGTCCGGATTGGTCCTTATACATATCATAAATGGCTTGTTGAATTTTTAACATTTGATCATTGTATACAGCGAATTTGTCATCGATAAATTGATTGGTCGCCTTCATCATTTGATCTTTAAATTGCTCAGGAACAATATGTTCAGCGACAAAATCCAGTTTTGCTTTTATCTGTGCCATGGCCATGGCAAATTGGTCACTCGTCGATCCGCCGGTAAAATATTTGGGATCGATGTATGTTGCCGCTGTAATCGCCTCATTGATCCGATTTTTTTCTTCTTCTGTCAAACCCGTCATATTCTCTACGGAAAAGTAATCGTAATAATAAACGGAGGCAACTGTTTTTTCGGCTCTTTCGATTTTGAGACCTCCAACCGGATATCCCTTTTGGATCGATGATAGCGTTAATTTATCCAAGTTTAGTCCACCGTCGCGCACTGGCTGTTTAAACAATGAATGATGGTTATTGCTGTTGCCGTTTAACTTGTAGACATGAGTTAAATTCAAGGTGTAACCATTTAATGGATTCGAATTAATTTTCATTCCCAACACCTTCTTTTGCCCATGATAGATTGGAATAAGCGAAATGGTAAATGTTGTGAAGCGATCCAACTTCTCATTTAAACTTTGGAAAGGTCGATACCATTAGATGAAAATTTTGGTATAATTAATATTGGTTTGCGCTGCAAAAGGGATCAATAAGAAAAACATGGTAAGTCGAACAAGAACTTTTCACATCATTATCACGTGTTACTTCCCTTAATATAAATATCGGCATTATTGACAAAATTTTAATGCCTTTTTGCCAATTAGATGGGTTTTAAGATATTCTAGGCCGCACTGGGTAATTGCAGCGAAATGGTTATGAAAAATTTCAAAATGGATACCTAGGCATTGAAGCGACATCAAAAGAAAACACAAAATCATGGAAAACGCTCGCAAAAAATGTTGGACTTCATTGTACAAAAAATCTCCATGAATGCTTGACTCCGTCTATAAAAAACAAGGATTTGCTCTGTTCTCTTTCATAATTTAGGATAAGAAAGGAAACGATAGATAATGGTAAAAGCAGTTATATTTGATTTGGATGGGACATTGCTCGATCGCGACGCTTCCATCGAAAAGTTTATCGAATACCAGTATGAGCGTTTAAGGCACACATTAAGCCATATTCCAAAAGAATCGTACATCGCCAGATTCATTGAACTAGATGATCGAGGGTATGTTTGGAAAGATACTGTATACCAACAAATGGTTTAATATAGAGAAAGAGGCGGATCTTGAATGAAAAAAGTAGAGTTCGATAATGAGCCGGCGAATAAGATAGTGGGGAGAAAATAAAAACAAAAGGGACCAAGATTTTCATTGGCCCCTTTACGCCTCTTTTAGCTCTGTCTGTTTATGATCATTGCTCGGTTTTTGTTTCATAAGCAATGGATATAAGATTAACCCAGCCACAAATAGACCAATTCCTAAGAAAAATGTATGCCAATCTGCCGTTCCCGTTTTGATGACCCAAATCGAGTACGCTAACGCCGCTGTTGTGATGATGCCGTCTCGGATGCGAATGCGCTTTGCATTTTCATACGTTTCTCCCGTTATAATTAATTTCAGCTGATATAATGCAGAAACGAGATACGGAACTAAGTAGGCGAGCGTTGCGACGACAATCGCGAAATTGTACGCTTCGTTCACCGTTCCTGATACGGTCGAAAATAGAAAAATTTGCGTCATAAAATTGGTAATAAACAAAGAACGGACAGGGCTGCCGTTTCGGTTTGTTTTCGCGAAGAAAGCAGGAAACAGCCCTTCTTTTGCCGCTTGATACGGAACTTCCGAGCTGACGACAATCCAGCCGATCGTCGAGCCGAACAAGGAAATAAGCGCTAAGATTGCCATGATGTAGGCGCCGTTGCTGCCGATCACCGCATGTAGCGCGTCCACGAGCGGCTTTTGCGATTGCTGCAGCTCATCTTGCGAAAGAGCTCCCATCGTTAACAATGTGATCCCCATGTAAATAAGCACCGAAATAATTAATCCAAGCAATGTCGCTTTTTTTACATCTTTTTGTGATTTCGCGCGGTTTGACAGCATAACAGCTGATTCAATGCCGATAAACGCCCACAGCATCGTAATCGCCGCTCCGTTGATTTGGCTTGGAACGGATACCGCTTGTCCTTTTTCATCCATGAATGCAAATCCGCTGCCTAAATTTGCGGCGTTAAAAACCGAGACAGTCGCGATAATATAAAGGAAAAAACCGATGACTTTCGCACCTGTCGCCAAAATATTAATGCTTCCTGAGCGTTGAAAATCGCGGGCGAGAATCCATTGAATCCCCCATAATACGACCGTGCAAACTGCAAACGTGAGCGCTTTGCCTGTTTCTAATTGAAATGTTCCGATCGTAATGAAAATGCGGTCGCTTTGCATAATCGGGAAAAATGTGCTTAAATAGCCGGCGAAAGAAATAATGACAGACGCGGTCGCCGCCCAGTTTGCGGCCCAATATCCCCACGCCATGCTGTAGCCTGCGATGTTCCCCGCTTTTGACGAGGAAAACATCGCCTGCGCGTAGCTTTGCGGCCCTGCTTTCAGTTCCGGCTTTCTTGTCACTAAACTGCCGAACACAAGCGCAATCATGAAAACTCCCAATCCGGTTGTCATCCAGGCAAGAGCCGATCCCATTGGGCTGGCGACTTGCGCTAGGCTTGCCGGAATCATAAATATGCCACCGCCGATCATATTGCCGACGACAAAGGCGGTTAAAATCCATAATCCCCATTTTTTTGTTGCCATAGTATGTCCTCCTTGTTAATACCGTTGCTACAGCTAATTTACTTTATCATCATAAACGATCATTTTAATTTGGTAAAGTGATAATATAATAAAGAAGACAAAATAAATCAATTACGAATAATCGTTATTTTTCAATATTTTTTTGGAGCGAAAAATTGATATATGATAAGAGAGGGAGCGTGTTTCACGAGAACATCCGCCGGAAGCCCGCTGCTTTAGCTGTGGGAGGAAGGCGGGGTTTATATTTTCAATATATATTGAATTTTTCGTTCAATATAAGTACACTGGATTTAGAAAGGTAGGTGAATCAAGAATGCTCTGCACTCTCAAGATTAAATTAATGCCAACTCTTGAACAGTTTCATGCGCTGCTGGAAACAATGAAACGGTTTAACCAAGCATGCAACTATATTAGCGAGATTGCTTTTCGCTCCAGAACCTTTTCCAAAACGAAAATCCAGCGGCTTTGCTACTATGACGTCAGGGAAAAATTTGGCCTCTCTGCCCAAATGACCGTTCGTGCCATCGGCAAAGTGTCGGAAAGCTATCGTTTGGATAAAAAAA
>NZ_FOJS01000073.1 GCF_900111865.1 Parageobacillus thermantarcticus | reverse complement strand
CATCCCAAGGGCTTTTCGTGAAAAAATGGCTGAGTGTCGTGCGGTGGTTCGGATGAAAGCTCCAATGATGAAGATCGGTCAATGTTCCCGCAAATCCTTTGGTGGTCAGCGCATCCACGATATGAACGAGATGCTTCATGACAGGTTTTGAAAAATAAAGTGCCAACCCCAACATCGTGAAAAACTTGTGGATTCCTTGATGATGTGCTAATCTATTCATGAGACATGAACCTCCTTGTGAATAGTTTTGGTGACACATCTATTCTAATCAAGGAATCGGGTTCATGTCTCTTTTTTTGTTTGGTTGTAAATTTATGTTAGCGAATTTGCTCATCTACAGTTTCATATTAACATTAGTTCAAATTCATTAAGAATGATTAGATTTCTCGAGTTTTGCATTCACCATTGTTATCCCCTTTTGCTTCATTTCTTCTAACACCACTTCTTTCACGAGTTATCACCTACACCTACCTAATCTTGTGTTGAAAATGTTTGAAAGTGAATATGTATATCGCCACACACAAATCATGTGTTACCCTAATCTTAGTCCTTTTTTAGCATAAAAATTACTTTATAAACATCCGTTAGAACTTAAATTCGACAAAAAATACCAAATTCCTCCGCCTCCAATGATAAGTTTTTCTTCTTTAGAGTGGTTTAAATGAAAGTAAGTAATTTAATCATATACTAGTATGAGGAGTTGCTTAATTTTGTATGATCGCTTTTACACTTCTAACTGATGGTGTTGCAAAACTAGAGTAAAAACTCGAAGTTATGCATAAGGATGCAGCATAACACATGCAGTAAATAACGATGAAATCCATACCATCGCGGTTGTTCCCCGTCACTTTTTCACTCATTAAATACCCGTTCATCCCGCAGCGAAGCCCAAACAGCCATTGCCAAACCTCGTTTTCAGAAAGACAGAGAGAACACGTCCATAGGCATCTTTTCGTTCCTCGCTATTGCGGCAGTTGATGGGGGAAATCAATAGGATTCCTGCTTGTTCGACTGTTTGCTGAACCTTTTCGCTGTCATAAGCGGCATCGCCCAATACCAATTCGATATCCCACTGTTGTAAAGAAACAAGCAATTCTGGTGCCACTGCCGCATCATTCCGATTCGCTGTGGTCCACACATGAGATAAAGCGATTCCCTCGGCAGCGGTGCAGAGATGAAGTTTATATCCTTTAAACCAGTGATATCGGGTGAACACCCTCCACTTTGCCTGTGAATCGTAAAGACTGCTTCGAAGGGCCGTACTGTCGATCAGCACAAATTGGGATACCGTATTTCTAAATTTTTGAGCAGCTGTGCATGAAAGACGGGAAATCCTTGTTCCCAGAACCACTTTGCCGTGCGGGAGAACGTAGAAAGATGAGGAACTTCACTAAGCCCACAAGCCCGCTGAAAACAGCGAAAACACTGCACGATGCACACTAATTTTCTAATCATTCCCACTTACCGGATAACAAAAAGGATTAATAATCGCTCTTCTTATTACTTCGGGGATAACGGTGTTGGTATTCTTTGGTGGGCTGTTTACGAATAGCCTAGCATTACTATCAGACGCAGGGCATATATTAAGCGATATTGGCTCTCTAGCTTTGAGCTTAGTCGCTATGTGGTTCACCGCAAGACCACCTTCTCCACGAAAAACATACGGTTTTTACCGATTTGAATACTAGCAACAATGATGAAAATACTAAATTTCAGGATAGTTTAATATCAAAATAGACGGGTTCTTGAGGATTGTGCATTTGTTAAAATAACAAAGGCGATGCCCCTTATTTAAGCATCGCTCTCGTTAATTGAATAACAAACATATAAAATAATTACAAAATAGTTCTCTAATTTCGCAAGAACAATTCTAATAATATATTTTTGCAACCACGTTCTTCTTTTTATTACTCACAGTAGTTTTATTCAGCTGCCATGGCATCGGCTTTTGTTACATGTACAGTACCACGTGGATGTTGTGGAGGTGCATATATCGAGTAAAGTTTTAGCGGGATATTACCTATATTGATTACATTGTGCCATGTTCCAGCAGGTATCATAATGGCAGAGTCATCATAGACTTTTCTTTCAAAGTTTAAATTATCTTTACTCTTGCCCATTTGAACAATCCCTTGACCTTGTTCAATACGTAAGAATTGATCAACGTTAGGGTGAATTTCCAAACCGATATCTTCGCCCACATTGAGACTCATCAATGTAACTTGCAAATGATTTCCTGTCCATAAAGCGGTACGATACGTATTGTTTTGCTTCGTCGCCTCGTTGATATTAACTACAAACGGTTCTGGTCCATAATCTTTTAACCCAATTTTATCTCTTCCCTTTGATGATTGTAAAAAACCCAATCGTTTAGCATGCCCTATCTCATTAGGAATAGTCCAGTAAACAGGCTGTCTTCCATAGTTATACATTGGTACGTTAACATAATAAGGATATGGATACATAAAAGGAACATAATACATTTTTCTCACCCCTTCGCAGATTTATAAAATTATTCTATGCACTATGTTTAGGGAATTTACTTATATTCAGGATGAGGGATTATCTAAGTTGCCAGAACAAGTCCTCCATCAAATCCTCGAGGCGCAAGTAGAAGAACAGCTGGGAGCTCGCCGTGATGAACGAACGGAAGAACGAAAAGGATATCGCAACGGTTCGTATCCACGCCAGCTGACAACCCGGGTGGGACGGTTGACTTTGCGCGTTCCACGAACAAGAGATGGAGAGTTCTCTACGGAACTGTTCCAACGGTATCAACGGAGCGAACAAGCACTGGTACTGGCACTCATGGAAATGGTGGTAAACGGGGTGTCTACCCGAAAAATCACTCCAATCACGGAGGAATTGTGCGGCACTTCGTTTTCCAAGTCGACGGTCTCCTCGCTATGCAAAGGCTGGATCCGATTATCCAAGACTGGAACCATCGTTCCCTGCATGAACACGTGTATCCGTTTGTACTGGTGGAGGAGATTTTCGAAAGTCCGGGAAGATGGACGGGTACGTTCCAGAGCCGTTTTGATCGCCACAGGAGTGAATGAGGAAGGATACCGGGAAATTCTTGGCCTGCAAATCGGAAACAGTGAATCGGAGTCCAGCTGGAGCGAGTTCTTCGGATGGCTGAAAGATCGAGGACTCCGGGGAGTGGACTTGATCATCTCGGATCAGCACGGCGGGCTTATGCAAGCTATTGAAAAGCATTTCCAAGGTGCTACATGGCAGCGATGCCAGACACATTTTATTCGCAATATCCTCGATGCCGCACCAAAGTATATGCAGGATGCCTTGCTGGAGGAGATTCGCGGGATTCTTCATGCCCCAAACAAGCAAACGGCCCGGCTGTTATTGGAACAAGTGCTGGCCAAATGGAGAGATGGGCGCCAAAAGCCATGCAAATCCTTGAGGAAGGATTTGAAGACGCCACCGCTATATTGAGCTATCCGGGCGGCGTCTGCGCACGACCAACGGAGTGGAACGGCTGAATGAAGAAATTCGCCGCAGAGAACGGGTGATCCGCATCTTTCCGAACCGGGAATCGGTGTATCGTCTCGTTGGCGCCGTGTTGATCGAAATCGATGAAAAATGGATGTTAGGGCGCAAATACAAGGGATTGGCTGAATATTGGCAGTGGCGGAAAATGAAAGAGCAAGCAGCTCGATCGGGGAATCAGGAGGCTCCGGCGATCAAGAGAGTGGGATAACCTCTTCGGCTGTGTCAAGGAGAACGTGGAATACCGGAGCGAAGCGAGGATATGCCGCGAAATCTCCTTGACACACCTGTTCCTTGACAACATGATATTTGTCCGGGAAGGCGACCTGCAGGGAGACTTGCCGGACTTACCTACCATACGTCAAGTCTCAGGTCCATATTTCTATCAAAGGGGAATTTGCACAATAATTTGGACTTGACCGAACTCCTTGGTTACACTTTTCTATTTATCTATTTTTTGCTCAATACAATTTACCTTTTGTTTAGGCTCTGTTATCGTTAATTGTTAATCTTCGACCAAATGAAAAAGCCACCTTATGATGATAAGGCAGCTTTTTTGTACATATTTTATTTAACTATCGCACCCTTAGTTCAATAACCCTTCGTTACTTTCTTTAAATCCCGAGTATATATAATGGTTCTTACCGAAAATAAATACTTCCTTTTCCTTAGTGAAACCAATCTTCTCTGCCACACGAATGGATGGAACATTTCTTGGGTCAATAATACTTATCAGCTTATTTAAACCCAATTTATAAAACGCATATTCCTTGCACGCTTTGGCTGCTTCTGTTGCGAATCCCTTGGACCAATATTTTTTATTAATGTGGTATCCAATCTCCACTTCAATACTGTCATTTATTTTTTGTTTAACAAGACCACAATCACCGATAAATTCATTCGTTTCCTTCAAGCAAACCGCCCATAATCCATAACCATCATTCCGATATCTATCTTGATTTCGTTTAATCCAGTCTTGAGTTTGCTCAATACTAAAGGGAGCTGGATAAAACTTCATTGTTTCTGAATCAGAAAAAATACTATGTAGAGAAGTAATATCTTCATCTCTATACTGTCTTAATATCAACCTTTGTGTTTCAAGAACAACCATTTCCCCATACCCTTCCCCTCTTGTTTAATCTCATGTTTTCACTAATGATTTAAGATAATGAATTCCTTGCTCCTTCAACCTTTCTGCTCCCTTAGCCAACCATGAAGCAGGCTTCACCACAGATGATGGAAGGTAACTAGTTCTTCCATGGGAGACAATCATGTCGCATCTATACGGCACCATCAGGAGAATGAAAAAGGATAGCTTAATAAAAAACTACTGGATACACTAACTGATTTCATAAACTAACCATTCAGACAATTGACCACCCATTTTGTTGTAAAGAGATTGAGCAACTAAATTATCCTTTGCAGTTTCCCATGTCATGTAGGCAAAATCATTCTCTCTTATATAAGACAAGCATGTTTGAAACAGTTTTTCGCCTAGTTTTTGCCCTCTTGCTTCCGATATAACAAACAAATCATTTAAAATAGCCATTTTTTTCACCTGAAGGGTGCTAAAGGAGAAATACAAGGTTGCAAAACCTAATAATTTTCCATCTTGTTCTGCAACAAATTGTATTCCACTGGCGGGGTTATCCAATAGATGCTGTATCAATCCTTTCAGTGACTCTTCCGTTGGTTTAGGTCTTTTATAAAAATCCACAATGTATTGATACATTAAATTTAAAAGTTGCGGAATATCCTCTCGATTAGCTGTTCTGATAGCTAAATCCCCCATCTCTTTTCCCCCTCCATTGTACTTTATGTATAAAGGAATTTAACCTAAAAAAATTGATTTTGCATCTTGCGGCAATTCTTTTACGTGTTTTAGAAACTTTAGTGCTCTTTTACATTCTTCTTCAGGAAAGTGAAAACCATATACTTGCCCAACATATTCAGCAGTTTTTTTGAATAAGTCATGGAATAAGAATAATGAATTCCAGATATTATCATAATTAGCATCTGTATATGTCTTCTCAAAGTCATTCCAAATTTCAGGCTCCAAGAACTTTTTTAAGCGTCTTCCTCCTTTTCCAATCGAGTATTTATAATCTGTTTTAATCCCTATATACCATTCAAGCATTTGAATTAATGGCTCACGTAAAACAATATCTATTAAACGCATTAACAATGGTTGTTGAAGTTAATTCGTTCTTCCATATCGGCTTAACAGGAACCTAAAAAATTCGTCTGAAGCTCTTCCTCTATCACCTTCATCACCTTGTTATCCAGATAAACCTTATAAGCCTTTGCTTTTGGTCTAGAACTAACTATATTACTTATATTTTGTTCGATATAATGGATGGCAACTCCGTCATCCGCTGCAATACCAGCTTGTATGTCTCCAGAATAAATTAGTTTATGATACGAAGGTCTTCTATCTGACTCTCCATCATAATGCGGACAATTACTGCCCTTTAGAAAGCCTAAGCATTTAATTGGTTCTAATCCCTCTCCAAATGAATCTGTGACGCCTTCCTCGAACCAACATATAGAACCAGCACTAATGCCAGCTAAAACAATCCCTTGGTTCCAAGCTTTTCTCAAAATATTATCTAACCCCCACTCTTTCCATAAAACTAATAAGTTTCTTGTATTTCCTCCACCAACATATATAATATCCTTCTCCAGTATAAACCCCTCTAAATCCCTTGTTGGCGGCTTAAATAAAGATAAATGAGAAGGTTTGCAATTTTGTTTATTAAAGAAGTTATAATACCTTGATATATAATGATCTGAATCCCCGCTAGCAGTGGGGATAAAACAAATCTTTGGAGTAGTTTTCTTTGCTTGTTTCAATATGTACAAATCTAATAACGGGTTATCCGGTTCCATTGAGAACCCCCCGCCGCCTAGAGCAATGATTTGTCGCATCTTATTCCTTCCTTTCTAAAAAGAACTATTTTCCACACCGATAATTTCTACAAATTAAAATCAAATCCTTTTTCAACTAACTGAAGTTTGCCATCACTTATGACACGGTTCTCCGTATTTCATTTCGTTGTGTTGGATAAGAGCACTAAATATCAAGTTTACGGTTACAGAGCCATTTCACGATTTCAGGATCATTATGTGAAAAAAACAAGCTCTTTTTCGTATCTAACGTAGCAATCATCTCCATATCCTCTTGGCTTAATTCAAAGTCAAAGATATTGAAGTTTTCGATGATTCTTTCTTTATGAACAGACTTTGGAATCGCAACGATTCCTCTTTGTGTCAACCAACGTAAAATCACCTGAGCAACGGATTTATTATACTTTTGAGCTATCGATACTAAAACTTCATTCTGGAAGATGTTATTTCTTCCTTCAGCAAAAGGCGCCCAGGACTCTATCTGAACATTGTACTCTTTCATAAGTTTCGCGCTTTCTATTTGTTGGCAGAAAGGATGTGTTTCAATTTGGTTTACAGCAGGAACTACTTCATTATGAATAATCAAATCTACCAGACGGTCCATCTGGAAGTTACTAACTCCAATTGCTCTAATCTTTCCCTCGCGATACAATTCCTCCATAGCGCGCCAAGAGCCATATACATCACCAAATGGCTGATGAATTAAATACAAATCCAAACCCGTGGTGCTAGATAAACTTGATCAAGCATAAAAATAGCCCTTGCCTGCGGATCTCCTTAAAATGAAAGTGCGACCAAACATTGAAAAGGAGAATCCCCATGCAAGAGCATTTTCATTTTACTACAGATCGAGCCAAGATTCAAAAGCAATATGCCGCCATTTTCTTTTTTGTCTCCGCTCAACTGTCATTGATTCAGACGCATCTTCAACGCCGCAACCGCCATTTGGTAAAGCAAGAAGATGACGTGATCATAGCGATTCACATTTTGGGGAAGCTGCTTGGCTTTTCTTCCGAACGGGCATGGCATCGCTTTGTCACCGGAAATTTGTTCACAAACGGGCAGTTTCTCGAACGTTCCCGATACAACCGTCGTTGTCGGGCGCTGCGTTGGGCGATTAAATGGATCCGCCATGAGCTGGCGAAACGCGGCCAACATCATGCCTATGCCGTGGTCGATAGCTTGCCGTTAGAGTTGTGCCATGCTGCGAGAATGCATCG
>NZ_FOJS01000052.1 GCF_900111865.1 Parageobacillus thermantarcticus | reverse complement strand
AAGTTCATCATTTAGGGTAATATGATATTGAGCCATGGTTGCATTCCTCCTTATGTTTGGTGTTTGTTTGTCCACTGTTTATTCTACCAAAGGGGAAGCAACATGGCTCTTTTTCTATTTCCCTTTTTACACAATTATATGGACTTAACTCTCTTACAAAAGGAGAGCCACATGTTGAAAAAGTAACGGTTTATATAGAGGATCAAGATGAGTTCTATCGGATTATCGGTTCGATTGAGAAAAATTCATCCCATCCGTTGGCCAAGGCAATTATGAAAAAAGTGGTTGAGACAGAAGTCGCTTTACATGATCCGGAGGAAATCGAAACGGTTTCTGGACAAGGGATCATCGCACGTATTCAAGGTAAACGATATTGGGTGGGGAATGAGAAAAGTATTTCGCATTTACAAATAACAGAGAATGTGAAAACCGATATTGAGAAAATGAAAGAAGAAGGTTTGACGTTAGTATTGCTTGCTGATGAACGTCAAGTGATGGGGCTAGTCGGAATTTCTGATGAAATTAGAGAAGAAAGTAAAAGCGTAATTAAGGCGCTCCACCAAGCGGGTATTCAACATACAGTGATGCTGACAGGTGACCATCCAAAAACAGCAGAGAAAGTGGCACGAAAAGTGGGAGTGACAGAGTATTACGCTAATCTGTTACCAGAAGATAAAGTGGAAAAAGTAAAAGAATTAGCGTTAAAAGGAAAAGTAGCGATGATTGGTGACGGTATCAATGATGCACCTGCTTTAGCAACAGCCGATTTAGGCATTGCAATGGGAAAAGGTACTGACAGCGCAATTGAAACAGCAGACATCGTTTTAATGCAAGACCATCTTGGAAAACTACCGAGCGCTATAAGAACTGCTAAAAAAGTAAATCGTATTATCAAACTAAATATTTCCCTTGCATTAGGTCTTAAATTATTAGCTCTATTACTGACTATTCCGGGCTTGCTTACACTCTGGATTGCTATTTTATCCGATATGGGTGCCACTATTTTAGTTACTTTAATTAGCTTAACGATTTTGTGGGAGAATAAAGAACATAATGTAATAATTAGATAAAATACATCTAAGTTTTCGATGTATTTGATACACGCATAAAATTGCTAAAGATTAACCATTGGTGGGAAAACGGATGAAACCAGAAAAAAAGGAATCGAAAATGAAAAAGAGCATAGAACAAATCATTGAAAAGTTTAGAAAGAAAGGCATTCAAGTAGAGAAGGTATTATCAAGAGCAAGCATGACAAGAAAGATTAAAGGTGTTCTGTTATAAAAGTCATATGTTTCTTACGAAATTAAGTAAGAGGGGGGGGCGGGGCGACTCCCCCTTGTCTTCTCACACCACCTAGCACGCGGTCCCGAACTAAGCGGTTCACTAACCTTGATGAAGTTCAACATATCTCTGCATAATGTTCTTGAGTCCTCGGATTGCCAATATGCAATTCCGAGGGCTTTGTTTTGTGTAAATGAGAAATGTGTGTCGTGAGCCATGCTTTTTAGGTAAAATTGTCATCTTTCCGTTCATGTGTCCACCCAAGCTTACTGAAATAGCCCTTGGCGGCTTTGGACTTTACCTTGTCTGGCAGGCTCGTCCGGCTGTCCCAGCTTCTAATTTGGTTCGTGTAATCTAGTGTCTACAAGCTTCCTCCAGATTCTACCTCACGAAAGACACCTTCGCATTTGGTTAGCCGTAGACGCTCGACGCTCGCTTATATAATAGTAAAATTTCATTGAATGATGTTTAAACATAAGAGGAAGAAACATGAGGCTGCGATGTTTTATTATGAAAGGGCTAATTCAAGTAAAAGAAATCCTTTTTTAATTCAAAATTCCTATTATTCTTTTTTTACACAATTATTAAACTCGATTAAACAAGACTTAACATTTCCCCAATACAATTGTTCTTGAAAATTTTTGAGGAGGGTTTAAAATTGTTCAGAAAAAAAATCTTACCCTTGGCAGTTGTTTCTACCATAGCTTTAGGAAGTTTATTAGGAAGCGTCACAGAAACAGATGCAAAAGAAAAGAAAGGTCATGATCATGAAAAAGTAAAAAATATCATTTTTATGATTGGTGACGGAATGGGTGTATCTTATACTTCCGCATATCGTTACTTAAAAGACGACCCAAACACGAAATTCGTTGAGCAAACAGAGTTTGACAAATATCTTGTCGGTCAACAGATGACTTATCCTGAAGACCCTGCAGAAAATATAACTGATTCTGCTTCCGCTGCGACAGCGATGGCAGCTGGAATCAAAACATATAATGCAGCCATTGCTGTGGATAATGATGGTTCAGAAGTAAAAACCGTACTCGAAGCTGCAAAAGCAGCAGGTAAAGCAACTGGTCTTGTAGCCACTTCTGAAATTACACACGCAACTCCTGCATCATTCGGTGCTCATGATGAACACCGTAAAAATATGAATGCTATTGCCAATGACTACTATGATGAATTAATCAATGGCGAGCATAAAGTCGATGTTTTGCTGGGCGGAGGAACCGATCTATTTATCCGTGAGGATCGTAATCTTGTCGAAGAATTCAAAAAAGACGGATACAGCTATGTGACAAATCGCAACGAATTATTAAAAGATCAAAACGAACAAGTTCTTGGTTTGTTTGCGCCAAGAGGACTTCCGAAAATGATCGACCGAACGGAAGACATTCCTTCCCTTGAAGAAATGACAAAATCTGCGATTAAGCGTTTAAGTAAAGATAAAGATGGTTTCTTCTTGATGGTGGAAGGAAGCCAGATTGACTGGGCTGGACACGATAATGATATTGTTTCTGCGATGAGTGAAATGGAGGATTTTGAAAAAGCATTCAAAGCGGCTATAGAGTTTGCAAAAAAGGACAAGCATACGCTTGTTATTGCTACAGCTGACCACTCTACCGGTGGTTACTCCATTGGAGCAGACGGCATTTATAATTGGTTCGGTGCGCCAATTAAAGCGGCAAAACGCACGCCTGACTTTATGGCACAAGAGATTGCCAATGGCGCCGATGTTGAAGAAATGTTGAAAAAGTATATCGATTTGGAATTGACGGCTGAAGAAATACAATCTGTGAAAAGTGCTGCTGAACAAGGGAAAGCGGACAAGGATAAAGGTGTAAAAAGAGTGGATGATGCGATCGAACATATTTTTGACAAACGTTCACATACTGGCTGGACAACAAGCGGCCATACCGGGGAAGACGTTCCTGTTTATGCATACGGTCCGAGAAGTGAACGTTTCGTTGGACAGATAGAGAACACGGATCATGCCAAAATCATCTTTGATATTTTTAGAAAAGGAAAACAAAAAATTGTCATTGAAGATAAGTAGTGATCAAAAAAAACATGGAAAAAGAACAAACATCCCGTTGCTCGCTCAAGCAACGGGAAATTTTTTGACGTGCATATGGAGGTTCAAATGATGAAAAAACTATTTTTTCTTATAAGTATGATGACTTTGTTTGTCGGATGCCGCCAACATATATATAACGAAAACAAGGCTCCTGATTCAGGTACTCAACAGCAAACAAAAAACGAACTAAATGATAAGTCGACCAAAGATACAAAACAAGATAAGCTGACAAAAAAGACAAACGAATATATTTCAAACCCGCAGGTAACAGATGACCGGGATTTACAAAAATCAGGTGATTATTATGCAGATGAAAAGGGAGAAGCTACTTTAAAGAAAATGAAAGTCGTAAACAAGACATACAATGTTGGGCCAATTCAACTTACAGTTAAAGACGTGAAAGTGATCCATTTAGTTCCTGATTACAGCCTTATTGATTATTTTCACGCCTTAACACATGAGGAACAGTTCGACTTTATCAAAGTATTCGTGGAGATTAAAAATACATCTTCACAGAAAGTAAATTTCGCGCCGGTAGCTTTATTTGAATCAAGCACAGGTGAGAAATTTGATTGGGAAAAAGATATTTATCTTGAAAACTTACATGGGGAAATTGAAGGAAACGGCAAGAAACAAGGTAATCTAGGGTTTATTCTCAAAGAGCCGAACGGGGAGGATGTACAATGGGTGAAAATTATTACGAGCGACGTTGTTGACCCAAACAAGAAAATCATCAGTAAAGCAAAAGAAATAAGATTGGAATTTTAAATGAGTTCTGCTCTACCAGCTACAACGATATGACATGCTATTTATCGTTTTTAGGGCTTTCGTGCTGAAGCCAACCTTGCTGGCGTATTCTATCTAAAGGTATGGGTCAAATAAATGGATGAGGAAAGTTTGCAACTGTCCCTTTTTGAAGACAGAACTAAAGAACACGCTCTTGCCAAAGCGATGGACACGATTCGTGACAAATTCGGTCCAAATGCGTTGTTGCGTGCTGTCAGCTACTCATCAGAAAGTGTCGCACGCATCCGCAACGGCTATATATAGGAGGACATCAGGCAGAACCATCACGATCGTGGAATCATCAATACTAGCCCTTTTTAATGCCAGAACACCGCAAAATGCTAAAGGAACTTCGTGAAAAAGAAGAGAGAATCCATCCCTCTTATCATGACGAGCAACAATATGAAGAATGGAATTGGATCATTTTTGGGGCGATGGAGTTTTGCTTCTTATCTCTCGATTAAATACATAGATATATAAACTGTGGTTCGTGTTATGTGCACTTATCGTATGGTTGACTTAATTATCGTATCGTACGAGGAGTTATAGTTTAAAAACATGAAGTTATTGTATTTTGTAAAAAGGGGAATGTTAACATTTATTATAGTATAACTGACAAAAAACACTACCAGCTCTTTTGTTTCTTCGTGTATCAAACATTTGTATTATTCATTTAGAAAGAGAGAATTTATCGTACCATAGGAATTGCGGTAATATCTCTGAAAAACATCTCTTCAGCCGTCAAAAAAATTTATTGATTGAGTTAAATCAAGGTTAAGCAATCACTGTTTTTTTATTTTAGAATTATAAAAAATAGAACTATGTGCTAAATAATCGATCTAACCAAACCAAAGAAAATTACATAAGAGAACTCGTGATGTTAAATGATAATGAACGGTAGTTAATTATGTATTTTCCACATGTCGTGATCGCATAGAAAAAGAGGAAACTGTTTGAACGTAACAAAATTATGCCTCCAACTAGCAACACAGTTTTTTAAATTATTCTCATACAATCACGCCTGACTTCTACAAGAAGTTAATTTATAATGATTGATATTCCTTAGAGAAACATGTAAGCACAAAGTATGATTATGATGACAGAGCCATTAGAAATTCTAATCGGTTTTTGAAAATATCTAATTACCTAAATGATAACCCACGACAAAAATTTGTAAATTTTTATGAACACTTTCTCCATACTTCTCCTTTATTCTAAAACCAGAAAAAGATGGAGGTGTTGAAAATGAAAAAACTTATTTCAGGGTTGTTCGTACTTGTTTCAGCTTTTGTGCTAGCTACAGCTGTTTTTGCAGTAAATAAAAATGACAATAAGGATTGGAAAGAAATGTTACCAATGATGAAACAAATGCATCCAAATTTATCAGAGGAACAATTACAAAAAATGTATGAACAGTGTCGAAATAATGGAGATAAAATGATGGAACATATGATGAATTATGACAGAATGAATCAACAAATGATGAAACAAGGGCATATGAACAATCATATGATGTAACAACGCTTAATCAGTTATATTTAAGCACTGTAGGCTTTAAAACTACGGTGCTTTTTTCATACGTAAATTTCAGTAAATAGTAAATAGAAAAGAAAAACAGCAGGCTTAAAAACTCAATCTGCTGCTTATTTATATTTACGGCATGACATTAATTCCGCTCGGAATTTCACCTACTTCAACCGTTTTCATTACTTTGTTTTGTTCTTTATCAATGACACAAACCGTGGTTTCAAACATATTGGTGACAAAAAAATATTTATGATCCGGACTTGCGTCTACTCCGTGTTCATCATTTTCCATCCGAAAACGACTTTAAGGGCTCTTCGTTTTTTCTGCACATTTTCTCTACATTTGTTTGTTATTATATGGAGGGGAGCAAGCTGATAAGGAAGGGACAAAAATGAGAAAAATTTCGTTTAAATTAGGACTATTATTTTTTGTATTCGTATTAGGAATAGAGACAGTTTTATTTGCGTCATTATATGTTACTCTGGTTCATTCTCGAATTAATGAGGAATTTGAGCAGCTGTTAGCAAGAGGGAATAATCATCGAGATGTGTTAGAAAAAAGTTATAACCCCTCTACGTTAGAACATGTCACGATGATGGAATCTGAAGCGGAGACGGACGTTGTTATTACCAATGACCAAGGGAAGATACTGTATTTTTCAGATCATATTTTACCATTTGCTAAAAGAGTAATAAAAAAAACAAACAAAAACATTCCCCATAGTGGAATGATTGTGCAAAAAAATTGGCAAAAAGAGTCGCACATTTCAACAGTAAGCCCGATTCGGATTGACGGCAAGATCAAAGGTTATGTCTATATGTTTCAAAATACGGATTCCATTCAAAACATGATTTATAAGTTAAAGCATCATTTCCTTATGGTTGGAATTCTTTCCGTATTTTTAACGATTATTACGATTGCTTTCTTATCAAGAGTCATTACTATTCCTCTCATTCGCATGAAACAGGCGACCGAAAAATTGAGCAAAGGTGATTTTTCGGTTCGTCTGCAAGTAAAAGGGGGGGACGAATTGGCGGAATTAGGGAAAGCCATTCAAACATTGGCGAGGGATTTAGAATACTTAAAAAAAGAACGAAACGAATTTCTCGCCAGTATTTCTCATGAACTTCGCACCCCGCTCACTTATGTAAAAGGATATGCTGATATAGCTAGGAGACCAAACATGGAGGAAGAGGAGAGAAATCGATATTTGTCCATTATCTACGAAGAAGCAGAACATATGCAAAAATTGGTGAAGGATCTTTTTGAATTAGCGAAGATGGATCAACATTCCTTTCAAATCCATAAGGAACCTACTAATTTATGTTCTTTCTTAAAAAAACTGTATGATAAAATGCATCCTGCGTTTCAAGCTAAAAAAATGTCTTTGGTATACCAATGTGAAAAAAACATTACTGTCCATATAGACCAAAAACGTTTTGAGCAAGTGATGATGAATCTGCTAGACAATGCTTTAAAATATGCTAATCAAGGTTCTACCGTCTCTATTGATGCAAGAGCGGAGAAAAACAACATTGTGATTATTGTTTCAGACGAAGGCAGAGGGATCCCTGAAGAGGATTTGCCGCATATTTTTGAACGGTTTTACCGAGTGGATAAATCAAGATCAAGAACTAGCGGCGGAACAGGACTGGGACTAGCCATCGTCAAGGAAATTGTGGAAGCGCACAGAGGCTCGATTTACGCCGAAAGTGAATATGGAAAAGGAACAAGCATGATTATTACATTGCCGGAGGGATAAGCATGTACACGATTTTACTGGTTGACGATGAAAAACGAATGTTAGATTTACTTGATCTTTATCTTTCGCCTAGAAGATATCATTGCGTAAAGTGTGAGTCCGGTTTAGCAGCGATACAGTACTTAGAAAATAACAAAGTGGATTTGGTTTTGCTGGATATTATGATGCCGGAGATGGATGGTTGGGAAACGTGTAAGCGAATTCGGGAATTTTCTAACGTCCCGATCATCATGGTAACGGCACGAGATCAAACAACGGATATCGTCCAAGGACTGAAAATCGGAGCGGATGACTATATTACGAAGCCGTTTGACGAATCCGAACTGCTGGCGCGCATCGAGGCTGTACTACGCCATTCAGTAGGAAAACATTCGAAAATTGAGTTTCAAGGTTTAGTGTGGGATGAAGACGAACATAAAGTCCACTATCAAAACGAACCGATTTTTCTAACGCCGAAAGAGTTTGCTATATTAGGGTTGTTTTTGAAGCATCCAAACAGAGTGTTTAGCAGAGAACAAATCATCGTGTCCTTATGGGGCTATAACGCAAATACAGAAGAGCGTACAATCGACTCTCATGTCAAAAATGTTAGAGAAAAGCTTAGACAATCTGGATTTCCGATTGATCAATTTCTGCAAACCGTTTGGGGGATAGGATATAAATGGGAGGCATAAGGCAAGAAGAGGATGAAAGAGCAAATCATTGCACTACTCAATACCTATGAAAATGCTGCTTATCTCATCAGCATTTTGATAAATATTATAATTAGTATTTTAGGACTTGTACCAAGCGTTTTTCTCACGGCTGCCAATTTGGCCGTGTTCGGGTTTTGGAAGGGCACCTTTTTATCTTTTGCAGGGGAAGCAATCGGAGCCATTATCTCCTTTCTTTTATATAGTAAAGGATTCAAGAAGCTTTCTGAATCCAAGTTATTTTCTCACCCGAAAGTCAGACGTTTGCTTGAAGCAAAAGGTTTAGAAGCCTTTTTTCTTGTTCTGTCTTTGCGGCTTCTTCCTTTTGTTCCGTCAGGAGTAGTGACCTTTGTTGCGGCGATCGGAAAAACGTCCTTGCTGATCTTTATGATTGCTAGCTCAATTGGGAAAATACCTGCCTTACTTTTAGAAGCCTATTCGGTTTATAAATTAATGAATTGGACATGGCAAGGGAAAGTAATATTAACATTTTTGTCTATTTGTTTGTTCCTTTTACTTGGAAGAAAATCAATCGAAAAAAGCTCAAACGAACAAAATTGAAAGGGACTTATAAAAGAGCAATAAAATTCATATCCAAAGAAACAAACTCCATAAATTCTGCAAATTTTTCTGCTATAAAATTACTATGTTTACTCAATACACAAAAAGGAGTATCAGTAATGAAAAAAATGACGAAAGCTATCATGATTACATCGGCTATTCTTCTTCTAAGCGCTTGTTCATCATCCAATGAAAAAGAGCAGACCTTTATCAATAGCAGAGAACAAGCAAAATCGAACGTATCTGTTACAAATAATCCTTTCTTTAAAGAAAAGAAAGAAGGAAAATTCGAACATTTACATGGAATCGGTTATGCAGACAACCAAAATGCGATTTACTTTGCTACACATGAAGGTTTACTCGTTTACCAAAATAATAAGTGGTATGAAACGACTTCCAATAAACAGGATTATATGGGCTTTTCTGCAACAGACGATGGATTTTATGCATCGGGACACCCAGAAGAAGGTTCATCTTTGGGAAATCCTCTTGGTCTTGTGAAAAGTTTGGATAATGGACAAACGTTGATGAATCTAGGATTTTATAAAGAATCTGATTTTCATTATATGACAGTTGGCTATAAAAGTCATACGATTTATGTCGTGAACCAAGAAGCAAATAAAACGATCGGACAAGGGTTATTCTACAGTAAAGACGACGGCAAAACGTGGTCGCAACGTCAATTAAACGGCCTGCCGCAAACTGCTGCAGGAACGATTGCTGCCCACCCAACGGACGAAAATATGGTCGGAATTAGTACGCCTGAAGGAATTTTTGTCTCCAAAGATAATGGGAATACGTTTGAACGTTTTACTCAAAAGATCAATACGACGACTTTTGTGTTCCAAGAAAAATCCATTTTATTTGCGGCTATAGAGAATAATAAGCCTGTACTTATAAAACAATCATTAGATTCAAAACAGGAGGAAGTCCTCTCTGTTCCTAAACTTGATGAAAAAGACCATATCATGTATATAGCCTCTAATCCGACAGATGAGAAGGAAATTGTGATCGCCACCATGAACGGGGATATTTTCATGACAAAAAATAACGGTGAAAGCTGGACAAGACTAGCATCAAAAGGGAAAATTTTCTAATAAAAGACATGCGAGGGCATGTCTTTTTGCTTACTTAAAAATATACTACTCCATAGTTTCTGCAAAATTTATTGCTACAATATAGACATCAGATAGAGAAGAAGGTGAGAAGAAGGGTGTATTCGTTCTTGAGCCAAATAAGCAACTTTCTAAGCCAACCATTTCTCAATATTGCAAATAGCACGACAGCTATCCCTATTTTGTCAGCTTTTGTTCTTGGCATTGTAGGAGCGATGGCTCCATGTCAGCTTACTGGCAACTTGGGAGCGATCACATTGTACAGTAATCAGTCCTTGCAAAAAGGAATTGCGTGGAAAGAGTTGATCCTATTTATTTTGGGTAAAATCATTGCTTTTTCCGGTTTAGGTTTCATTGTTTGGCTGATGGGGAAAGAGATTCAAGGTACACTAACATTATATTTTCCGTGGTTAAGAAAGCTGATCGGTCCCATTCTTATTCTTGTAGGTTTATACTTGTTAGGGCTTTTTAAAATGTATTGGAACGTAACCTTGTTCAAAATCCCCGAGAGATTTTTAAAGAAAGGAAAAATAGGCTCCTTTTTAATGGGGTTTGGCTTTTCATTAGCTTTCTGTCCAACCATGTTTGTTCTATTTTTTGTTACTCTAATGCCTTTGGTATACTCAACGTCTTATGGAGTGTTATTACCGGGTGTCTTTGCCGTCGGAACCTCTGTACCTGTTATTTTATTCATCCTCATCCTTTGGTACTTAGGATTTAGCGGTACTCTAATGAAAAAAGGGAGACAAGCAGGAAGTTTCGTTCAGAAAGCAGCTGGAATCATGATGATCTTACTTGGCATATTAGACACTATCACTTATTGGTTCTAAAGTTAGAAAAGGGGAAAGTGAAATGGGAATTTTTCATACGATGTTTGGAGGTTCGGCTATGATGATCGGGATGATGTTATTCTGGATTGTATTAATCGCCATTGGTTTTTATCTCTTACATCGTTTTATCAATGACCGCAAAGAAGAGTTATCTCCAATGGAAATATTAAAAATACGATTAGCCAAAGGAGAGATCACTTTAGACGAATTTGAGCAGCTATCCAAAAAGTTATAGTAAAATCCAGTCTTTTTCGTTATATTGAGCACAGGAAATGCAATTTACTACAATTGTCCCCCCTATTTCAATTTTATATAGATGAAGGAAGTTGTTGATAAGATTATTGTCAACAACTTCCTTTGTTTTTTAGCTTTTTTGAACATAATAACCTCTTATCCTCATTCAACTTGACTTCTTATATTCATGTCTTCTTTAGTTTTTTCTCCTATAATAAACACTTCCGTAAAATCGATATTAAACGAACTATGGAGTTATGGGAATATCAACAAGACATAAGCGGAAAGCAGTACAGCCGGATTTTCATGAGCAAGGGAGCTTCAAAACCGTTATAAAAGAGTTTAATCTTTTCATAAAAAATCCCCCTAACCACCGGCTACTCTAAGTAATAAATGAGAAATCACACTTTAGAGTATCCAAGTTCACTTAGGGGATAAAAAGAGATTTTATAAGTTATTACCTGTAATTGTGAAGAAAGGTTGTTATTCTGTAATTATTTTTGCATCAGAACTATAATTACTGTAATTTATTTCTATTTAGGGATGATAAACTCCTAAAAACCTGTGAATCCACCAAATAAACCAGTGAAAAAGATAATGATTTTCGTCATCCAATCAAAAAACAACAGAATCCCCATGACAATCATAAGAAATCCTCCGATTTTTACGATGACAGAGTTATATCTTTTTATCCAATTTAGCTTGCCGATAAAAAATGACATGATGAAAAAAGGTACGGCGAAACCTAATACATAGGCGAACATGTATAAAATTGCTGCACTTGGTTTGGTAGCTGCCAACGCTATAACTGATACAAGAATTGGGCCAGTACAAGGAGTCCAGCCTGCGGCAAATCCTATTCCAATTAAGATAGAACCAAAATAACCGGAGGGCTTGTTGCGAAAGACGAACCGCTTATCCTTCATCATAAAGGAAGGTGAAAATACACCTAAAATTACTAGACCAAAAAAGATAATAAATAAGGCACTAATTCGTCTGATTAAATCCTGATAATCAACGAATATTTTTCCTATTACAGAAGTACCGAAACCAATGGCAATGAAGATGACAGAAAAACCGAGTAAGAAAAAGAATGTATGAAGCATTGCTCGTTTTTGAAGCATGACATTCTCTTTCTTTACTTCATCAACTGATACCCCTGTAATGTAGGATAAAAAAGCTGGATATAATGGTAAGCAACAGGGGGATATGAAAGACAGTAATCCCGCTCCGAATGCTAGAAATACATTGATATCACTCATATTGGTTTCCATCCTTTTCTCTTTGATTTTGTAACGAAAAGTATATCATCTCAATTATAAAATAAAATTATGCATTTTTTATGGAAAAATTTATACGGTACCGTCAAGAATTTTGTGTAATGTAAGATAGATAGGGTATCTCTGAATGGATTTGGAATGGATAAGGGACTGGTTTTCTCCACACAGAGGATGTCCCAAAAGCGATTGCTTTTGGGACACCCTCCTTTATTTTTACATATGCTTATGATGAGAATGGTCGCCGCCGATCGATGGATCGAGCATTCCAAAAATCATAGCAATATGGGCCACTACTAAAAATATACCAACGAAAATGGAATGATATTTCAACTTTTGCTCCTCGCTCCATCTTCGCCCGATTATGCCTAAATCGATTAGACTTAATCCCAATAACGGAATGACGCCCATTAAATAAAATCCTACCGCAATGATATCAATCCATCCGCGCCATTCCCCATTCAGTGTAAATGGAATGACGGCATTGACAAATAAGTAAATAAAAATTCCTAAAAAGTATGGTATTATGTCAAGAAAATGGACACGTTAAACAGAGAGAAATAGCTGAACTTAGGCAGCTACTTTTCTCTGGTTAGCGTAGTAAGCAGCCTCAAATTCACATGGCGATACATATTCAAGAGCGGAATGACTCCTTTTTCGGTTGTAGAAGCATTCGATGTACTCAAAAATGGCTTGTTTCGCTTCTTTTCGCGTACGGAATCGATTGGGATAGATGCATTCTTTCTTGATTAAGCTATGAAACGACTCCATACAAGCGTTGTCGTAACAGTTTCCACGTCTCGACATACTGACTTGAAAATGATGCTCTTGTAACAGTTGTTGATAATCATTCGACGCATACTGGCTTCCACGATCCGAGTGGTGAATCACTCTTCCTGTTGGTTTCTCGCTGTTTAACGCTCGCTGTAACGCTTTGATGACTAACTCTTTGGTCATTCGTGTATCGATATACCAACCTACGATCTTTCGTGTATATAAATCCATGATGCTCGCTAAATACAACCATCCTTCATCAGTAGGAATGTACGTGATATCGGCCATCCATACTTCATTTGGAGCCGTTGCTTGGAAGTTTTGTTCCAACAGATTGGCATAGACGTTGTAAGGATGGTTACTGTTCGTAGTAGCTTTGAATTTACGAACGGTAATGGATCTCAATCCTTCTTCGTTCATGATGCGAGCCACCGTTTTTTGAGACACACGAATCCTTTGTTTGCGTAGTTCTTGCGTCATTTTCGGGCTTCCGTAAATCTTACGGGACTTTAGATACTCATTTCGAATCTGTTGAGTCCATTGTTCTTTTCGTTCTTTCTGCTTGCTTTTCGGACGCTTGAGCCAGTCATAATACCCACTTTTAGAAACACCGAGCACTTGACACATCTTCACCACACGAAATTCCATTACTTTCTTTGTATTCTTTGACCCAACGATGAAGAGTGTTGTAAGCCAAACCTAACTCTTTTGCCACTTGGGCAATGGACTTATCCCCCTCCAGGCATCATTCAACAGCCTGAATCTTGTACTCCTTATCAAATGTTCTCTTTTTCATGATTGGACACCTCGAACCGATTGTAATTAAGTTTATTATAATCTCCCTGTTCTCCGTGTCCAATTTTTAGACTATCATCAAAACTGCTTTAAAATTAATAGATGAATTAACCTATACCGGTCGGATGAAAGGTAAACAAAGATCTTCTAAACCATTATTGCAACCAATATTCCAACTGTCAGACGGTACAAGGTTTATAAGTCCGCGAGTCATTCTATACCATCAACTAGGAAGAAATATCATCACAATTTTAAATAGAATATATGGTGATGAAGCTAACCAAGATGCAGATTCAAAGGAAACAATTTTCATTAAGGGACTAATAGACATTACGTCACAATATCCAAACCTTAGTGCATGCCATGATGTACCTGTTGATGGAACAAACGTTGATTTTGGGATTTTAGATACTAACGATAATACTTTAGCATTATTTGAATTGAAATGGTTTGTAGAGCCAGTTACTTCTGTTGAAATACAAAATAAAGATGCAGAAATTAGTAAAGGTTTGCACGAACAATTGCCTAAATATGAAAATGCTATTAAAGAAAACGGCTCAAAATTCACTTTAAAAAAAGCATTTGGAAAAGAAATTGAGATAAATGAATCATTTTATTTCGTTTTAACAAGGTTGACTATTGGAAGTGGGCTTATTAAACCTAGTCCTTATAAAACAATAAACATTCGCATGTTAAAAAAAGCTCTATTTGATACTAATGGCAATCTAAATGAAGCTTGTAGGAAACTATATGATGGTTTCTATTATCCCAAAATAAATGAGGATTTTTCTTTAGAGAAAGCAGAATTTAAAATGGGGAATATAACTGTCATAGCAGATTCTATAAAAAAATTGTAACTATTCAGCCACATCATAAAGTGAGCTGAATATTTTCTTCTTTCCTTGTCTATGATGTGAATATTGATAGACAAGGAGGTGAATCGCATGTTGACGGTACAACAAGCTGTATTTACAGTTGAGAGCTTAATCGGCAAAGTTCAACAACAAAAACAGCTCATTCATCAACTCATTCAAGAAAATGAACATTTGCGTCACGAAAACAAACAACTACGCAAAGAAAATGAACAACTGAAGTACCGTGTTCAAGAGCTGGAAGCACGCACGAAAAAAAACAGCTCCAATAGCCATTTGCCCCCATCTTCTGACCGTTTTGAGAAAAAGCGTTCCTCCCGCGAGCCGTCTGGCAAAAAGCCTGGTGGGCAAG
>NZ_FOJS01000051.1 GCF_900111865.1 Parageobacillus thermantarcticus | reverse complement strand
CGATCTGTAGTAAAATGAAAGTGCTCTTGCATGGGGATTCTCCTTTCGAATGGTAGGTTGCACTTTCATTCTACAGGAGATCCGCCAGGCAAGGGCTATTTTTATGCTTGATCAAGTTTATCTAGCACCACGGGTTTACAATGTATAGTTCCATTAACGGTGTCGCGCCAAGCCCGTTAATCATCACGGCGACGCGATCGCCTTTTTCTAGTTTCATATCATCGAAAATTTTGACAAGCAGCGTTGCCGCAATTTCGTCTGCTGGTTTGATCGTTGTTTTTTCAATTCCCGGTTCTCCGTGAATGCCGATGCCGACTTCAATTTCATTTTCTCCAAGTTCAAAGCCAGGCTTTCCCGCTGCCGGCACGGTGCATGGAGTAAGCGCCATTCCCATGGAACGGACGTTTTGCACCGCTTTCTTCGCCGCCGCCTCGACTTCTTCCAGCGATGCGCCGCGCTCCGATAGCGCCCCTGCGATTTTATGAACGAACACTGTTCCCGCGATGCCGCGCCTCCCTGTCGTAAACGTGCTGTCTTCCACTGCGACATCATCATTTACAATGACTTTCGCGACGTTAATGCCTTCTGCTTCAGCCAACTCCGCAGCCATTTCAAAATTCATCACATCGCCCGTATAATTTTTGATAATCAACAATACGCCTTTCCCGCTATCGACTGCTTTGATCGCCTCAAGCACTTGGTCAGGCGTCGGTGAGGTGAACACTTCCCCGCATACCGCTGCATCTAACATTCCTTTGCCGACATAGCCTGCGTGCGCCGGTTCATGCCCGCTGCCGCCGCCGCTTACGATTCCAACTTTTCCTTTTACTGGAGCGTCATTTCTTACAATTACATTCGTGCCAAGCAGCCGTCTCAGCCGATTTGGATAAGCTGCGACCAATCCTTCTAACATATCATTGACGACTTGATTCGGATCGTTAATTAGTTTTTTCATTACTCTCTCCCCCTCGTACAATTGCATTACTTTTACTTTTTTCATTGTACCATAATAATGATCATTTATTTCTAAATTTTGTATGTCAAACTCACACATAAAATCAATATTTTTTCCTGCTCAAAATGCGAACAATTAACAATCTGGTTATGAAAGTGTTTGTTTTTAATAGTGTTTTTTTAGAAAATGAAATATTTACTACATAGTTTAATAAGAATTACTAAGATTAAGATATAGGAAGGAATCGAAAAATAAGATGCATCGGACTATATGTTGGTCGAGTGGCATGAAAGGATAAATATTTTTCACCAACAATTCTAGGCGAGCCATCTATCACTTTTTCCAGTTTGACTCATCATCGTTCGCTGAAAAATAAAAAACCCCATGCCCGAATCTTCGGAATGGGGATATATATGCAGTCGAATGACTATCCATCATTATGATAGTCTTACCACCGTTCTTCCGCGCAGTTTTCCTTTTAAAATATTCGCTAGCGCCTCAGGAAGCTGTTCGAGAGTAATTTCCTGCGCAATCGATTGTAATAGTTTATCAGGTTTTAAATCGCTGGCCATTCGTTCCCAAATTTGTTTCCGTAATTCCATCGGGCAATAAACGGAATCAATGCCTAACAAACTGACACCGCGGAGAATAAACGGGAAAACGGTGGCTGGAACGTCTGTGCCTCCTGTCAGCCCGCTGACCGCCACTGCTCCGCCATATTGAATGCGGCTTAAAACAGTAGCAAGCGTTCTTCCGCCGACAGGATCAACGGCCGCTGCCCAACGTTGTTTATCTAACGGGCGAATTTTCTCGGCGCATACGTCTTCCCGGGAAAGAATTTCTTTCGCGCCGAGTTCGCGCAAATATTCATGCTCTGTTTCTTTTCCTGTGCTCGCGACCACTTCATAGCCTCGTTTTGCCAGCATCGAAACCGCCAAACTGCCGACGCCGCCGGTTGCCCCGGTAACAAGCACCTTTCCTTTTTCCGGAGACAGACCGTTTTCCTCCAAGCGGTGAATCGACAACGCTGCGGTAAATCCTGCCGTTCCAAACGCCATTGCTTCTTTTAACGTCAATCCTTTTGGAAGCGAGACAAGCCAATCACCAGGGATACGGGCGTATTCACTGTACCCTCCATAATGCGTTACCCCAATTTCATAGCCAGTCGCAATAACTTCGTCCCCTTCTTTAAAACGCGAATCGCTCGAAGAAACCACAGTGCCAGCCAAATCAATCCCCGGGATAAACGGATACGTCTTTACAATTTTGCCATCGGGAATGCACGCCAATCCGTCTTTATAGTTGACGCTGGAATATTGTACCTTTATCAGAACATCCCCTTCCGGAAGGTCATCGATGGCAACAGCTTGTACATTGACGGTAAAATCTGTTTCCGTTTTATTCACCACTAACGCCTTAAATTTGTTCACAAGACATCCCCCTCAAAATTTTTCCATACTCTTGGCTTTACGATAACAAAATTATTTTTGCTGTTCCGGTCGTTTCGATCTCAACCGTTTACATCTGGACAAATATACCATAACCTCGCCGTTTCGCAAGCAGCAGCTGTGCGCCTATTCGTTTTTTCGATGAACGTGACGTGCGCAGGAGGAAAACACGAACATGCAGTCTAGCTATACTTCATTTTGCTAATATATCCGATAAAATAATCCCCTGCTTTACGCATCCGTCCATACATGAACAACCTTCCCTCTCCTGTTGGAAAAGGAAGGCCGTTGTTTAGCAGGAAAAAGCTCTTTTTGGCGCATAAGAACCTGCTAACTTTAGTCGCGCAAAGATTCAGCGTCTAAGGACAACCGGTTTTTGTTTCAACTCTGGGTGAGATTTCTCAAATACATCAGCAACGTTTAATATTTTCCCTTCCCCGAAAGCCGGTCCGACTATTTGCATGCCTACCGGGAGCTCTTTCGCAAAACCGCACGGCACCGTTACTGCCGGCAAACCCGTCAAGTTGAACGGTCCGGTAAAACGGATAATATGGTCAAGAAAATTCACTTCTTTTCCGTTTAACAATACCGTATCTTGCCCGATTTTCGGAGGCAGTAACGGAAGTGTTGGGGTAATGAGAACGTCTACCTTATTGAATGTCTCCACCAATTCGCGGCCCAGCTTTAAGCGGATTTGCTGCGCTTGTAAGTAGTCCACAGCGGATGGTATTTCTCCAAGCTTCAATAGAAAACGGACATCATCACCAAAATCCTCTTCTCTTTCTACTAAATTTTGATGATGAATAGCGCTAGCTTCCGAGATAATCGTTATCATTTCCGCGTATTGTGCATATGGCAATGTTGGAATTCGTACCGTTTCGACGACAGCGCCTTCACGTTCCAACGATGAAACGGCATTCTTCACCGCTTTTTCCACTTCCACGTCCACATTGTCAAAGAAATATGGTTCTATACCGATTTTTACACCTTTTATGGACTCTGTTAATTGCGAGGAATATCTGGCTGAAAGGACATCGATGGAGGTCGGGTCTTTTGGGTCATAGCCTGCAATCGCTTCCAAAACATAAGCAGCATCTTCCACCGTTTTCGTCATCGGACCGATGTGATCCAACGACCACGCGAGCGGAAAACAACCGTATTTGCTCACTAATCCATGGGTAGGCTTTAAGCCGACGATGCCGCAAAAGGAGGAAGGAATTCTGATCGACCCACCTGTATCCGTTCCTAAAGAGGCAATCGTCTATGGGCGGCCGTTGCAACTCCTGATCCTCCGCTTGATCCTCCCGAGATCCGCTCTGGATCCCAAGGATTGCGGGCAGGGCCAAAATGAGGATTATTGTTCGTCGCTCCCCAAGCATATTCATGCAAATTGAGTTTTCCCAGAAAAACCGCTCCCGCTTCGGAAAGTTTGTCGATCACCGTTGCGTTATAGCTTGGTCGAAAGTTCCGATGGATTTTCGATCCCATCGTTGTTATTTCATTAGCTACATAAATAATATCTTTGATTGCTATCGGAATGCCGTGCAGCGGACCGCGATAATTTCCCGATACTATTTCCGCTTCCGCTATCGCCGCTTGTTTGCGCGCCTTATCAGCGGTTACCTCAATATAAGCATTTAACTCTCCGTTTAATGTTTCAATTTGTTCGAGTACATCATGTACGATCTCAACTGGGGAAATTTGCTTGCTCTTTACGAGTAGCGCAAGTTCGGAAATCGTTTTCTCATTTAACCGTTTCCCCACGACACACACCTCCTGGATGATGGGTGATGCCGATATCGGCATCGCTTAATTTCAACGTCTCGATTCCTTTTTTTAATTGTTGAATTGCTTTCCATTGATGTTCCAGCATCGATAGTTCCCATTCAGATGCTTTCATCCCTTTTTCTTTTAATATCTTCTCTATACTGCTTTTCATTTTTACTTTCCTCCCTTCTAAACACTATTATAATGAAAATTTATAATATTTATAATATTATATATTTATCCTAATATTCAACCAAATGAGCTTATAAGTTAAATTTTCGTGAATGATCGATCTGTCTATTTGAAACCGCTTACTTTAACCCTTATAATTTGCATAAAAAGATGTTATTCTAACATAAAAGGAAGGGATAGCTATGGAGGCAAAACAAACCGTATTTGTCAATGAGTTCACCAACGGAATTTTAGATCCTAACGGGGAAATGCTCGGGCCTGTGCAAGATGGCGGGTATATTGTTGCCAATACGACTCCTGGATGCTGGGGGCCGATGATCACTCCTTGCATTCGCGGCGGCCATGAAGTCACGAAGCCTGTTTTCGTGGAAGGCGCCGAAGTAGGGGATGCAATCGCGATTAAAATTAAATCGATTCGCGTCACTTCCATCGCTACATCTTCCGGGAACGACAAGCCAATAGAAGGAAGATTTGTCGGAGACCCGTTTGTCGCCGTGAAATGTCCTGAGTGTGGAACAATGTATCCAGAGACAAAAATAGAAGGAATAGGCCAAGAAGCAATTCGTTGCGCTAATTGCGGCGCAGACGTCACTCCATTTGTGTTTACGAACGGCTATACGATGGCATTTGATTCTAACAAACAAGTCGGCATTACACTGCATAAAGAAGCGGCAGAGCACATTGCCCAACAAGGGCGCTATTACATGGCAACACCTGACAACTCGGTGCAAAACCCGATCGTCACTTTTGCACCCCACGATTTAGTCGGAACCGTCGCCAGACTTCGCCCTTTTCTTGGACAACTTGGCACAACGCCGGCACGTCCGTTTCCAGACTCGCACAATGCGGGCGACTTCGGGCAGTTTCTGATCGACGCCCCGCATGAATATGGAATCACAAAAGAGCAACTTGAAGACCGGACAGACGGACATATGGATATTAATCGTGTGCGGGAAGGCGCCGTTTTGATCTGTCCTGTGAAAGTGCGTGGCGGCGGCGTTTATCTAGGTGATATGCACGCCATGCAAGGAGACGGAGAAATCGCGGGGCATACAACCGATGTTGCCGGCATTGTAACGCTTCAAGTAAAGGTGATCAAAGGCTTAACGATCGATGGTCCGATCCTTCTTCCTGTCGCAGAAGATCTTCCATATTTAGCAAAACCAATAACGAAAAAAGAGAAAGAAATTGCGCTTGATCTTGCGCAAACATGGGGCGTAAAAAAACTGGAAGAATCCCTGCCGATTTCCTTTATCGGAACAGGCGCAAACTTAAACGAAGCGACGGAAAACGGATTGCAAAGAGCGGCGAAAGTATTGGGCATTTCCGTCCCTGAGGTGATGAACCGCGCAACGATCACCGGCGCGATTGAAATCGGCAGACATCCGGGAGTCGTCACCGTCACGTTTTTATGTCCTGTCCATTATTTGGACGAGATTGGCCTAACAACGTTAGTGCGCGATCAATATCGCGATGTTTTGGAATGAACAATGTTGCAAAATAGATGTATGCAGACTGATATCAGCGGGAAGCAATGCTCTTCTTACAAATACAATCCATGAGATCATTATTTACGCTATAAAACAGCGCCAGCTCTCTTCCAAAAAGAGAGCTGGCCTCATTTTTCGATATTGCGCCTAAAAAACGCCTCAAACGTGACAACTTTTCGAACATTGCCCCAAACCTATGATAATTGCCATCGCTTTGTAGTATAGTGAAATTGAGAAATATTTCACATGTAACTAGGAGGAAGCGGACGATGATCGTGCATGAATTAATTGGTACGGAAACCTTGTTTGCCGAACAGCTGAAAGAAGGGTACTATGTGATTCGGGAAAAATACAATAAGTTCGACGTTCAGCCGCAAAACACCGATGCGTTTCAGCAAATCGACTGCGGAACGGAAGAAATCATCACCGTTGTTTTTGACCCGGGCACCGACTATTCCCTCATTTGCATAGACACATATGCATTCGAAGCGAAATCCCCTTCTCTTTCCGAATTGCGGCAAACACTGAAAATGAAACATAGAGACCTGTTTCAATAACGACCGGTTATCTAGTTTTGCAGCTACAGCTAAAGCGAAATATCCCTTTAGCAAGTCCCCCTTTACATTCATTTCTCTCCCCTAAATGCGGCGAACAGTGTGCATCACTGTTCGCCATTTTTTCGTGCAAACCGTATATTCTTTTATCGTCACAACGATTGTTTGAAAGAAAATCGATGGTTCACTACGTCGACAGCAATTCGACTGTATCGCCTTTACATATTCCAGCCATATCCACTGCAAAAGAAAAAGAGAGCCCATGCCGTATCAGCATACCGACAGCTCTCTTTTTTGACGTCCTCCTTACATGCCCGAAACAGGACAAGTGCACAGTTTCATCAAACTTTTTTAACGCAAATACTGCCCCGCCTCTTTCGGAAATACCCGTGACACATGGATAAATTTCCAGCGGCCATTGTTTGTTGATTCTGCTATATGTCCACGGATGAACATTCCCGCTTTCACGTAAGAACGAACAAGCGGAGTGATCGATATCGTATATTGTTTTCCGCTTTCAGCGTGTTTACATTTCATCGTCGCGGCGGAGACATCGGTAATTTGAAACAGGCCGCTTACTTGGCGATCCCCAAACGCGCCTTCAATTGCCTTTCTTTCGATTTCCCGCAACCAATCATGGTATTTTCTCGACGTATACGGGGCGTATAAATCAAGCAAGCGGATCGCGCCATATATCTCTTCTTCCACTTCTTGAATGATGTAGCGAACCATTTTGCCATGATTCGTTCCATATCGCGCGTCAATCCACTTGGCTAACGCTTTTGTCGTGCTGAAAAGCGACTTCGCCTGATTGATGCTTGCATCACCATTCATGTCTAAATAATGGTAGACGATGCATCGCCGCCAATCGTCTTTCGTGATGCTTGTCCAAGACGAAAGGCGGGACTCGAACAAATATTGGGCGATAATAGATAGGCCGGTGCGATATTTCGATACGGTCGCTTCTGATTTTCCGCTCGTTTTTTCCATAAAAAACTCCGCGATATCTTTGCCAAAGAAAGAATCCATCCATTCAAGCGGCATGTCATATTGCCCGTATTGTTCCAATTCGTGTGTCCGCTGCTTCTCTATAATCTGCAACCGCGTTTGCCGTTTTTCCCCCAGCGTGACAAATGGAGATAATGGGAGGTCGAACTTTCTGCGAATCGTATTAAAATCAACGGTAACCGGACATTCCAGCTGCTCGGCATTCATAAAACTAATATACTCGCGTTCTCGCAGCCATTGTTCGACTTCTTCTTTTCTCCCTTGTTCCGCCATTTGCATCACGGTTTTTCCATCCCATTCTTCTTGCGGAACGTGTAATGACTCATAAATACCTATCGTTTGGTTTGCCAGCGCGCCAAAATAAAGCGGCACATTTTCTCCTAGCTGTATCGCATAAGAATGAAATTCGACATTTTTCGGCGCATCCAATTTGCGCACCGTCTTTTTGATAAAGCGGGCAAGAGGCCCCGCTGTCTCCATCGCTTTCATAAACGATTCCACCGCATCTGGCCAAACGGTCATAAACCGCAGGCGATGTTTATTGATTTCTATAAATCCTAACACTTCACACATATAAACTGGACTTGAAGCGAGATTGTCCTCATATATATATTGCTTGCCGGCAAAACTTAACTTTGCTATTGTTTCTGTCTGTTCATCGACAAGAACGACATCATGTTTTTCCAAAAAACGAACGAGCTTATTTGGATCGTCCACTTCATAATGCAATGTCACTTCATCGATTTTCGTCATTTCACGATGCCGAATATCATACGGATCCATTAATTCATTCACAATTTCTAAAAAACAGTCCATGGCGATTTGTTCATACGTTTGTTTCGTTTCTGACATCAATTGCTCGATCTTTGCATATGCGCGTTTGATTCCCCGCGGTTCTTCAAAAATTGCCGCTCCATGAACATAATAGCCTTCGCCGAACGGCTCGAGCAGACAAAATGTCCCTCCCCATGGAACAGGCTCACTCATCGTTTCACAAAACGGCATATAAAACCGTTCATGCGTAAACGCATCTTCCGCCGTGATCCCGCCTTCATCCATATCGACGATTTGAATAAGCCGCGGAACCAATGACACCCACGTTTCAAGCATCCGCGCTTTCTCCGCCTTTAAACCTGTTTTTTTCTCTTGATAAAACCATTCGACGCCGCGCAATCCGTTGTCAAATCGATGGAAAAATAAATACCAAAGATGGAACAAAGGCTCGAGCACGTCACCGTTTTGTGTTGAGCCTATTTTTTGATCAAACACTGCTTCCGCACGCAGTTTTTCCGAAAAAGACAACGACCGCTCTAAAAACTGGTAAATTTCTTCTGATAACTCGTATTTTAATTGAAAAAAACGTTCCTCTCTTACTTTGCGGATTTCTACAACCGCATCCTTTGTCATACAACACTTTTTATACTTTTTCCCGCTTCCGCAAGGACACGGATCGTTTCTTCCTACTTTCATTTCTTTTCTCCTTTTTAGTAAAAATAATAACCCAATCCTATTATAACCGCTGAAACACGTCTTTTAAACAAATCTTTAAATCTGGATGCAGAAAAGAAACTAGCACATCTTGTTCTCCAAATACTTCCCTTTTTTCATATACTCCGTTATGCCATCCGTACACCTCGATGGTTCGATGCAGCGGATCCACGACCCAGTATTCTTTTACTTCAAAGCGCTGATATAATTTGTATTTTTCATTTCGGTCTTTCAATGCCGTGCTCGGAGACAGCACTTCGACAATTAAATCAGGAGCGCCCACGCATCCCTTTTCTGTAATTTTCTCTCGGTCACAAATGACGGAAATATCGGGCTTTACCACATTTTTCAGGGATTTGTCATCAAGGTTTGGAGTGAAGATGACATCAAACGGGGCTATGACCACTGCGCATCCTTGTTGTTGAAAATAATTCCGCAGCGCCGCATACAGCTCACCGACGATATACTGATGGGTAAACGAAGGAGAAGGAGCCATGCTATATGGCACACCGTCAATTAATTCCCATTGCCCGTCCCATTTTAAATAATCTTCATACGTGTAGTTTTGATTTGGAAACTCTGGAGTTTTCACCGCGCCTCCACTCCATTTCGTTTTTTGTTTCCATTATATCATAGCGCCGATATCATTCTTTGGTTGTGAATTGAAGCCGCGTTAGTGAAATTGTTCCTTATTTCTCCATAGCTACGTTATTTGTTTTTAGATCAAATCCACAAAATTGTGTAAAAACAAAACGGTAAAAAACGATTTTATTGTTCCGTCATCCAAGTTTACTGTATTGGTCATGGAATTTTACACAATAATGTAGACTTGACCTGTTTTAACCATTCTTCCAATAGCTTACTTTCGACTTCATAAGATAAATCATCTGCATCAATAGTAAAAATTTTGAACTTTGAGCTAATGTAAAAAACCACCCACTTATTTCATTTTGAATTTTATATGCGGCTGCTTCTAAGCCAACATTGCTCTTACAATATCCTAAATAAAGATGTTGATTTGAATCAAATTTCACGTTTATCCAAACAAACCTAGCAGCGATCGATGCACCCATGCTATAATATAGTGATAAAGAATGGATAGAAAGGACGGACAAACATGCTGCAAACGGCGATATCCAAACCACTCTTGCGGAAGGCGGCAGCAGAACTGCAAAAAGAACTGCCGTTTTCCATTTTTAAACATCTTATCGAAAAGGGACGGAACTTATCTCGCTTCGGACTCGTCTATAACGTCGTCGTCAAAGACGAGCATCACGTGGAAGGGGAAGTTGCCGACCAGACGGCCCACCGCGTCGCGTTTGATTTAACCGATATCGTTCGCCGCCATCGCTGCCCGTGCGGGACGGAAAGCCTTTGCCCGCACGTTTTAGCGTTGTTTTTTTACGTCTATGGGAACGTCTTTGACAGCGGTGAACTGTTTCAGCGCTGGAAACAAGGAGAGAGCAAGCAGCCTCGGCAACGCCAAACGCGCATTGAGATGCCGACATTGCCGCCCGCAGAGCCAGCCGAGTCGGTTGATCAATGGCGGAACTGTTTCACCGAAACATACGCTGAGTTTGAAGCCAGCATCCGCAGCCATGACAATTGGCCATACCGATCAGCCCATCATCTTTTCCCGTCACTGGCAAAAGGCGGCCCAAAAAGCGTAGTCGCCCGCCCGTTGTACCGGTTCCATGCCGCATTGTTTTTGCTTGAGCGCCTCTTTGAATACGGGAAAGAACGAGGCTGGCATCAAGGGATATTCGGCTCGTACGGACAGTTTTCCTGGCGGCAGGACATCAACTATATCGCCGACGAATTGTTCAAGCTATTGGAACGATTTCCATCCGAACGGCGTACGCCCCAGCTGGAGCAACTGATTGAACAAACGATTCCATACGTACGCGAACTACTGCAAACGACCGAGATGTTCGCTTTACTCATCTATGATCTTTACACAGCTGCCTGGGAAGTGCTGTTTACGAAAGAAGAGTGGCGCCGACAAGAAAAAGAGCAGCTGCTGCATCTAACGAGACAAGAACGGCTGCCACTCGCTTTTCTAGCTGCCGCCCATTTGGCTTTTTTGCTCGAAGATGATGAGGAGGCGCTTGCCCTATACCGCGTCTTCCCTAGCGGGGCCGCGCCGCTTTTTGTCGAGTGGATGGAGCGATTCATCACCGATGATCGGCCCGCCCGCTTTGAATCGTTTTGGGCGCATGGGAAACAAGAACTGCCTCATTACTTATCCGCCCTTCCCGAATCCGAACGGTCCAAGTTTGCAAACGAAGTGTGCCGGCTGTACGAGTCATACGCTAAACGGAGAAACAAATTGGACGAGTATGAGGAGCTTTTGAAGCAATGCATGCCGTACAGCGCCAACCGTTATGTTTTCTTTTTATACCACCAAGGGCGCTATCGGCAAATGATCGACTTATACTTGCTTGCCGATGTGACCGCCCATGAGATGGATCCGCAATTTTTAAAAACGCTCGAAAAGCGGGATCCTTCACTCGTATTGCCGCTTTACCACCGGGCGGTCATGAGGTTTGTCAGAGCGAAAAACCGAGAGAGCTACCGCATGGCCGTCCATTATTTGAAAAAACTGCGCGCCTGCTACCGGTCGATGAAACAAATGACCCAATGGGAGGCCTATATCGAGCAGTTGAGCGCACGGACAGTGCGCATGCGGGCGTTTCATGAAGAATTGCGGAAAGGAAAGATGCTTCCATGACGGAACAAGCGTTACAGACAATCACACTTTCGTGCAAATGGAATGAAAAAAAGCAATGTTTTCTGTTAATCGGTCCTGATTCCGTAGCCAGCTGGGCTCCGCTCGTCTTCGCTTGGCACGAAGAAACGTTTTACGGCACGCTGCTCGACGTTGTGACGGTCGACGGGCGCGAAGCAGTCAAACTGTCGCCATGGCAGGCACTCACGTTTTTCGCCTTTCGCCCAACCATTGACTTTCTTTCACTTGAGTGGGGCGACGAACAAACGGCGGCGCTGGAAACGTGGGCTAAGCAGATTATCGACAATGTGTGCGAGCGCCGGTTCCGCCCCGATTTTTCCGCATGGAAACAACAAGGGCGCCCCGGCGTTTGGCTGGCAGCGAAAAACACCCGCTGGAGCGCGATCGGGGATGATCTTCATCCGTTCGCAGCCGAATGGCTATCGCTTGCGATCGCCGATTGGCTTGAACGCGATCCGGAGTTGCGGAAATTATGGCAAGAAATCGTACACGCCAACCCAGCCATCATGGCCCACCCTGAGCAATGGACAAGCGGAGAAGATGATTGGCTCGAACAAATCGGCTGGCTTGGTGAACGCCCGCCATTTACCGTCGGCTTGCGCCTTATCGAGCCGCCTGATGACGGCGGGCCTTGGACGCTCGAAGCCGTGCTGATCGCCATGGATGAAAGTTTGATCGTCTCTTGGGAAGACAAAGCACATCTGCCCCGCTCATGGCGCTCATATGAAGTATCGGTTGCACGCGCCATCCGCCGTTTTCAAACGATCGTTCCATGGCTTGGCGGTGAAGGCGGCACGCTGCGCGCCGAACTGTCGGAAGACGAAGCATGGCGCTTTTTGTCGGAAGAAAGCCTCAAATTAACTGATGCTGGCGTCCGCCTATTGTTGCCGCCGTGGTGGGAAGACGTCAAGCAGATGCACCTCGCTGTGAAAGCGAAACTGTCGCCGTCATTTGATGCCGCCAACTCAATCTTCGGCTTAAATAGCCTCGTCGATTTTGACTGGCGCATCGCCGCCGGCGATACGGAACTGACCGAAGAACAATTCGCCGAACTCGTCGAAAAGCAGCGCCGCCTCGTCAAACTACGCGGCCAATGGATCGCCCTCGACCCAGCGCTCATCCGCCGTGTACAAACGCTCATGAACAAAGCGAAAAAAGAAGGGCTGCCGTTGCGCGATGTGCTGGCGCAAACGCTCATCACCGAGGCCGCCGACGGAAACGAACGGTTTCATGAGGACGAGGAGACAATTCAAATCGAAGTGCACGACCAATTTCGCGCCTTTATCCGCCAGCTGCGGGACGTCAACGAACTGCCCGCGGCCGCTGTTCCGCCGTCCTTCCAAGGCACGCTCCGCCCCTACCAGCAGCGCGGCGTCGACTGGCTCGTCTTTTTGCGTCGCTTGGGCTTTGGGGCCTGCTTGGCGGATGACATGGGGTTAGGCAAAACAATCCAAGTGCTCGCTTATTTGGCTTATGTCAAGGAAACGGAGCAGCCTAGCACCCCGGCGCTCCTCATTTGTCCGACGAGCGTCATCGGCAACTGGCAAAAAGAATGTGCCCGCTTCACGCCATCGCTGCGCGTCTATACGCACCACGGGCCGAACCGGGCGAAAAACGAAGCGTTTTGCGAAGCGGCGAGCGAGGCACATCTTGTCATTACATCATACAACCTTGCACACCTCGACCAAGACGATTTGAAACAGATCGAGTGGCATACGATTTGCCTTGACGAAGCACAAAACATTAAAAACGCGCAAACAAAGCAAGCGCGCGCCATCCGCCAATTGCGTGGGCGACATAAAATCGCCTTGTCCGGCACCCCGGTCGAAAACCGATTGAGCGAGCTCTGGAGCATTTTCCATTTTCTAAACCCCGGCTACCTTGGCAGCGCCGCCGACTTTGAACGGCGGTTTGCCGGACCGATCGAAAAAGAAGGCGACACACGCAAAAAAATGGCCTTGCAGGCGCTCATCCGCCCGTTTTTACTGCGGCGGACAAAGACGGATGAAGCGGTCTCCCTCAACTTGCCGGACAAGCTCGAACAAAAAGAATATTGCCTGCTTACCGCCGAACAGGCCGCCCTTTACGAACAGCTCGTCCAAGACACGCTCGAACGGGCGAAAGATGCAAACCCGTTCCAGCGGCGCGGCTTGATTTTGCAAATGCTAAACGGCGTCAAACAAATTTGCGACCATCCGGCGCTGTATTTAAAAGAACGCACGCCGCGCCGTGTGCTCGAACGGTCGCATAAACTGAAAAAACTCGTCGAACTTCTCGAGCAAATTCGCGCCAATGACGAAAGCTGCCTCATTTTCACGCAATACGTGCGCATGGGCGATATGATCCAGCAATTGCTCGCCGACTTGTTCGACGAACCGGTGCTCTTTTTAAACGGCAGCGTCCCGAAAGCCGCGCGCGACCGGATGGTCGAGCAATTCCAAAAGCGGCAGTCACCGATTTTCATCTTATCTCTTAAAGCGGGAGGCACCGGGCTCAACTTAACCGCCGCCAACCATGTCATCCATTTTGACCGCTGGTGGAACCCGGCCGTCGAAAACCAAGCGACGGACCGCGCCTACCGCATCGGGCAAACGAAATTCGTCCACGTCCATAAACTGATCACAACCGGGACGATCGAAGAAAAAATTGACGACATGCTCGAACAAAAACTAGCGCTCGCTGACGTCATCACTGAAGGCGAAACATGGATCACCGAACTGTCCGACGAAGAACTGCGCGACTTGCTCGCCTTGTCCGCGGCTGTTAAAGGAGGGGCATGATCATGGTCGAAAAAACAAAACTGAAGAAAAAAAAGAAAAACGAGAATCCGTGGGAAAAATTGCTTAGGCGCATGGAGGAAAAACTGCGCGAACGCAACAAGCGCCGCCCATAGCGGCGCAAAAAAACAGCCTGCCGCACAAATTGCGGGCAGGCTATTTTTTCAGTGAAAGAGGTCTTCGATATCCAACCGAGTTCGATGCTTACTAGCTCGCTACACATATTACGTGTTCATCTAATTGTGAACTACTCCCACTTAGCTTTGCTTGAAGTGGGAGCTTCTCAGTTCCACGACGAGAGCAACCTTTCGTCTCCCTGAGCGTAACTTCGGGTCGTCCCAACCCTAGGTGTCCGATGTGACAGAAGTTCTTTTGCACCTTGGCTATTTTACGAGTGGAAGGATCTGCTTGGTTTTCGCCGACTCATTTGTCCACTCAACCCCATATAGCCACTTATCAAAGAACATGGTATACATTTAGTTTATCATGCGTTTTGGCTAACGCCAATCGAAATTCATCTCCCGCTTATCGCTGGGCTATGCCCTTCACGCGCTTGAA
>NZ_FOJS01000050.1 GCF_900111865.1 Parageobacillus thermantarcticus | reverse complement strand
CCGGCCATATTGTGTATCTAGATTTCGTTGATAGTAGCCGTTTCTCATATTGGATGTGTCTGCCTGTTCGATTTCGAGGAAATTTTTGATTTCTTCCCGCATGATCAGCTCTAATTTTTCTTTGACAAACTGACGAATGACACTTTCCAGTTGATTTGCCCAGTCCATATTCGATATACTTTTAGACATAGGTAGGGTTCTCCTTTCTCTGGAATGTTTTTCGTTCAATCAGAGAATACCCTACCTTTTTTTTTTTGGTCTAGCAAAATGTGTTACACAAAATTTTATACATCATCAAAAATCCGAATGCAGATGGAGCAAGTAAAAAATGATCTCAAACTGCAATTGCAAGCGACAGCGCAAGAACTTTCCGGTATATCCGAAGAAGTCTATGCTTCGGTTTCTGAATTGACAGCGGAAGCGATGAACATTTTACAATCAATCGAGGAAGCCTCTTCTATTTCTGAAAAAAGCGAGCGTCATTCTGCCGAAGGTCAAGAAAAATTGCAAAAACAATTATCAGAAATCCGCCATATTCAAACAATGATGAAAGAGATCCATGCAGAAATCAACAGCTTACAACAATCAGCCCGTGATATCGCAGGAATTAACGGTATCGTGACAGAGATTGCTGATCAGACAAACCTGCTCTCGTTGAACGCTTCGATCGAAGCGGCACGCGCGGGAGAACACGGTAAAGGATTTGCTGTTGTCGCTGATGAAGTGCGAAAGCTTGCTTTCCAAACGAAAAAATCTGTCGCTGACGTCACAAACATTTTAAACGACTTAAATCGAAAGATAGAAGCCATTTCCGAATCAATCAATTCAGCACACGCATTGATTGACCGTGGGACAAGCGATATGGAGAAATTTCATCAATTTTTTGAAGCGCTATCACAGTCGCTCCAGCAAATTCGCACCCAAAATCAACGGATTCACGAAAAGATGAAACGATACGTAGACGTGGTCACAGATATTAATGACGCCACGAACAATGTCGCTGTATCGGCCGAAAGATTAGAGCAATTAACAAACGGCTTATAGCCAGCAAAGCCTTTGCCACTTTAAGTAAGTGGCAAAGGCTAAACAATGTTTGTACTTCTCGTAATTTTTAAAAGGAAAATATGTAAATTATTAGTAAATATTGTACATAAAATAAAGGTGGCTCATAAAACAAAGGAAAAAATCGCTCCCGCTGCAAACGAAAATACGACCACAAGCCAAGGCGGCCATTTCCAAATCGTTAATAAAGCAAATGCCGCCAACGCTAAGGAGAAATCAAGAGGACTTTTTACCGCCTTCGTCCATACCGGATGATACAGCGCCGCCAGCAAAATGCCTACGACCGCTGCGTTAATGCCGCCAAGCGCCGCTTGAAAGCGAGGGTGATGACGCAGCCAATTCCAAAATGGAAGCATCCCGATGATTAATAAAAAGGTACGTGTTTGTGCCATCGTCCAATAAGCAAATGGACATCCGAAACTTGTTGGAAGCAGTATTTTTAGAATAACCTGGATCATAAAGATGCAGCCTTTTGTTATTCACGATATGATCATGGCTGCAAAATGGATTCACCAAATCTGTGAAGCAACTATTCCTAGCAAAATACCAATAACGGCGCTTGACAAAGTGCCGATGAGATAATACTCGGAAAACTGTTTATGTTCAAATTGCTTGAAACGGGCCAACGTTTTTAGCGCCGCCAAAAACGCAAGCCCTTGCACCATATCCATTATCATAAAAATGACGATCAGCATTCGTTCCAACATACCAATGATGGAACCGATTTTTGCGGGAGAATCGCGAAAAAATTGTTCCGTTTTTACGGTAGTAATTTCGACTTCCTGTCCCCCGTCATTCTTGTGTCTTATTTTTACTTCCATTTTTTTCATCAGATAAACGATAAATCCCTTCCTGCAGTTCGTGATTCGGCATAATGTCTTGCAACACAATTTGCAGAAAACGGTCGGCGCCATACGTAGCTAAAATAAAGACACAACCTGTAGCGACGATTTTTTCGTCCGTGGTCCATCCTCTAAAAAAAGAAGCTGTGCCGTTGTCTAATAGCCGCGTTGAAATGTGCAGGCCATGAAAAGCGATCCAAATGGTCAAAAAGTGAAGCATTTGGTCAAGAAGAAATAAAAATGCTTGATTGCCTGTTCCTTTCAAGTTATCATTCAGCTTCATTTTGCCATAGTCAATAAGATAATGACAAATAGAAATAAGTAAAATTGCCTGTCCAGACAATAAAAAAACAGGAAGATGAAAAGAGTTATTCATCGACATCGCTATAAAGCTGGCGATGGCCATCAGAACGATATGAATGGCGACATGTTTACCTAGGAAAAGAATCGGCCTCTCCTTTCTTCCGTTGACGCATCGGTCCGGTTGGAACATAAAATCTCCTAGCAAATGTGCGGCGTAAAAATATATCCACAATGCCAATCGCTCCTTATGCTTTTAAAAGGGTTTGATACAAAAGCAACAGTTGAGTCAGGCTAGCTTCTGCCATCTTCAATTTTTGATAATCGGCGCGTTTCAGTAAATAACTGACGGTAGAAATAGGCGATTTGTATCCCAAATGGTTGCCGATTTTTTCATATGTCCATTCAGGATATTGTTCCATTAAATAAATGACTTGCTTTTGCTTATCTGTCCATTTTCGCTTTATTGATAAGATAAATCCTAATAGCGTATTAAGCGGTTCGGAAGGCAGTGGTTCAGATAAAATATAAAAACTTGTTTCTGTTTCTCTTTCGTTCCAAATTTTTATTTTCTCCTTGTTTTCTTTTAAGTGTTTGTCTCGTGCTTCAAATGCATGTAATACCGCGCTTCCATTTATCGCATGGACATCGGTTGTATTCATCGTTTCTAAATTTCCAACGCCAATCCCTAGGTAAAACGGGCATCGATGTAAATGAGATTGTTGCACAATATAATCAATAAGCGGGTATGTGTTAGCAAAGTTTGCGATGACCCCAATCAGCTCATCCCCGTTTCGGATCATAAACGGAACGAGTAAATCGTGATGAAATCGCTTATTGATTGCCTGTTCGCATTCGCTCAGAATATTTAGCAAACGAGTTTTTTCCATCTGTTTCGACTTCTTGACATCGGCGGCAACACAGATAGCTGGTATTGGTTTCATAGCATCCCTCTTTTTTGTTGATGTATATACATCAATATTATCATTGTTGTTAAATAAACATCAACCACACTTTCTAAAAGTATTCTCTCTATGATCAATGAAATATCGGCTTGCCGTTTTTGAAACAACGAGGGGCGTAATTGCCTCCGCACTGGCGCTATCCCTATCTTATTCGTTTCTTACATTAATAATCGTTTTATCACCGCTTTTGTCTCCGAAAAAGTTCAACTCCTTTTTGAATGATGCCATCGCCGAATTTTTGCTGAAGGCGCTCAATCGTATTCCATAATGCTTCTTTTTTGGCGTCTTCTTCAAAGTGAAACAAGTCTAATTGTTTCACAGCTTCCTTTTTATCAAACACGTCGACGGCGGTAATTCCTAACAGTCTTATCGGATTGCCGTTCCAATGGCGCTTTAATAAGTAGACGGCACGTTGAAAAATTTCTTCTGCCTCTTGGACTGGATTTTCCCATGTTTTACTGCGGGTGATCGTTTGAAAATTGCTGTAGCGGATCATAATTTGGATGGTGGAAGAGACGACACGCTTCTGTTTCATTCGTTGGCTGACGGATTGCGCCAAAGCGCGCAGCACTTCAAGTAACACTCTCTCCTCCGTCACATTGCGGGAAAGTGTCGTGGAATTCCCAATATATTTCCATTTTCTTCCTTCTTCTGGGTCTACCGGACGAGGATCCACCCCATTCGCCCGCTCTTTTAAACGAACTCCATTGACGCCAAGCAAATTTTGCAATATCACCTTTTCCGCCTTCGCCAGCTCACCGATCGTAAAGATACCAATATCATTTAATTTTTTTGCTGTTTTCTCACCAACACCGTGCATCTGCTGAACAGGGAGAGGCCAAAGGATTTTTGGCACATCGCGCTTGCGCAGAACGGTAATGCCTAACGGTTTTTTCATGTCGCTTGCCATTTTGGCCAAAAACTTATTTGGCGCAATGCCAATGCTTACAGGAATATGTAGCGTTTTTAACAATCCTTTTTGGATTTGCTCTGCGATGCCCAACGGTGAACCGCCCGAATAACAATCGGTGATATCTAAATATCCTTCATCAATCGAAGCAGGTTCCAAAACAGGGGTAAACGTCTTCAAAAATTGAAACACTTTCTCGCTTATATCGCGGTATAAGTGAAAGTCGGGCTTCAATATGACAAGATGAGGGCATCTTTTCTTCGCTTCCCATAACGGCATCGTCGTGTAAATGCCAAAACGTTGTTTGGCGATATAATTTGCTGCTAGCACAACGCCTTTCCGTTCTTTTGGATCTCCCGCTACAACAACCGCTCTATCTTTTAACGATGGATCTCGCGCGATTTCGCAACTCGCGAAAAATGAATTACAATCGACATGCAAAATGACACGACCGTATTTTTGGCGCGTTGCTTCCATGTTGTTTTTCTCCTTTTTTGATTTTGTAGTTTGTAGGAGTTACTTGGGTAATCTTTTTTTAATGAAGAGAAGTGGATAAAGATGTATGGACCGTTTCAGCCTTAAAATTCTGGTTTCTTGCACATTGAACCCGGCACGCTATATCGTTTTTCGATCAGTATCGGCGTATGATGATGGGAGATTTTACGTACAACTTTCATATCTTCCGCTTTTATAGAGAAATTGTAAAAGGTATTTTCATTATAGCACATATGTTCGCTTGTTTCTATGATGGAGTTTTCATTCCGTCCATTTGAAGGAGGTGGGCTTTGATTTAGAGTATTTTTTTCTTTTTTGTTGATTATTTAGAACATAGTTTAATAAATTAAATCAATCACACAAAACAGCCTCTTACCGTGCAAAGATAAGAGGCTGTTTTACCGTCTTTCCGTTATGATTAGACGGAATTTGCCAATATAATTGGAACAGAATTGTTTTTGTTCCAAATCGAAGGAAAATACTTTAAAGGTACAGGTCGTTCTCCGACATATGGAGCGACTTCAATCGTAAAGCCTGGCCGTTTAAACCGAATGACAAACCAATCTTTATAACCGCCGCCGCTCGGGTTTTTCGTTGGTTTCACTAACGAATATTTCGTTTTCTTTGATAACATTAGCGCAAGGCGATAATCTCGTTGTGCTTGTGTTTTCGATTGATGAAAATGCCAATAAATGATTTGTCCGGAAGAGTGGTAAGAAACAGTAGTTAGAAAATTATGGGCAAGCGTAAAGTCTCGCATTGCCTGTGCTTCAGGCTCACTATATGGACGCGGTCCTTTATAGTTTTTATACCATGGCTTTCCAGGATTGCAGCAAATCGTTTTCCAATATGCATCATATTGTCTATTTAAATCGACTCCACGAATATTTGCTTTCCAAGCAGAAAAATCTTTTTTCCCTCTATTAATTTTTAAAACAAGATTGGAATTTTTCACAGCTTTATATCCTCGTTGCACAAGCGTGACTCCATCTGGATTGACCATCGGCACAAACCAAATCGATGTGTGATCCAATGTCTTTCTAATACTATAGTTATCCATTTTTTGATTATTGCCGTAAGCAAATGCGTATTTTTTTATTTTTATTGGCACAATTTTACCATTTTCTACCGCTGCGATGTTTTGTAGCGACTCCAGTCCGCCGTTGCCATCAATTTTCAAAACGGCATATACTTGTTTGTCTTTCGGCAAGTTTTTTAATCCTTCAGGCATATGTTGGCGAATCGCAGTAGCATCGTCAACCGTACCTGCTGCTTTCATCGCCTCTACAAATACATATAATGCAAGGTAATTGAATCCTGCTTCAGATCCTGGATCTTCATTAAACTTTGCGCGATAGTTTTTCACAAACGACGGAACTCCCGGACCATCTGATTCCACTAATGGCATGACCCCGATCGCTCCTTCAAGCATGTCGTAAGAACCAGTCACTTTTTTCATCTCATCAAGCTTCGCTTGGTCCATAATGATAAATCCGCCTTTAAATCCTAACTCCCTTGCTTGTTTGGCAACTTTTGCTGTTGGTTCCGAAGGTCCTCCAATAAATAAAACATCCGGCTTTTCTTTGAGCGCATTCGTGACAATGGTAAAAAAGTCCGTATCTTTGGAAAAGTCAATAGAAGTTTTGTAAACGACTTTTCCGCCTTGCTTTTCCCAATATGGAAGCAATGTATCTGACCAGTCTTTTCCGTATTGCGATGAGGTCGGAAGTGCGGCGAGTTTTTTTCCGAATCGTTTCATCGCGTACTGCGTAAATGGCGCTACATAACTATCATAACGCGGCGGTATTCTAACCGTAAGCGAATTTCCAGTTTGCGTTATTTTCGGCTCGCTCGTATATGCGCCGATAATAAATTTTTCTGCCTCGTTAAATACTTGTAGCGCCATGACCCCACCGCTGTGCGGAGTAAACACAATCGGAGTTTTATGTTCCTGAACTAGTCTTTTCGCATTCGATGCTGTTTCGTTTGGCAAATATTTATCATCCAGTGCGATCACATTTAATTCATATTTTTTCCGTTTACTTCAAATCCGCCACTATTGTTTATTTCCTCCGCAGCTAGTTTTAAACCATTTAATGTCCGTTCGCCATAATATGCTGCAGGGCCGCTTAATGGGCCGCTAAACCCAATATTAACTGTATTGGAACCCCCGCTGCCGTTTCCCTCTTTGCTACTGCTAGATATTTTCCCATTGCAAGCCACCAATACAATCATCATTGCAAGCATAACAGTTGTAATAAAAAATAATTTCATTTTATTCATTTTGTTTACTGCACCCCTTATTTCTAAATATTATAAATATTCTAAAAATTTAACTACTTTTTATGTTCCGATATATGCTTTATGGACATTGTCGTTAGCAAATAATTCTTGTGACGTTCCTTGTACAGCAATCGTCCCGTTTTCAAACACATAGCCTTTATGGGCAATATGAAGGGCGGCATGAGCATTTTGCTCCGCCAATAAAATCGTTGTTCCTTCCTTATTAATTTGCTTGATGATTTGAAACATTTGTTCTACGATAAGTGGAGCCAAACCGATTGACGGTTCATCAAGCAGCAATAATTTCGGGCGTGACATTAACGCCCTGCCAATGGCTAGCATTTGTTGCTGACCGCCGCTTAGCGCCCCGGCTAGATCGTTTCGTTTTTCCTTTAAAATAGGGAACAATTCATAAACATGATTGAGTGACTGTTTGATTTTTTCTTTCTCTTTTCGATGAATATAAGCGCCCATCAATAAATTTTCATAAACCGTCATTCGTGAAAATAACTTTCTTCCTTCAGCGCATTGAACGATCCCTAATTGAACGATTCGGTCAGGAGAATATCGATCAATGCGGTTTCCTTTGAAAACGATTTCACCTTTTGAAAGTTTATTTAACCCGCTAATCGTCCGAAAAACGGTGCTTTTCCCTGCGCCGTTAGAACCTAGCAGCACAACAATTTCTCCTTCATGAACGTGGATATTCACGTTTTGCACGGCAGTAAAGCTTCCATATTGGACAGAGACGTTCCTTAATTCAAGCAATCGCGCTCCCTCCTAGATATGCCTGAATGACAATTTCATTGTTTTTAATCTCTTCCGGCGTTCCTTCAGCGATTTTTTCACCGTAATTAAGAACCATAATTTTATGTGCAATCTTCATAATCATTTGCATTTTATGTTCAATCAAACAAACCGTAATCCCATACTCTGCCATCTTTACGATTAGTTCTTCCAACCCTTCGGTTTCATCTGGGTTTACGCCAGCCGCTGGTTCATCAAGAAGAATAACTTCCGGATCTGTAGCAAGCGCCAACGCAAAAGCGGCACGTTTTTTCTCCTCTTGCGAAATGTTGGCGACGATTTTATGGGCAGCATCTGTTAATCCGACAAATTCCAACACTTCCATCGCCTTCTCCTTGCATTGCGCTTCTTCTCTTTTTAACCGCTTCGTACGAAAAATAGCGTCAAACAAAGTGGACGATGTTCTTAAGCGGTGGCCGATGATCACATTATCCAAAACAGTGGACTGCTCAAAAAGATGGGTTGTTTGAAATGTGCGGGCAATGCCTAGTTTCGCTCTTTTGTTTGCCGGCAAATGGGTAATGTCTTCTCCTTTAAAAATGATCTGTCCCGCAGTTGGCTTATGAAAACCGCTGATCAGATTAAAAAAGGTGGACTTCCCCGCTCCATTTGGGCCGATAATCGCATTAATTTTCCCTCTCTCAATGGAAAAGTTGACATTGTTGACAGCAATTAATCCGCCAAACCGTTTTGTCAAATTTTTTGTTTCCAGTAACATGCTCACCCCTCCTTCACTTGTTTTTCATTGCTAGAATGGCTAGAAATTTTACCCACTCGACTGTCTCGATTATTTTCTGTCCGTTTTGTTTTCCAATGAATAACTCCCCCCACAACGCCTCGCGGATAGAAAATAACAAGCAACGTTAAAATCGGACCAAAAATAAGCATTCGATAATCTTGTAAAAATTGAAGTTGTTGCGAAATCGATGTCATTAACAACGTTCCAACCACCGGACCGGACATCGTGCCGATTCCTCCGACGAGAAGGAAAATTAATAAATCAAACATTACAGAAATGTAGCCGATATCCGGGCCAAGAAAACGGATAAATGACGCGTAAAGAGCACCTGCTAACGAAGTAAAAAATATGGACAAGACAAAAGATACTAACTTATCTTTCATAGTAGAAATTCCGATCGTTAGCGCTAGTTCCTCGCTATTGCGAATCGCAATATACGTTCTTCCAGTTAACGAGTAAACAATTCGATACATAACGAAAACAACAAGCAGCAAGAAAAACAAGACGAGGTAATATTGCGACACAGGGGTTTGAAACGAAATTGGACCAATGTTTGCTGGAGAAGGAATACCGATAAAACCGCGAACTCCTCCTGTTAAGTTATCCCATTTATCAATGACAAGGTAAATAATATACCCGACACATAACGTATAAATGGCAAAAAAATGTTCTTTTGTCCGTAAAGCGACTAAACCGACTAAAAATCCAATGAAAGACGAGATAACGCAAGATAGAAAAAACGCCAGCCAAAAATTTAATCCTGCTTTGACCGTCAAAATGGCGAGCGTGTAAGCGCCGATTGCAAAAAAGCCCGCATGCGCAAGCGATAAATATCCCGTATAGCCGGCAAGCAAATTTAATCCATAAACAGCAATCATCCAAATAAACGAGAGGGTCATCATGTGCAAATAATAGTTATTCGGAATCAGCAAAGGAAATGCAAGAGCAAAAAGAATCGCTAACGCGGCGATTTTCTTTTGTTTCAAAACAGCGATCATGATTGTCCCCTCCTGACAAATAGTCCAGTCGGTTTGATCGTCAAAATAATGACGAGAATGACGAATGCGATAATATCTTTATAATCGTTTGAAATATAAGTGGCTCCTAAACTTTCGCTAAAACCTAGAATATAGCCGCCGATAATCGCTCCAGGGACGCTTCCCATTCCGCCAAGAATAATGATGACAAAAGCTTTTAAAATGACGAGATGTCCCATTCCTGGGAAGACGAGATTAATAGGAGACGCCAAGGAGGCGGCAAGCGCTGCGAGGCTTCCAGAAATCATAAACGTCATCATCGCCACTTTGTTTATATTAATTCCGACTAAATTCGCTCCTTCACGGTTTTGCGACATCGCAATAATCGTGGCACCGATAAACGTCTTTTTTAAGAAAAAGTACAACAAAACCATGATGGCAATGGTGGATGTGATGATGAGAAGCCGCTGTGCAGTCAACGTTAGCCCAAATAGATTTACCACTTTTCCGTATGGAGTTGGCATCGTTTGATAGTCAGCCCCCCATACAAATTGGGCAAATGCTTCGAGAAATAAGAGGATGCCGATTGCAGCGATTTTATCGTGGAGAGGTGGTGCATCACGAAGAGGGTAAAAAACAAGTCGTTCCAACAATACTCCAAGCGTTCCAATGACGATCATGGAAATAACAATGGCAAGCCAATAAGGAAGCCCAGATTTGCTCATCATTGTTAACGTAACGTATCCACCCATCATGTAAAGCGCTCCATGGGCGAAATTCGGAATATGCAAAATTCCGTATACGAGCGTCAATCCTAAAGCAACCAAACTGTAAACACTTCCTACTGTCAATCCGTTCAGCAACTGCTGTATAAAAAATTCCATCCATTTTCCTCCCTCTATAAATGTTGATATATCAACGGTTGTAGCCGTTTCAGGGATGGCAAAAAAATTTTTTCGACACAGCTCCTAATATTATTATTTCTTAAATTGTCTATATCTCCTTATTGATTGATGCAGATGATGAAGAACTTCATCGTCAGCAAATTTTCATCGCTCCATCCTGATGCAGCCCTAAATCACGGCTTGGACGATGAAGAAAAGTTGAATTCATGGAAAGAGAATGCGTCGCTAAACGCTTAGCATCTCTTTCCAATATGCATAATTTATTTTTTCTCTTGATTTTTTATTCCATTTAAAATCAAATCCACGTAGATTTCTGCTAGTTGTTCTTCCGATATTTCTCCGTCAGGATTAAACCAGTAATAACTCCAATTTGTAATGCCTAAAATTCCAAACGTAACCATGTGGGGGGTATGCGTTTGCTTAAACTCTCCTTTTGCGATTCCTTCTTCAATAAGCTTTTGATAATTTTCGCGAAACGCCCGCCGCTTTGCTTTGATTTCTTGCAAGTGCGCTTCATGTAAATGTCGCATTTCCCGAAAGAAAATGCGCGCGCTTTTCCGCCTTGCTTTAATATTGCGAATGAGCATATAAACGATTTCGTGCAGTTTTTCCGTGCAGCTTTTCTCTACATTTTGCAAAATGTGTTGTTGCTGCTGTAAAAGGTCTTCTATATAGGAGATGCATATATCTTTTAGTAGTTCTTCTTTGCTTTTGTAATAATAATAGAATGCTCCTTTCGTTACGCCCATCGCTTCGACGATTTCTTGCACGGACGTTTCTTTAAATCCTTTTTGATCAAATAGTTCGATGCTTGTTTCGATAATTTTTTCCTTCATATGTCCATTCCTTTCGCCATTTATTCTCGTTCGATAATCGTAGCGATTCCTTGCCCGCCTCCGATACATGCGGTAATTAACGCGTATCTTCCGCCCGAACGTTGTAATTCATAAACCGCCTTTGTTATTAAAATTGCGCCGGTTGCGCCGAGCGGGTGTCCATGGGCAATCGCGCCGCCGTTTACGTTCACTTTTTCCGGGTCCATGTTCAGTTCACGGTCGCAGGCAATCACTTGGGCGGCAAACGCTTCGTTGATTTCGATCAAGTCCATATCATCTAACGACAATCCTGCTTTTTTCAACACTTTTTTTGTCGCCGGAACCGGACCGATTCCCATGATGTTCGGATCAACCCCGGCAACCGCATAGGCGCGAATCACCGCCAATGGCGTAAGCCCCAGTTCTTCTGCTTTTTCTCTCGCCATAATGACTAATGCGGATGCCCCATCATTTAACCCGGAACTGTTTCCCGCTGTAACAGTTCCTCCTTCTAAAAACGCTGGCGGCAGCTTTGACAACGCTTCCATCGACGTTTGCGGGCGCGGATGTTCATCTGTGTCAAAAATGATTGGGTCCCCTTTTTTGACAGGTACGGTAATCGGAACGATTTGTTCCTTAAATCGTCCTTCTTTCATCGCCCGCGCCATTTTTTGCTGGCTTCTTAGCGCGAATTCATCCTGTTCCTCTCTGCTGATCCCGTATTTTTTAACAAGGTTTTCTGCCGTAATCCCCATCGGTGGATCGCCAATTTCTTTTGGGGACAGCTGAGATTTTCGAAAACTTGGCGGAGTTGAACTATACGGTTTTTCCGGACGGTCCATTAAGTACGGAGCACGGCTCATACTTTCCACTCCTCCAGCGACATACACATCGCCATCCCCTGCGCGGATCGCCTGTGCCGCTAAGTTGACCGCGTTAATGCCAGAACCGCATTGTCTGTCTACAGTAAGGCCGGTAAGTTCAAGCGACAATCCTGTTTGTAAGGCGGTAAGCCGCGCGATATTCCCGCCGCCGCTTAACACATTGCCCATAATGACGTCATCGACCATTTCCGGACCGATGTTGGCCCGCCGCATCGCTTCTTTTATGACTTCCGCGCCAAAAACATGCGCAGGCACTGTCGCTAACGCACCGCCTTGTTTCGCGATCGCCGTGCGGACGGCGGAAACGATGACCGCATCTCTTTTCACTTTTTTCACCTCTTATCATTTTTAAGGAAAAATTTTGGCTGTCGAGATTAGTAGATAGAAAATACCACTTCTCCTTTTACGACTTCTTTCCCGTTTTGATTGACGGCAAAAACGTCAAAGTATAGTTTCTTCTCTTTCTTTTCTTTGACCGTCGCTTTTAATGTGATGACATCATTTAGAAACACCATTGATTTAAAGCGAACGAAATAATCTTGAATAAATCCTTCTTCGTAATAAGGCGTAAACAGTTTTGCGAGATTTCCCATCGTCCACATTCCGTGCGCAATAATTCCCGGCAGCCCGGCCTTTTTTGCTTCTTCATCGATCGTATGAATCGGATTATAGTCGCCGGATGCCCCAGCGTATTTGATTAAGTCAAGCCGGGAAACAGGGGAAAGCTGCACTTCTTTTAGCGAATCTCCAACTTGCAGTTCAACCATCTTTGTCATACGACCATCGCCTTTCTTACCGTTTCCGTAATAATAATCGTGGATGTGGAGGTAAAAATGACATTCCCAGATGAATCTTCGCCATAGTTGGTGATGACTAAAAATCCAAGCTTCCCCATGCTGCTTTGCTTTTCATAGTAATCTTCCACTTTTGAATAGCAATACAATTCCTCGCCGACATAAAGCGGTCTCTCGTAATGAAACCGCTGCTCGCCGTGAATCAGCCCTTTGCTTGGAAGCTTCAATCCTTCGATCGCACCGTAGTCAAACACCCTTGGAAATGTCGGGGGCGCAATGTTTCTTTGATAGCGTGATTTTTTTCCCGTTTCCTCATCCCAGTAAATTGGATGGGAGTCGCCGATCGCTTCAGCAAATTTTTTGACCGCTCCCCGCTCGACGACATTTTTTACTTTATTGGAACATCTTCCGATATATTCAGAAAACATGCGTCGTTCCTCCTACTCCGTTAACATTTCGGACCTCCGGCCACGTATAACACTTGGCCGTTAATAAACGAAGATTTCTCATCGGCGAAGAAAGCGACTGCCTGGGCGACATCTTCCGGCTTGCCGCTTCTTCCAACCGGAATTTTCGCCACACTTGCTTGAATCAATTCTTCAAACGAAATTCCTAATCTTTCCGCCGTCGCTTTCGTCATATCCGTTTCGATAAATCCAGGCGCGACCGCGTTCGTGGTGATGCCGAATTTGCCCAATTCAATCGCCAACGTTTTTGTAAATCCTTGAATACCCGCTTTCGCTGCGGCATAATTCGCCTGACCGCGGTTGCCGAGGGCGGATGTCGAAGAAATGTTAATAATGCGGCCATACCGTTTTTCGACCATATATTTTTGAACGGCGCGAGCGCAATAAAACGCACCTTTTAAATGGACATCCATCACAGTTTTCCAGTCATCATCCGTCATTTTAAACAACAAGTTGTCGCGAATGACTCCGGCGTTGTTGACGAGAATATCGATCGACCCGAATTGGTCAACAATTTCTTTTACCGCTGTTTCGACTTGCTCACGGTCGGTGACGCTCGCGACTTTCGCATATACTTCATAGCCTTTTTCTTTTAATTCCTTTGCCGTTATGTGCAACGCTTCTTCATTTAAGTCGATGAACGCCACTTTCGCTCCTTCTTCAGCAAAACGTTCGACAATCGCTTTTCCAATTCCGCGGCTTCCGCCTGTGACGAACGCCACTCTTCCTTTAAATCTTTCGCTCATTCGTTTACTCCTCCCTCATAAAATCTTTTTTTATAAAAAATTTACAAATATTAAGACAGCGCTTTCATTTTTTATAAAAATTGGCCAAGCTTCACATGACCTTTTAACAAGTTTCTCGCAATAATCATGCGCTGAATTTCATCGGTGCCGTCATAAATGCGCCAAAGTCTCGCGTCGCGGTACCAGCGTTCGATCGGCATTTCTTTCGTGTAGCCCATGCCGCCATGAATTTGCATCACACGGTCAACGACGCGATTGCCCATGTTAGCGCCAAACAATTTCGCCATCGAAGCTAAATGGCGGTTGTCTTCGCCTTGGTCGAGCGTAAACGCCGCGTTTAGCACGAGCCATTTCGCCGCTTCAATTTCGACGGCCGAATCGGCGATCATCCATTGAATCGCTTGCCTTTCCGCGATCGGCTTGCCAAACGTCACGCGCTCTTTCGCGTAATCAATCGCCATTTGCAGCAGCCGTTCCGCCGCTCCGACCGCGCGGGCGCCGACAATCCAGCGGGCATATCCGATCCATTCCAACCCAAGCTTATAGCCGCCATGCAATTCTCCTAAAATGTTTTCTTCCGGCACGCGCACATTTTCAAAAATTAAGCTGGCCGGTGTCGATGGCCCCATCGTATGTATCGGCTCGGAACGCCAACCCATTTCGCGGTCCACAATAAAACAAGTAACTCCTTCCCGCCCGTTCGTCGCTTGGTGGCGTTCTTTGTCCGTAATGGCAATGACCATCACAAAATCCGCTTCGTTTCCGCCGGTGATAAACGTTTTTTCCCCATTTAATACCCATTCGCTTCCATCTTTTACTGCTGCCATTTTAATGTTTCTCGTATCCGACCCTGCTCCTGGCTCCGTTATGGCAAAGCACGATTTTTTTTCACCGTTAATGGTCGGTAGCAAATATTTTTTCTTTTGTTCTTCGTTCGCGTAATAGAGAATATTATCTGCTGACCCGCCAAACCGGAATGGAACAAACGTTTTCGACACTTCCATCGTCACAATCGCCTGCATCACATGACCGAGGTTGGCGCCGCCGTATTCTTCTGGTGTATTGATCCCCCAAAACCCCGCTTCTTTCGCTTTTAACTGCAATTCTTTCAATTTCTCCTCAGACAGTCCCGGTTTTCCTTCCCGTTCGTTTCGCAACACTTCGTTTTCTAACGGCATTAATTCTTTTTCGACAAATTTTCTGATTGCTTTTTGCACCATTCGCTGTTCGTCCGTAAGGCGCAAATGCATCGTAGCCCCTCCATTCCATCTAAACTTCCCTATTCATACATATGCGTGTTGCCAAAAATTATACCAACCAGTTGGTATGTTAATGTTATTATATTCTAAAATTTTGAAAAATACAATATTTTTTTGATTCTATTACAACTATCATTTTCTTCTCGAAAAGTCGATTAAAAAAACTGTAAAATAAGCAGATGCAGTTGAACCGATGTTCAACGCGCATCTGCGATATATTGCTGTACTTTGGCAACCGTCTCCCCGATTCCTGCGTGGAGGACGATGTCAAATAAATCATTCATTTTCGTCGGCGTTTTATTAACGAGAACTTTGCGGATATGAGGGGCTTCCGCGGCGACATAGGCAGGAATTAAATTAACTGGAGCAACTTCCAGACTCGTTCCCATCGCGATCAACAAATCGCTTCCATCTGCGGCTTGCAGCGCCTCTTCGAATCGTGAAACCATTCCCCCAAACAAGACAACATCCGGCTTTAAAATTTCATTGCATGTTTCCCCGTTTTCCAATGTCCGCACACACCGCGGCACATCGTGGCTATTGATAAACGCTAAATCATATTTTGTTTGGCATTTCGGGCATGTTGCCGTTTGCAACGTACCGTGTAACTCAATCACATTAGTGCTTCCCGCTTTCTCGTGCAACCCGTCAATATTTTGCGTCAAAATCACCACCTTTTTTCCCATATCTTCTAGCCGTTTCAAAAAGAGGTGGCCTTGATTTGGCGCAAAATTTCCCATTAATTTCAATGAAAAAATACGTTTAAATTGATGCCAAAAATCAACAGGGTGATTGTTAAAGTAATATTCAGAAATATAATGCTCGACATTTTCCTCTTGCGCATAAATACCGTTTTCGCTGCGAAAATCCGGAATTCCCGATTCGGTGCTCATTCCCGCTCCGGTCAACACCGTAATTTTCTTTGCATCCATAATCCATTGCGCGAATTCTTTTATCTTATCCATGACCATTTCTCCTTTCTATCCATGCGGTCAACTACCCAACGGCTAAAGCCGTGGGCTTGCAGCTAGCCTAATTGGCTGCCGCGTTCGGCTGGTTGACAGCAGCCCTGCGGATGTTTTCCGCAGCCACGTTGTCGGCAGGGGCAGCGTACCCACAAGCTCGACAACAAAACTGATCCCTTGACGGTCTGTTTTCTTTGGCCACATGTCCGCAAACCGGACAGGTGCGGGAAGTATTTTTTGGATGAACCAATACCACCGGCACGCCAGCGATCGCCGCTTTATACTCAATAAACTTTCTCAACTGATAAAAAGACCAAGAAGAGTGTTGACGACGCTGTTGCTTTTTAACCGTTTTCTCGGT
>NZ_FOJS01000049.1 GCF_900111865.1 Parageobacillus thermantarcticus | reverse complement strand
CGTCAAAGCCGCTGAAACGGTGATGACTCAAATCCCTCATCCCTACAACTTTGGGGACAAAGGGTACATCAGCCACGCTCTTCGAGAAAAGCTGTACGAAGAACACCAAGCCGCGTTCTGGACACCGTCTCGACACAATCAAAAGCACGGCCCATCCAAGGCATGGGAAGAATGGATCAGGAAAAAACGCAAAGTCATCGAGACGGTGTTTTCGATTCTCGTAGACCAATACCGGATCACCGACATTCGAGCGAATTCCATTGCCGGGTTTGAAGTGGCACTCGATGGCATCTTGTTGGCTTATTCCTTGGTCACACTAGGGCTGGTTGAGCGCTGACGCTCAACTAGCACCACGGGTATATAAATTCAAAAAAAAGAGCTGCTTGAAGACAGCTCTTTTTTTTTTTATGTGTTTGAACGTTGTTTGTAACGCTGTTGTTTGGTTATTATTTTTAAGTATAAGGAAATGGTTATCATCATTGCCGATGGTAACCATTTTATTTTTTTGGGATCCATAAGCATACTGTACAAAAATTGTATGGTATAAAACATTTTTACATTTATAAGCCTGTTAATCATGACAATTTTGTGACAAACATCACAATGTCACTATCTTGTCAAAGTTATTTTGTTATTTCTTCATGATTTATTGATAAAGTAATAAGTACCGTATTAACTATTGATAAAGTAAATACGGTGGAAATAGAAGGAGGAAAAACCGTGTGGAAACGCCAAGAAAAATGGCTTGTGACCGTTAGTTTTCTTGTTGCCCTGATTATGTTTCTATCAATTGTTGGCAAATTGTTTTCATAAAAGGAGGATATGGCAATGTGGAAATATGATCCGGTGCTGTTTAGCCGGTTGTTAACGGAATTAACGTTAACGTTTCACATTATTTATGCGACGATTGGTGTCGGTGTTCCGTTGATGATTGCCATTGCGCAATGGGTAGGTATTCGGAAAAATGACGAACATTACATTCTACTTGCGCGAAGATGGACGCGCGGCTTCGTTATTACGGTAGCCGTCGGCGTTGTGACGGGAACAGCGATCGGACTGCAGTTGTCATTATTATGGCCAAACTTTATGCAACTTGCAGGTCAAGCCATCAGCCTTCCACTGTTTATGGAGACGTTTGCCTTCTTTTTTGAAGCGATTTTCCTTGGGATTTATTTATATACGTGGGACCGGTTTGAGAATCAGAAGAAGCATTTATTGTTATTGATTCCAGTGGCGATTGGTTCTTCGGCTTCGGCAATGTTTATTACGATGGTAAACGCGTTTATGAATACTCCGCAAGGTTTTGAGTTGAAAGATGGAGTCATCACGAATATCGAGCCGCTTGTGGCCATGTTTAATCCAGCGATGCCGACGAAAGTAGCACACGTATTGACAACCGCCTATATGACTTCTGCTTTTGTCTTGGCGTCCATCGCTGCTTGGCATTTAATGAGAGGCAACCGCCATGTTTATCATAAAAAAGCGCTGCATTTAACGATGAAAACGGCATTCATTTTTTCGCTTGCAAGCGCACTTGTCGGTGATTTATCAGGAAAATTTTTGGCGGAATATCAGCCGGAAAAATTAGCGGCGGCGGAATGGCATTTTGAAACGAGTACACATGCGCCGCTTGTGCTGTTCGGTACGTTAGACGAAAACAACAATGTAAAAAATGCAATCGAAATTCCATATGCGTTAAGCATTTTAGCGCATAATCATCCGGGCGCGGAAGTGAAAGGGTTAAATGAGTTTCCGGAAGATGAAATACCGCCGCTTTATATCCACTATTTATTTGATGTAATGGTTACGATCGGAATTTTGCTTACGATGGTATCGGCTGTTTATTGGCTTGGTAAACAGCGGAAATGGAAATTTATCATGAATAAATGGTTTTTAGCATTGCTTGTCACTACAGGCCCATTGGCAATGCTGGCGATTGAAGCAGGCTGGTATTTTACCGAAGTTGGCCGGCAGCCATGGATTTTGCGCGGTTATATGAAAACGGCTGAAGCGGCGACATCATCGGGACATGTAGATACGATGCTTGTTGCTTTTTCGATTTTGTATCTCATTTTAGGAATTGCAAGTGTGACAGTGCTGATTAACATGTTCCGAAAAAATCCGGTGGAAAAAGAGTTAGCGGAACGCTCTCGTGAACGGGAGGTAGTATCCCAATGACATTAGAAATTATAGGTATATCTGTCTTATGGCTGTTTTTATTTGGATATGTCATCGTTGCATCAATTGATTTTGGTGCCGGGTTTTTCAGTGCGTACAGCGATATCGCGAAGAAAAAACATATTTTGCATAAAATCATTCAGCGTTATCTTTCCCCGGTATGGGAAGTAACGAATGTGTTTCTTGTCTTTTTCTTCGTTGGAATCGTTGGATTTTTCCCGAAAACGGCGTATTATTACGGAACGATTTTGCTCGTTCCCGCCAGCATCGCCATTCTTTTGCTTGCCATTCGAGGTTCCTATTACGCCTTTAACACATACGGAGGAACAGAGCGGAAATGGTATCTGTTTGCTTACGGATTAACTGGATTATTCATTCCAGCGTCATTATCGATCGTTTTAACGATTTCTGAAGGCGGGTTTATCGAAAAGCAAGGAGAAACGTTGACACTATTATATAAAACATTATTTGTTAGTCCTTTAACGTGGAGCGTTGTGCTGCTCAGTATTACAAGTGTATTGTACATTTCAGCGACATTTCTTACGTATTATGCCAACGAAGCAGGCGACATGCAGGCGCGTGAATTGTTGCGGAAATATGCGCTAAGCTGGAGCGGGCCAACGATTTTATCGGCGCTTCTTATCATTTATCAGCTGCGCCACCATAATCCGGAGCATTATAGCAACATGTTAAACGTTGCTTGGATGTTTGCCATATCATTTCTGTTTTTCGTGTTGACCGTTTATTTGCTTTGGAAAAAGAGATATTTCGGATGGGCGTTTGTTAGCTTAGTGATGCAATACGCGTTCGCGTTTTACGCATACGGCATTTCTCACTATCCGTATTTGTTGTACCCATACTTGACGATTTACGACGGATTTACGAATAAAACGATGGCGATCGCGCTTGTTATCGCGTTTATCGCGGGATTTTTGCTGCTTATTCCATCATTGTACCTGTTGTTAAAACTATTTTTGTTCAACAAAAAATACGTAAAAGGACAATTATAAGGAGGAGAATGCGATGCAAACGTTTTTGCTTATGTATGCACCAATTCTCATTGTGGCGCTATCGGTGGTTGCTGCGTTTTGGGCCGGATTGAAAGACGAACAAGTCGAGTAGGACTTCCTGCTCGACATTTTTTATATTTGTTCGTTGACATGGATGGAAAAATCGATTACTATAAGAACTAGATTAAATACCCATACATGTATATGTAAATAAATAAAAATATTTTATTTCGTAAAAACTATGATCGAGAAAAAAGGAGGAATTCGTGATGAAAGTAGCGATTATCGCAGCTAACGGTAGTTTATTTGACGCATACAAAGTATTTAATATTGCCACAGCGGCAGCAGCATCTGAGGCGGAAGTAGGCATTTTTTTCACGTTTGAAGGGTTGAATCTCATTCATAAAGAAGCACATAAAAACTTACCGCTTCCAGAAGGAAAAGAGCATTTCCAAGAAGGATTTCAAAAAGCAAATGTTCCGTCAATCGAAGAGCTTGTAAAAATGGCGCAAGAATTAGGTGTGAAACTGGTTGCGTGCCAAATGACGATGGATGTCATGGGCCTTGACAAAGATCAATTTGTCGATGGAATTGAAGTCGCTGGCGCTGCGACATTTCTAAACTTTGCAAAAGACGCCGACATTACGTTGACGTTCTAGTGGAGGGACGAAAATGAAACGAGTTACGGTATATACGACAACGACATGTCCGTATTGTGTAATGGTAAAAAACTTTTTACGGGAACAAGGCGTTCCGTTTGAAGAAGTCAACGTGCAACGGGATCCTGTCGCGGCTCGGAAACTTGTTGAAACAACAGGGCAAATCGGAGTCCCGCAAATCGAAATCGATGGTCAATGGGTAATCGGATTTGATCCGGACGCCATCATGCAATTGCTGCAACGTTAGCAAGATATGGGATGTCATTGCTGGAAAAGAACTTGTTCCAACAATGATTAACGGCAAGAAATGGTTCGTTCTTGATGTACGCAACAAAGAGATATTCGATGATTGAAAAATGGAAGGAAAGAAACATATACGATTGGAAGTATGTCAAACGGATATGGGAAAATTTCAAGCAGATAAAGAACAACAACGGGGAATGGAAATCGATCCAAACCGTTGTGCAGTTTGCTAAAAATGCATCAGCAAGAAAAAGCTTCGGATTATGGATTCCGAAGCTTTTTGATTATAATAGCCATTGAAGAAAGAATACAGGAGGATTTATGATGGCAGGGCATCGTTTTCATCCAGAAAAGGCGGAAAAATTATTAGATCCGAAGCGAAAAGAAATCATTGCTCCAGAACGGGCAATAGAGATATTGCAAATCGGAACGCAAGATGTCATCGTTGATTTGGGAGCTGGCAATGGGTATTTTACCGTGCCAATGGCGAAAAAGACGAAAGAAAAAGTATATGCTGTCGATGTACAACAAGAAATGTTGAAATTTTTAAAGACACACGCAGAAAAAGAACAAGTAGATAATATTGAATATATACTTGAGGATGTATCGAATACGTCTTTGCCTTCACGATTGGCGGATAAGGGGCTCATGTCGTTCGTGTTTCATGAAGTAGATGATCATGACGCAGTGCTTGCTGAGATACAACGGGTGATGAAACCGAACGGAAAATTTCTGATCATTGAATGGGAAGCGGTAGAAAGCGAAATGGGGCCGCCGCTTCATGAGAGAATTCCTTCTCAGCAATTGCTAGAATATATGAAAACAAAACACCATAACATGGAATTTGTATCATTTCATCCAACCGTATACGGTATATTGCTAACGTATTGAGTCAACAGTGGTTATCTCAATACATGTTGGGATGATGAATGATACATCATTTATCCACATATTGTTAAAATAAAACAGTTGCTAATATACCTATAAGGGTATATAATAAACACGGACAACAATGATGGAGCGAGGTGATCGCTATATTGTATATCATCAGCCTGATTATTTTCAGTTTATTATTCATAGCATTGTATCGCCGTTATTATCCGGTAAGCGGTGTTCCATGCATAGATATAGCCGATAAACGAATCAAGGATATGGTTGTGTTGGATCTTCGCGATTATAACGAAACGACAGAACCGCTTATTGCTAATTCGCTTCATATTCCGTATGCTTATTTAAAGCGACATTTTTCTATTATTCCGAGCAAATCGGTTCATATTGTCGCAAACGATGCAATCGAAAAAAATTTAGGCATACGTTTTTTGCGACGTCACGGTTTTAATGTGCAAAGCTATTCAATCATCCATTGTCCTTGTCGAGAAAGGGGAAATGAAAAATGGAATACAGTAAAGAAATCAAAAACCGCTTAAGACGGATTGAAGGACAAGTGAAAGGCGTTCTTAGCATGATGGAACAAGGAAAAGACTGCAAAAGCGTTGTCGCGCAATTATCGGCGGCACGCAATGCGATTGATCGCGCCATTGCGGTCATTGTAAGTACCAATTTAGAAAATTGTCTGCGCGAAAGCATGGAAAAAGGAGAAAAAACGGAACATTTAGTCAAAGAAGCGGTAGAGCTATTAGTAAAAAGCAGATAAGTCAACTCTTGAAAAAAGGGTTGACACACTCTTTTACACATATTAATATACCTATAGGGGTAATAGTAAAATAATAAGGAGGTTATCCATCATGAACGTAAATAAAGTATTAGATGCAAAAGGATTAGCTTGTCCAATGCCAGTTGTAAAAGCGAAAAAAGCGATGGATGAATTAACATCAGGGCAAGTGCTCGAAGTTCAAACAACCGATAAAGGATCAAAAAACGATTTGCCGGCATGGGCGAACGCAAGCGGCCATACGATTATTGATATGAAAGAGGAAAATGGCGTATTCACGTTTTGGATTCAAAAAGGGTAATTTTCCAGCTACTTATATACCTATATAAGTATATGTATACGGAAGGAGGAATTTCATGCCGCAACAACAGAAAAAAACAACGATTATTTTATTTAGCGGCGACTACGATAAAGCGATGGCGGCGTACATCATCGCGAATGGTGCCGCCGCTTATGACCATGACGTCACGATTTTCCATACGTTTTGGGGATTGAACGCATTGCGAAAAGATGCGCATATTCCGGTGAAAAAAGGGTTTTTGGAAAAAATGTTTGCCAAAATGATGCCGCGCGGAGCGGATCGCATGGGGCTTTCACGCATGAACTTTGGCGGTCTCGGACCGAAATTAATCAAATACGTTATAAAAAAGCATAACGCGATGCCGCTGCCACAATTAATCGAAATGGCAAAAGAGCAAGGGGTTAAGTTAGTCGCGTGTCAAATGACTGTTGATTTATTAGGGTTGAAACCAGAAGAATTGATCGATGGCATTGAGTTTGCTGGAGTGGCAACGTATTTGGCGGATGCGTCAGAAGGGAACATAAACTTATTCATTTAAAGGTGATTACGAATGGCACAAACAGTAATAAATATCGTTTTATTCCTGTTGCTCGCTTGGTTGATTGCAATCCGCGTCATTCCACCGCGTGGAGTACGGATGATTACAACAGCAGAGCTAAAGAAAGAATTAGGAAAAAAAGATGTGCAGTATGTGGATGTACGTACTCCCGCGGAGTTCCGCGCGAATCATATTCGCGGATTTAAAAATATTCCCCTTCATGAACTGCCAAAACGTGCCAACGAATTATCCAAGGAAAAAGAAGTGATTGTGATTTGCCAAAGCGGAATGCGAAGTACAAAAGCCAGCAGACTATTGAAGAAACTTGGATTCGAACACGTAACGAACGTAAAAGGCGGGATGAACGCTTGGTCATAAAAAGGAGGGGATCGTTGATGAAACAATTAACGGCAAAAGAAGTTGAAAAACTTCTTCAAGAAGGAAAACAGCTGAACATTATCGATGTTCGTGAAGTGGATGAAGTAGCGGCTGGGAAAATTCCTGGTGCGATTAATATTCCGTTAGGATTGCTCGAATTTCGCATGAATGAGCTAGATAAAAATAAGGAATATATCCTTGTTTGCCGTTCGGGTGGAAGAAGCGCGCGCGCAGCTCAACTGCTGGAAAGTCATGGATATAATGTGATCAATATGACTGGCGGCATGTTGGACTGGGAAGGACCTGTGGAATAAATAAAACGGCAAAAGGAGGAATGCAGCATGATTCGTGTAGATATGACAGTCGATGCAAAGGGATTATCTTGTCCAATGCCAATTGTAAAAACAAAAAAAGCGATCAATGACTTGCAACCGGGACAAGTGCTTGAAGTACAGGCAACCGATAAAGGTTCGAAAGCCGATATCAAAGCATGGGCGGAAAGTACCGGCCATCAATACTTAGGAACGATTGAGGAAGGAAACGTGTTAAAACATTATATTCGTAAAGCAAGTGACCATGAGACAAAAAGCGAAGCAACATATTCTCATGTAATTTCCAATGAACAGCTGGCGGAAAAAATAAATGATGATTCTGTGGTCATTATAGATGTCCGCGAGCCGGCGGAGTATGCGTTCGGACATATACCAGGCGCTATTTCGATTCCGCTTGGAGAATTAGAAGACCGCATCCATGAGTTGCCGAAGAATAAAACGATTTATGTTGTTTGCCGTACTGGAACGCGCAGCGATTTAGCGGCACAAAAATTAACAGAAAAAGGATTTACTAATGTATGGAATGTCGTCCCAGGCATGTCAAAATGGGAAGGACCGCTCGATACAGCTCAATCCTGATTGAGCGGTTTTTTAAAAAACAAAAATATACTATAGGGGGTATAAAAATGGCGGTAAAAGAAATGACGGTGCAAACATTAACAGAAAAAGTATTAAATAAAGAACATCTCGTTATTTTTGACGTACGTAACGAAAGCGATTTTCATGATTGGAAAATTGAAGGGGAGAACTTTGAATATATTAATGTTCCATACTTTGAGTTGATTGATGGTGTAGATTCGGTTATCGGCCGCCTTCCAAAAGACAAAGATGTTGTCGTCGTTTGTGCCAAAGGCGGTTCAGCGGCATTTGTGGCAGAACAATTAGTAGAAGCCGGATTTGACAACATTTACACGCTCGTTGGCGGCATGAAAGCGTGGAGCGAACATCTTCATAAAGCAAAAGTATATGAAGATGACAAGATGAAAGTATATCAATTCATTCGTGTCGGAAAAGGATGTCTCTCTTATATGGTGATTTCCGGAAACGAAGCGCTTGTCGTTGACCCATCGCGGTTTATTGATGTATATGAACAAGTCGCACAAGAAGAAGGGGTAGCGATTACGCATATCGTCGATTCCCACTTACATGCAGATCATATTTCCGGCGGAAAAGCGTTAGCAGAACGTACAGGAGCGACATATTACTTGATGAAAAGCGAAGGAGCGGTGTTTGATTTCGAACCGCTGGAAAAACATGACCGCATTGATTTTGAACAAGTGCAATTAGAAGTATTAGCGGTGAAAACGCCAGGGCATACGCCGGGAAGTGTTTCCTTCTTCGTGAATAATCAATTGCTTTTCTCTGGAGATACGATTTTTGTCGGCGGACTCGGACGCCCGGATTTAGGCGGAAAAGCGGCGGAATGGGCCGCGGATTTATACGACACGGTATACGAAAAAGTAGCCGCGATTGCGGATGATGTAATCGTTCTGCCTGCCCATTACGCTAATTTGGATGAAGAAATGAGCAAAGCGGGATATATCGGCGATACATTAGGCAACATTCGTGCCCGCAACGACATGATGCAGCATAAGAAAAAACAAGAATTCATCGATATTGTCGTGCAAAACGCGAATATAGAAACACCGCCAAACTTTGAAGACATCGTTGCGATTAACCGCGGGCTAAAAGCGGCTGACATTGAACAGCAGCAAGAACTCGAAATCGGTCCAAACCGTTGTGCGCTGCACCATACTCAAAATCATTGATAGCAAATCTGAACTGCAAAGAGGGTACGAGCAAAAGTACCCTCTGATTTTTGCGGATGGTAAGGAGGAAGTAAGGGGATGGACGCTAATTTTATGTTTGTCATTTTTCTTATCGGCTTTATTGGTTCATTTATTTCTGGCATGGTTGGTATCGGTGGGGCGATTATTAAATATCCGATGCTGCTTTATCTTCCGCCGTTATTTGGGCTCGTTGCGTTTAGCGCCCGTGAAGTGTCAGGAATTAGTGCGGTCGAAGTGTTTTTTGCGACGATTGGCGGCGTTTGGGCATATCGAAAAAGCGGTTATTTAAATAAGACGTTAATATTTTATATGGGGATAAGTATTTTAATCGGCAGTTTCCTTGGCGGATTCGGTTCGAAAATGATGAGCGAAGGAACGATTAATGTCGTGTATGGTATTCTTGCCGCGCTGGCTGCTGTCATGATGTTTGTTCCAAAAAAAGGCATTGACGATATTCCAAGCGATCAAGTAACATTCAACAAATGGCTTGCCGCTATATTAGCGCTTGTTATTGGGATTGGTTCAGGAATCGTCGGCGCGGCGGGAGCGTTTTTGCTAGTGCCTATTATGCTTGTTGTGTTAAAAATTCCAACACGAATGACGATTGCCTCTTCGTTGGCGATTACGTTTATTTCATCCATTGGTTCGGCGTTTGGAAAAATCGCGACGGGTCAAGTTAAGCTTATGCCTGCCATCATCATGGTTATTGCTAGCTTAATTGCCTCTCCTTTAGGAGCAAAAATGGGGCAAAAAATGAACACAAAAATATTGCAAGTTATTTTAGCATTGTTAATTTTGACGACGGCTATAAAAATTTGGGTCGATATTTTATAACAGATCGTTTGATTTCAATGTATAGTTTACTTCCAATCGACTACACTAGCTGATGAAAATGTCAAGAAGGAGTGGGATTTGATATAAAAAAAGAAGTGTTGCAACGTGTCAAAGAAAAGCTGGAACAATCGTTCGGCCAACCGGGCGCCAATGATTTGGACCAATGCCTCCGCGAACTCGAACAGTTAAAGGCGACGGCGGGTGACAAACAACAAATGATGGAAGATATTATTCACGCTGTCACCAACGCGAAAAACGCGCAGGCACAGCTTGCCTACGCGGGCGATGAGTCAGCAACAAACGCTTTTGCCGAAGCGTATCGGGCGCTTGATCAAGCGATTGAATCTTACAGTAACGTAGATAATGATCCGGTGTGAATTCTTGTTTAGAGAAAAAGTAAATGTTTGTAGGAGAAAATTCTTTTGTTTGTGGGAGAGGAGAACCGCAAAAAGAAAAGTTTGTCCAAAAAATTTCCGCAAAATTTCGACATAATCTTTGATGTTCCACATTGAAACAGCAACTGCTTTCCTATAAAATGAAAATTGGAAAGATTAAAACATTTGGGAGGGAACAAAAATGAAAGCCCTTACATATCTAGGTCCAGGAAAAAAAGAATTAATGGAAAAACCAAAACCGAAAATTGAAAAGGAGACAGATGCAATCGTTAAGATCACAAAAACAACGATTTGCGGAACAGATTTGCACATTCTTTCGGGGGATGTTCCTACTGTAGAAGAAGGGCGAATTTTGGGACATGAAGGTGTCGGGATTATTGAAGAAGTCGGTTCTGGAGTGAAAAATTTTAAAAAAGGCGATAGAGTGCTGATTTCTTGTATTACCTCCTGCGGAAAATGCGAAAACTGTAAAAAAGGTTTATATGCTCATTGCGAAGATGGCGGCTGGATCCTTGGGCATTTAATTGACGGGACCCAAGCGGAGTATGTGAGAATTCCGCACGCAGACAATAGCCTTTATCCAATTCCGGAAGGTGTGGACGAAGAGGCGCTCGTCATGCTTAGCGACATTCTTCCGACGGGATTTGAAATTGGCGTGTTAAACGGCAAAGTGCAGCCTGGACAAACCGTCGCCATTATCGGAGCTGGTCCCGTAGGTATGGCAGCGCTATTAACGGCCCAATTTTATTCACCTGCAGAGATCATTATGGTTGATTTGGACGATAACCGTTTGGAAGTTGCGAAAAAATTTGGTGCGACTCAAGTGGTGAATAGCGCTGACGGTAAGGCAATTGAAAAAATTATGGAATTAACCGGCGGAAAAGGTGTGGATGTCGCAATGGAAGCCGTCGGAATTCCAGCGACATTTGATATTTGCCAAGAAATTGTCAAACCAGACGGCTATATAGCCAATATCGGCGTTCATGGAAAAAGCGTGGAATTTCACATTGAAAAGTTATGGATACGCAACATTACGTTGACAACCGGCCTTGTCAATACGACTTCTACGCCGATGTTATTAAAAACAGTGCAGTCGAAAAAATTAAAGCCAGAGCAATTAATTACACATCGTTTCGCCTTTACAGACATTATGAAAGCGTATGAAGTATTTGGCAACGCGGCAAAAGAAAAAGCGTTAAAAGTCATTATTTCCAACGACTAAATTTTCTTTTATTCCATCATAGAACCTGTATCATTGATACGGGTTCTTTTTTCTATACAGTTGTTCGGCTTAGTGGTCTCCCATGGATATTGTAGATGTTTCAGCGATAGTTAACCCTTTCATGAATGAGCTTTGTTGACTGGTTGGTTTTGCCGCATGCTTACTTGAACTAAGGAATCGGTTAGAGTTTATATTAATTGATTTACTCAAGTACAATAATGTAATATAAGAAGTGTGATGATCGATGAACTTGGAGGTAGCAATGAAACTTTTAGAAGTGTTTAAAGCCTTATCCAATGAGACGAGGCTGCAGATCTTACAGTGGTTGAAAAATCCTGAAATCCACTTTCCAAAGCCGCTACATGGGGATATACACGAAGACGGCATTTGCGTAAGTGACATCCATAAAAAGGTTGGTTTGTCGCAATCAACAGTCTCCCTTTATCTGTCCATGCTGCAAAACGCTGGATTGATAAAGGCAAAACGAGTGGGGCAGTGGACTTATTATAAAAGGGATGAGGAAAACATCAAAAAAATCATCGAATTGCTATCTAGAGATTTATAGGTCAAATCTTTCGCTTGCTGTTTCACGGCAAGTTTGACGTTGGATGGTATTTTGAAAATAAATCATCCATTATTTTTCCTTTTATATCGATAATTCTAGATATATATAAAAATAGATTTAGGATTGTGATCAATCGGTTTGGTAAACAATAAAATTTATGCATACTATCCAAAAATCGCTGTGATGATGCAAAGCGGTATTTGATTATAACCAGAAAAAATATGGAGGAATGATTAATGAACCGATTCGAAAAGCACAAAGGATATGCACGCATGTTTAAAGAAAATCATCTTACTCTCGGGTTGTTTTTTCCTATAGAATCGTACGAGGGTAGCGTTCCAAAGATGGATATAGAAAAACAAATAAAACTGGCAAAGAGAGCAGAAGAGCTCAATTTCGCCGCATTGTTCGTCAGGGATGTTCCATTGCATGATCCTTATTTTGGAGATGTAGGGCAAATTTATGATCCTTGGGTCTATTTAGGATATATCGCCGCCCATACTAAAACGATTGCTTTAGGTACTGCAAGTATCATTCTTACCTTGCGTCATCCTTTGCATGTTGCCAAAGCAGCCGCTTCCGTCGACAGACTGTCCGGCGAACGTTTGATTCTCGGGGTGGCGACAGGGGATCGTCCGATAGAATTTCCGGCCTTTTCAGTTGTTTCGGAACAGCGCAGCGCTTTATTTCAAGAAGCCGTATCGGTAATGAAGAAAGCGTGGAAGGAGAGCTTTCCGGTAATCCAAACACCACGAGTCCAGATGGTAAACGGCGATCTTTTGCCGAAACCGCGACTGTTGGACATTCCGGTGCTGGTAACTGGCCACAGCTCCCAGTCTGTGGAATGGATTGCTGAAAATGGCGATGGTTGGCTGTATTATCCTCGAAACTTGAGATTCCAAGCAGAGCTGATTAAAAATTGGCGTTCTCATACTGACCAATTTAAACCGTTCAGCCAGTCTTTATATATCGACTTGATGGAGGATCCGAATCATCCGCCAATCCCGATTCATCTAGGATTCCGAATCGGACGCAATATACTCATCGAATTTCTTGAAAGTCTTAGAAATATCGGTGTCAATCATGTGATTATCAATTTAAAATATGGGCATCGTCCTGTGGAGGAAGTGATCGAAGAATTAGGAGAAGAAGTTGTTCCGCACTTTTCGGCGTTAACCGAGGAGTGAATTTGTAAATCGTAAAAAATCAATGAGATGTTGGAACAAGAAGAAGGAAATCCTGCGCTAATCTAGGACCTTCTCGAAAATTATCTGTAAAACCAAAATCATCCTAAAAAATCAAGAAAGTGATCGTTATCCTACAAACCCAGTGATAAACTGGGTTTATTATATTTTTGACAAAATACTAGGGGTAAATCTTGATTCTCTGAACGAAAATTGGAATTGTTGGACATCCGCTCACCATCACGGGGAGATATGGGATGAACGTTGAATCGAATACACGAGGTATTAGTTACCTATTGTTTGATACTACAAGTAGAAAACATTGTTTTCATTTGAGATATTCATTGTAGTATCATGAGTGTTAATTATCTAGCATTTTACGATTGAAACAAACTGGAGGGAAGAAAAATGGGAAAAGAAAAAACGAATGCGATGCGTGTTCTTGACCAGAAAATGATTCCTTACCATGTTATTGCGTATGACAGTGAAGATGGAAAAATTGACGGTATATCTGTCGCTCAAAAAATTGGAAAAGATCCTCAATTGGTATATAAAACATTAGTAACGCAAGGGACGAGCGGAAACATTTATGTGTTTGTCATCCCTGTAGAATCAGTGCTGGATTTGAAAAAAGCCGCAAAAATAACGGGAGAGAAAAATGTTGCACTCGTGCCGATGAAAGATATACAAAAGCTAACAGGCTATATTCGTGGCGGATGTTCCCCGATCGGCATGATCAAGCATTACCCGACTTTTATCGATGCCAGCGCTTCTCAAATTGAGCATATCATCGTTAGCGGCGGCCAAATCGGCGTGCTCATTGAACTTCGCGTGAAAGATTTGCAAAGCGTAACGGAAGCTACGTTTCATGAATTGGTAAAATAAACGCCTAAAATCACTGATTGCTTATCATTTTTCCGAGGAACCTCCTTTTTTCAAAATGAAAGAAAAGGAAGATGAATCGGAAATTCCTAAAATTTTCTATGAAAGCAGGGTCAAGTCCTAATGTTTGTGTAAAATTCGACTCCCAGTCCAGCGAACTTAGGCCACCGGAAATGTGCCCACTTCTTTTTGCACAAATTCCTAGACTTCATCGAAAGCAGATGGATGAAATAAAAAGAGAGTGTTCACCTGTTAGCGGTGCAAACACTCTCTTTGTATATATTTCGCAAGTTTTTCCGGTTTTTGTGAACAGAGGTACAAGCCGTCTCCGTCCGCTAAAAAACTCCTTTTATTTGCCGGCAGCAATCAAAAATGCTACAATAATGGAAAATAATTGGATAAAAAGTTTTCTAAGGTTCCGTGGCTGCGCGGCGAACAGTCTGCGATCGAGAGAAAACGCGCGGCATTTCGCGTACACAAAGGAATCAAAGCCCGGGAGAATATCGATCGATATTGCTTCACGGCTTTTTTATTTTGGGCAAAAAAGGAGTGATGGATATGGCTTGGGTATACTTAGTCATTGCCGGTATTTTCGAAGTCGTGTGGGCGATTGCGCTGAAATATGCAATGGGGTTTACGCGGCTCGTGCCATCTGTTATTACAATCGGCGGAATGATCGCCAGTTTTTATTTTTTATCGATAGCGACGAAAGTGCTACCGATCGGTACTGCCTATGCGGTGTGGACGGGAATCGGGGCGATGGGAGCAGTCATCATCGGCATGCTTTTTTTAAATGAGCCGGTCAATGTGCCAAGAATAGTCTTTTTATTATTTATTCTTGTCGGGATCATCGGGCTGAAGTTTACATCCGGACAATAAAAAAGCAGGGGAGAACGCCCTGCTTTTTTTACCTTTTAAACCCATGCTCCCTCTCCACTTTGCATACGCGCACGGAATAGCGCTCGTACCATTGCTGCTTTCCTTTTTCTTGCGCGATTTGATGTGCCGCGTGCTTCTTCCATTGTTGAATCGCTTCAAGAGAATCCCAGTATGAAACGGTGATACCAATGCCGTTTTTGTCGCGGATACTGTCAACACCAAGAAAACCGGGCTGTTGGGAGGCCAGTTCAACCATTTGCTTCGCCATCGCTTCATATCCGTGGTCCCCATCGGTTCGCTGCGAGGTAAAAATCACCGCGTAATATGGCTTTTCCATCGTGTTTCCCCCTTACCCTTTGATATACTCTTGTCGCTTTACGGCGATTTTGACATCTGACAAGAGGAAAATACTTGTTAAAATAACTGCTAATCCGCCGATCATGCCAATCGAGATTTTTTCATGAAGGAAAATCATTCCCCAGATGACGCCGAAAACAGGTACGAGAAAGGTAACGCTTAGCGTTTTGGTCGGTCCAACGTTTGCTAGCAAATAAAAATAAAATAAGTAAGCAATCGCCGTGCAAAAAACGGCGAGTCCCAATATCGAATACACTACGAGCGTCGATACTTGTTTCGTTGGCATATCGAAAGCTACCAACGGAATGAGCACGGCGGCGGCGCCTAGTTGCTGCCCGATCGATAACGATAAGGAAGAAACCCCCGCAAACGTTTTTTTCGCATACACCCCGCCGCATCCGTATGAAAACGCCGCTAAAATGGATAGTAACGTGGAAACGATGGTTTGCGTCGAGAGCGAAACAGGGCTCCAGCCGACGAGCGCAAACACGCCGATAATGTCGAGACCGATGCCGATCCATTTTTTGGCGTAAAGCGGTTCATGAAGAAACCATCGCGAAGTTAACGCAGTAAACAGCGGGGTGGTTGAGTTTAAAATGGCCGCCACAGAAGCAGGCAAATGCAACGTAGCAGTGGCGATGAGTGTAAACGGGATCGCCGCGTTCAACGCTCCGACGATGAGATATTGCTTCCAGTAAGCTTTCAGTTCCACGCTTTTTTTGAACATCCATACATACAATAACAGCACGATGCCAGCGATAAGCACGCGCAGTTCGATCGTAAGCACAGGACCGATGACAGGGGAGGCGATGCGCATAAATAAAAAAGAGGCTCCCCATAAAGCCGCGAGCAGAAAAAGTGATGCCATTTCTTTTGCGTTCATATTCGTCTCTCCCAAATGAATTTTTTCTGAATTATATCATATTTTTTCTGTTGCTTGGTGATGGATGATCGTTGCCAGTAGTGCTTATTTTATAAAAAACAATTTTTTGTTGACAACGTATATAAAAGTTGAATATCATAAAAATACAAAAGTAAATACGTAGTTTCTGTGTTAAAGGGGAGTAGCTTTAACAACAAAGTCGTCAGTTCAGGGTCGCCCCCTCGGCTTTGTTGGCAACGGAAACGTTGTTAGCGAGACCTTTACCAATGTTGGTAAAGGTCTGTTTTTATGGAAAGGCCTTTACCAAATCGGTAAAGGCCTTTTTATTTCGTAAAGAAAGCATTCCTGTTAGGAGCTTTTCCGGGGACTTGATCAAAAAAAGCCCTCTTGGTATGATGCAGGGGTGTCAAACAACACCTACCATCATGCCAAGGAGGACTTCAGATGAATTGTACACAAAATCATAAAATCAATCAAGTCACCGAACAAACGCTTGTCGTGGGAATCGATATCGCGAAACGAACCCACTACGCCTGCTTCGTGGATGACCGGGGGCGTGTGCTTCGAAAATCCTTCCCGTTCCTCCAGTCGAAGAAGGGATTTCGGCAGCTGAATGAAGCGATTCAGGAGGCGATGCAAGCGTTCGGGAAGTCACAGGTGATCGTCGCCGTGGAACCGACCGGGCACTACTGGTTG
>NZ_FOJS01000048.1 GCF_900111865.1 Parageobacillus thermantarcticus | reverse complement strand
TCCGCCTGATGACGAGACCGAACGAGGGAATGTTGGCGCAAAGACGCCCGGAGACATGGGAGGGTTCGTCCTCATCAGCGATGCGGAGATCCAAGGGTGCATCGAATACGCTTCCCCACGTCAGGAAAATGTATCCAGACGTGGCCGCGAAGCGCACCCTGGTTCTGTAAGATATCCACAAAACTGAAAAAGGATGTAAGGGATTTTGTCGAAAAATATTTTTTTGACACCCCTGAGAGGCCGAAAAGCCTTGATATATCAACATTTCTAGAGGGAGGGGTTGTTGAAATGGGAGCAACCAGTTACCGTGCGGAAACAAAACGTGTGCTTACACCTGTTTCCAAAAGGAAGAAGCGCATTCCTTACATCATTGCTTATGGCGTGTTAGGAGTCACTACACTGCCCGTCATTTTAATGTATTTGTGGCTTTTGTTAAGATCTTTTTTTGAACAAATGAAATACGGTTTTATCCCTGTTCATTTCACATTAGAAAACTGGCAGTTTTTATGGTCGAGTGTGGAGCATGGAGGAAGCTCGCTTCCAAGTATCTGGACGGCAACTTGGAATTCCTTCGTTTTTTCAGGCACCCTTACTATCTTGGAAGTCATCATCGGCGTCATGGCCGGATATGCTTTAGCTCGCATCGAATTTCCGGGACGTCAGGCATTAATGAAGACTACGTTGCTATTGCATGCTTTTCCAAGTATCGCTTTGCTCATTGCGGTGTATTATATTTTGAATTTTATGGGGTTGTTTGATTCCCTTTTTGGAGTTGTATTAGTAAAAACAGCTCTGCAAATTCCTATGACAGCGTGGATTGTAAAAGGATTTTTTGATGATGTGCCATGGGATGTAGAGTGGGCTGGATTGATTGATGGGTGCAGCCGTTTAAAGGTTTGGTTTACCATTGTGCTTCCGTTGATTAAACCTGGAATTGCCGCAGTTAGCATCTTTTCGTTTTTATCTGGTTGGTCTGAATTTTTGCTATTATACACGTTTATTTTAAGTGATGGAAATGTCACTTTGTCCTCATATCTCCAAAGATTAATTAGTGATCCAAATTTGGTTAATTACGGGCTATTAAGTGCTGTATCGCTATTTTATATGTTGCCGGTCTTACTGTTTTTCATTTTTACGCAAAAATCATTGATGCAGGTAAGTGTTGGAGGAGGGAAGAGAGTATGAAAATCGAGTTAAAAAATATTTGTAAATCATTCAATAAAAAAACGAATACGATTGATAATTTGAGTTTGACAATTGAAGACGGGGAGTTTGTTGCTCTCCTTGGACCGAGCGGCTGCGGAAAGTCTACAACGATGCTTATGATTGCTGGAATTTATAAACCAGACAGCGGTGAAATTTATTTTGAAGACCAGCTTGTCAATGATTTAGAGCCAAAGGATCGAAATATCGGCATGGTATTCCAAAGTTATGCCTTATATCCGCATATGACCGTTTTAGATAATATCGCATTTCCATTGAAACAACAGAAAGTTCCAAAAGAAGAACGGATCAAGCGTGCGAAACAGGTGGCTGAAATGGTGCAGCTTGAGCATTTATTAGATCGAAAGCCAAGCGAATTATCTGGAGGTCAGCAGCAGCGTGTTGCTTTGGCGCGGGCCATCGTGAAAAAACCAAAGGTGCTGTTATTGGATGAGCCGATGTCCAATCTTGATGCCAGATTAAAAATTGAAATGAGAGAGGAAATTTCCCGCATCCAAAAAGAATTGGGCATCACCACCATTTTGGTTACCCATGACCAGGAAGAAGCAATGACGATGGCTGACCGTATAGCGGTCATGAAAGAGGGGAAAATCATTCAGTATAGTACGCCGATGGAATTATATAAGTATCCAAAAGATTATTTTGTCGCTCAGTTCATAGGAACGCCTCCGATGAACTTTCTGAAAGGAAAACTATCGAACAGACGGCTTCATTTACAAAACATGACCATTGAATTAGATCGCGAGTTCCTCAATTTTCATGGTGGAGAAGCAGATGTAAATGTTGGAATTCGTCCGCACGATTTAAAATTGGGAAACAGCGGAGATATTCTTTTTAAAGGTACAGTAAATATGGTTGAGCCGATCGGCCATTCACAAATCGTCAATGTAAAAATCTGCAATGAACAGGTTCGCTTTTTTGTTGAACCAAACACTAAAATGGAATATGGCCGTGAAATTGAAATATCAGCTGATATTTCAGCCATTCATTTATTTGATGCGGTGACAGGAAGAAATTTAAAAAATGTACATGAGAGTCAAAGACAAGTCAAGGAATATTCGTTTCATAGTCAGGAATGAAGGATGAAAGAAAAAATGGCAATAAAAATGAAACAGGATTCGGAACAAGCTTTGTATGACGCAGCGATTGAATATGCACTGCAAGCCGGTCGATTGATCAAGTACCACTTAGGAAACAAAGGGAAAATTAAGCCAAAAAAGAATGCTTTCGATCTTGTGACTGAGGTTGATAAGTTGAGTGAGGATTTTTTGCGTGGAAAAATTCAAGAAGATTATCCTGACCATTGGATTTTATCGGAGGAGAATTGTGGTCAGGACAATGCATATGAAGTGCTGAAAAATCATAATTCAGGTTATGGCTGGATCATCGATCCGATTGATGGCACGACCAATTTCATTCACAACATTCCTCATTTCTCCGTTTCACTCGGAATCGTAAAGGACGGAAAACCTATAATTGGTGTTGTATTCAATCCGATCACTGGCGATCTTTATGCGGCAAGAAAGTCATTTGGGGCTTATTTGAACGGACGCCCTATCCGAGTTGGTGAAGAGTCAACATTGGCTGAAGCAGTTGTAGCAACAGGGTTTCAGGCCAGTGATTTTCAATCAGGATCTCGGGTCATTCAGCAAATCGATAAGTTAGCAGGGAAGAGCCGCAACATTCGCATGTTCGGTGCGGCAAGTTTGGATTTATGTTTGGTTGCATCGGGAAAGATTACTGGATTTTGGCATGAAGGTCTTAATCCGTGGGATACAGCTGCAGGGATTTTAGTTTTGGCAGAAGCCGGGGGACGGGTCACGGATAAAGATGGGAATCCTTATCAACTTTTTCATGATTCCCTTATCGCTTCCAATGGAAAAATCCACGATGAATTAATGAAAACAATCAAACTATGAAAAAATGGGTGTGATAATTTTGAAAAAAACGTTAATTACTGCTCATGCCGGCTGTATGAATACACCGCCTAATTCCATTCATTCTGTATTGGAAGGATTAAAGGCGGGAGCAGATATCATTGAAGTGGATATTCGGTCTACAAAGGATGGGGTGGTTATTCTTTTGCACGATGAAGAAGTCATGACTCCAAGGGGAATGAGACGGGTTCAAGATTTATTGTTTGAGGAACTGAAGCATCTGGCCAAATGTAACGAGATCATTCGGCTGGAGGAGGTTTTGCCGATTGTCAAAGAATATCACCGGGTAATTAATCTGGACGTAAAAGAAGATAAAGCTATTGATCCAATGATTGAAATAGTTGAAAAGCATAATATGAGGGATTATACGATCATAACCGGCTGCGACAAGGAAAGAGCGTTTCAGTTGAAGAAACGTCACCGTCCGTATCAAGTTTTGTTAAATGCAAGTGTGAGACTGTATGAAACTTATAAGGGGGATTATGAGTCGTTTATCAAAGAAACTTGCCAGGATGCTATTGCTGCCTCGTGCTGTGGGATAAACATCAATTATCATTTATGTCGGGAAGAATTAATCGATTATGCTATGTTTCGCTGTCTTCCTGTTTTAGTATGGACAATCGATGATTCTCATGCAATGGAAAGATTTTTAGGGATGGGCGTCCATTCCATTACGAGCAATGAAGTAAGCACACTAGTGGAGTTAAGGGATCAGCAATATATAAGTTAAACTTAAAAATTCTACTTCTTGTAACCCATTTTTTTCGACTGTCGGTGACCGAACAACAACCCGTTTTTATACGAACAATGTTATTTTTCTGCTACGGTATTGTTCGGTCATCTGTCACGCTTATGCGTGACGGAAGGTAAATCATCGACTTGTCTTGGTCAGTCGAAAAATCTTTTGATAAAGAATGCAAAAGACGAAATATTAAGTTGCATTTATCTTAAGGAATTTTAGGGGGTATTCATTTGATAGCTACGTTTTTATATGAATGGAAGAAAAGAAATGGAGAAATCACAGAGTTAGTTAAGGGGGAAAGGATTTCTGGTGCTGATTTTTATCAATTGGCGATTTCTCAGCTGGAGTTTTTAATCAAGGCAGATCCTAATAATGTTAGTTATGTGTCACAGCTGGCAGAGTTCTTACATTTAGATGGTCATGTACGCCAAGCAGGAGAACAGTATCGTAAAGTATTGGAGATGGATCCGCTGCTCCCGCTTACTGAAACGGAAGAACGGCTGATTCAAAAATTTTGTCCAATATTGTTGGTGAACCCAAAAGAATGTTTTCCGCTAAAAGACGTTGTTGCAGTACATCATCCGACTAAGCCTATAATCGGCTATCATCTGTTTTGGGAAGATGACTATGATTTTCCTGATGATTATGAACCGTGCGATCATGAAGAGATTTGGATCGAATATGATCAGAAAACAGAAGTCGTGACCAATGTTATGTGCTGGTTTCACTCCCGTGTTTTAAAGTCGGAAGATGCTGTGAAAGAAGCACATAGTAATCAGCAGAGAGCCATTATTAGAATTGAATGGGGAAAGCATGGTTCGCTTCTTTGTGGATGGGAAAACATGAAAGAGCCACTAACAGGCGTTACATTGCTTCATTGGCTTAAAGAAACTTATGAACATGTAAAAAATGGAGGCCGTGTACCTTCCCATCCTTTAAAGAGATTTTGGCCTAAAGGGTTTGAAGGCACTTTTGAGGAATATACCGATTTTTCAGTCGAGGTAGATCCATTAGAATGGCTGAATAAAAAACCGCTTATGTATAAAACCAGATGGGTAAATGCCGTAATATTTACAGAATGCTTGCGCTACAATTTCCATCCTAAAATGGAATGGCCTGACCGTTTCTTTCAGTCTATAGCGTGACAAGGCGCATTTATGTTTCCGTGAATGATATTCAAAGAAGATTTTTGCCATCTGACATTGTGTTTTTTGATTGCGGAACAGGGGGATCTAAATAGATGAAAGATGCAAAGAAGAAGCTGCGCCGGGCAGTTGTACAAAAAATATCGTTTCGTAGAAATGTGCGAAAACCTATCATTTTAGAATCATAAAGGAATTAACTGATGAAAGGAATATTTCATAAGTGTGTTATAGCATTTTTTGCTTAAAAATAATGAAGCATATGAACAAGGACTTCCTTAATAGGAGGAGTGTCGGTAGGAAGTCCTTATTTTTTTATATTTTGGAACTTTTTTAATTTGTACGATTGGAGGTCGGCGATATTGAACATGTGGAACATTATTTTATAAAGGGATAAGTAAAAATACAATATTTTACAAAATGAATAGTAGAATGAATTTGATTTAAATGATCGCTAAATAGGGAAACATAGGTGAAAAAAGGAGGCTGTTTGCGATGATTGAAATCCCGTCGCGATTAGAAGGGAAAACGTTTCCTCTATTTCAATTGGAGCAGTTGTTAAAACCGCTTGGTTATACCATTGGCGGGAATTGGGATTATGATCATGGTTCATTTGATTATAAAATGGCTGATGAAGCAGGATATCAATTTTTGCGCGTTCCGTTCGAAGCAATCGACGGGCAGCTTGATTCCCATGGAACGACTGTCAAGCTCGGCAGACCGTTTTTATTGTCGCACAAGTATCAAAGCGGAGTGGATGATCATGCTGATGTGGGGAATTTTGGCGCGGCTTTTAATCAGTTTTCGGAGCCGCAGGATCCCGATGCGGCGTTTTCGGAAAAATATATTAATGTTGGCAAAGCACTCGTCAAAGATTTAGAAAGCCGCCTGCTCGATTAAGGCATGATCACGAACAGACGGTCTCCCTTTTCGATTAAAAAATGCGGAGAAGGATTCATATATCCTTCTTCGCCTCTCATTATGCCGATTAAAATCATTTGTTTGTCTAATAACATTTCGCTGCTTTCCAAAAACGTTTTTCCGACAAATGGTTCTTCCGCAGCGATCAGCTGCAGTTTTTTGTCGTGAAGCTGATGGAGCAATTCTATGATCGCTTTTGATGCGCCCGGCGATTGAAGGCTGTTCGCCATCGTGAAGCTTGCTAGCAAATTCGTTTGAATCACTTCATCAGCACCGGCTCGTTTCGCGTTATTGACGTTCTGTTCTGTTAATATTTCTACAATCGCGTATATGGATGGATGAATGCCTTTGACAGCCAACAACGTTAAAATGGAGTCTTTGTCTGCATCTGCTTCGTTTTTATGCTGATTGGCCGTAATCAAAATCATGTGTGCTTCGGTGACGTTCGCTTTATGAAGCACATCGTCGTAGCTAGAATTTCCTTTTATAAAATGAACATTTTTGTAAGGAACCGGAAGTTCGGTTAAAGTAGCATCAATTATCACACATCGAACAGGCGGATCATATTCCGCTAGTTTTGCAATTACTTCGCGAGCCCGTTCGTTCCATCCGACAATGATGATATGCCCTTTTTGCATGTAACGCAACTGCCCGTTTGATAGCGATGACTCTTTGGCGACGGCCGCCGCTGATAATGAAGCGAAATAAGTCGTAATTACTCCCGTTCCTAGCAAGATGAGTAAAATGGCAACGATTTTTCCGGCAAATGTTTTCGGCACGATATCGCCATAGCCGATTGTAGCGGTTGTAACGATTGCCCACCATATGCCGTCGAATACGTGCCGGAACGTTGTTGGTTCAACGAGATGAATCAATGCTCCGAAAAAGACGATCATGATCGTTCCAACTATAAGCAACCGCACAAAAACAGGGAGACGCAAATACGATATGAACACATCCCAATTTTTCATCGGTTTCCTCCAATAGATTAAATCCGAAATTTTAAAAAGAAACAGCAAAAAGCAGTTTGATTTTCCCAATACTTACATTCGCTAGACCAAGAGCAAAATTTTACACAATAATCAGGACTTGACCCCTCCAATATAGGCTGTTTTGCGAAGCTATTATTTGCATTTTTGCCTATTTTTTGCATAAAAATTCTTTTCCGTTTCATACTACATCATGATAAATACGACAAAGGAGAGGGATGTTTACATGGATATGAATCGTGTAAAACAAATTGTTTCATCTCCTGCAGATATTCCGGTTTATTATAATGGAGTATCTGTTTGGATTGATGGTTATGATGAGAAAAAAGAAACAGCTACCGTCCATTTGCGCGATGGGCAGCTTCACGAACAGCGGGAAGTGCCTGTAGAGGAGCTCACAGAGAAACAATAGAGAACATAATGGAAAAACGCCGTTTTGCAGGCGTTTTTGTTTTTCGTTTCTGAGAAACCGACATCGTATCGCAAATATGTGGAATAGTAGAGTAGAGGCAGATATGATGTAAATGCAAATAAAAGAAAAGAAGTGTATAGAGAGGACGAATACGGTCGCTAGCGGGATGAATTTGATTTGAGAAGATGGCTCAAGTGCCGGCTGTATCAAATTTGCCATTGATTTTCCAGTGTTCGAAGTTTGTAAGCAAACAAGCGCTGTGGCTGCTTGTAGGCAAAATGTTTTCTAATCGATGTGGCAATTATGTTATCCTTTTCCTTAGGAGAATACTATTCTATATGGAAAGGGTTATAGCCCGTGAAGCAAGTTGTTTCCTCTCTACAATGGTTTTTATTCATTATATCGGGAAGCATCGTCGTGCCGGTGACGGTAGCCTCTATGTACCAGCTTGAGACGGGGAATGCGATGGCGTTTATTGCGCGGACATTTTTTGTGTTAGCGGTCGCTGGATTGTTGCAAATCGCTTTCGGTCATCGTCTTCCGATCAATGAAGGACCTGCTGGAATTTGGTGGGGGATTTTTATTTTATATGCCAGTTTGGGAGTCGCTTTATACGGCTCCCATGCGGAAACGCTCCGCGTCCTGGAAAGTTCGCTCATTATTAGCGGAATGATGTTTATTTTATTGAGTTTGCTTGGAATTGTAGATCGGCTCGCCCGTCTGTTCACTCCGACGGTAACCGGAACGTATTTGCTTCTTCTTGCGGCTCAGCTAAGCGGATCGTTTTTAAAAGGCTTGCTTGGCGTGGATGAGACGGGGAAAGTTTCTATCGTTGTCGCGGCGCTATCGACGATCGTGATTTTTTTATCGCTATGGATGGCCAATCATCCCGTTTTGCGGCAGTTTAACATTATTGTCAGCATGATCATCGGTTGGATATTGTTTCGATTGTTTGGCTTCGCTCCTTCCGTTCATTGGCCGGAAAAATGGTTTGAATTTCCTAAATGGTTTGCGTTTGGGCCGCCGCGTTGGGAATGGGGAATTGTTCCTACTGCTTTTTTTGTCACGCTTTTGCTTTTGACGAATATGTTAGCAAGCATGAAAGTAGTGGAAAGCGTCATGAAAGCAGAAAAAGAAAACGTCGGGAATCTTTCTCCGAAACGAGCTGGTTTCATGATGGGAATCAGCCATATTATTAGCGGACTGCTGGCGGCGATCGGTTCCGTTCCGATATCCGGAGCGGCAGCGTTTATTGCAACAAGCAAAATTACGAAGCGGATTCCTTTTGTCATCGCTTGCGTTCTCATTATGATAATGAGTTTGTTTATGCCGGCGGTAGCCTTGTTTACCGCCATGCCCGCTGCGGTAGGATATGCCGCTATTTTCCCGATGTTTGCCGGAATGATTACGCTCGGATTGAAAGAGTTAGGGCAAAACGGCGGCTGGAGAAAGCGGGCGGAACAAGTATGTTTGCCGTTATTCACAGGAATCGGAATGATGTTTGTGCCTTCTGAAGCGTTTGCCTCCTTGCCGCCGGTGATCGCCTCGGTAATGAGCAACGGATTGATCGTTGGCACGCTGCTGTCAATTCTACTGGAAGCGATGACAGGGAAAAAAGGGGCTACTTCTGCGTTGAAGTAGCCTTGTTATGCGGAAAAGGTGTGCTGATTCATGCGCATGACACGCGCGGTTAACAAAAGAGAGAAGCAAAAGAAGACGAGATCGGCGAATCCGTATACGAGAGTATCTCCGCCTAACGAGAATAGCAAACTTCCAACCATTGGTCCAAATGCCATTCCCATGTAGCGGAAAAAGTTATATACTCCGATGGCGGTAGAACGGTTCGCTTGGAACACGTACGTTAACAAAGTCGTCTGCACCGGCAAGGATGTTCCTAAAAACAGGCCAAATAGCATAATAGATATAAGCAACAATGGAATCGAAATATGCGAAACAATCAGAAACAACAAAATGGACGCGACATTTAAATATGATGTCGCTAAAATGATATAGCGATCTTCCCAATGTCCTTGAATGCGCCCCCCAATAAAACTTCCGACGACGATCATGCATGACATCGCCAAATAAGCCATTCCCTTTTCTTCTGCGGATAAACCGTAGCGTTCGGTTAAAATACCGGGAAGAAAAACGAGAAAGTTATACATAGCATAATATTGAATAAATCCTAATAAAATAATCGATGAACCCGTTCGGTGACGAAGGATAGTTGTAAAATCGCGCAGCCGGAATGATTTTGCCGATTGTTTTTCCGGCTTTGTTTCTTGAAGAAAAATAAAGTTTCCGATCCATACGAGCAATCCTGCCAAAACGAGAGCGAGAAATACGGAATGGAAGTTAAACCTGCCGCCAAGAAACCCGCCGATGATCGGACCGACAACCGGGCCGAGAGAAACCATCATTTGGAAAGTGCCCATCGCTTTTCCACGTGCTTTCCCCTCGAATAAATCCCCGATGACGGTAGCAGCAACTACCGACCCAGCGGCGATTCCGATCGCTTGCAAAGCCCGAAAGACTAGAAGGACGTAAATGGAGTTGGCAAAAAAGCAGCCAAGCGATGCTGCTATGTAAAGGGAAACTCCGACGAGCAACACGTTGCGCCGCCCTTTTGTATCCGTTAAAGGCCCGTATACCATTTGCATAAGCGCCAAGAAAAAAGTAAAAATCGAAATCGTTAAATTCACTAAAAAAGAAGAAGTTCCAAAATCCTTTGTTACTTCTGGTAAAATAGGGGTGTAAATCGTCTGCGTAAATGGGCCGAGAAACGCGGCGAGAGAGACGAGATAAACGATGGCAGTGCGACTCATAACAAATCCCCTTTCCCGTAGGAAGTAATGTACGTAATCGATTATACTCCTCTTTATATTGTTTCGGTAAAAAATGCACATTGTGAAAAGGTGGAGATACGATGATTCGAAACGCAACGATAGATGATTTGCCAGCAATCGTTCAAATATATAACGAAACGATTCCGACAAGAATGGTGACGGCAGACCTTGAACCAGTGACCGTTGAGAGCAAGAAAGCGTGGTTTTTCGAGCATGACCCGCATACGCGCCCGCTTTGGGTTGTAGAGTTGGACGGCCGTGTGCGCGCGTGGCTTAGTTTCCAATCGTTTTATGGGCGGCCGGCATATTGCCACACGGCGGAAATCAGCATTTATATTTCCGAAGCGTATCGGGGAAAAGGAATCGGCAAACAACTTCTGCAAAAAGCGATTGAAGAAGCGCCTAACTTGGACATAAAAACACTTTTAGGGTTTATTTTTGCGCATAATGAGCCTAGTTTGCGCCTTTTTGCGCGCTTTGGCTTTGAAACATGGGGACATCTTCCAAAAGTTGCGGAGCTAGATGGGATCGAGCGGGATTTGCTTATTGTTGGCAAAAGAATTGTATAGAACGCGGAGGATTGGATAATTGTAATAAAAGAACAACATCGATAGAAAGAGGGAGTATAATGAACGTGATGCCGGTTCGTTTATTTACGATTCAAGACGGGGAAGGGTTTGTCGCTGACGCGTTTCAATGTCCGGTAACAGGCAATTTAATTTACAAATCATCAGGGACACCTTCTGTGATTGCTTATAATGCATTAACGGAAGAACAAATACAATATTTAGAAAAATACGGGTTTCAGCGGATAAATGGGGCTTCTCCTGCGTCTGCCGCGTTATCGCCCGATTCTTCGACGCTCGAGGAGCTATTGCCAGAGCAGTAAAATGAGGAAAGGAGCTGATCCAAAAACGTTTTTTGGGATCAGCTCTTTTAAATATTTTAAGCATGGATCGATAATATGGACAAAGCGAATCATTGGCCATTTTTGTCTGTGGACGCCAGCGACGGGAAACGCATTATAAGTTTATTTCCATTTGAAAAAGAAGAAAAAAGCAACGATAAACGCCAGTGCAAGCAAGTAAAAGATAGGGTGTTTCGTGTTGGAATCGGAAGTTTCCTTTTCGTTTGTTTTCTGAACTGATTGATTGTTTGTCTCGGCTTGCTGTTTTTTTTGTTCATTATCAAGTGACTTAGCCGCTGATTCTTCGCTTTCTGTTTTATTTTTTTCGTTTATCGTTGTTTGATGATTGGCCGAATTCGTTTTCGATGATGATGCCTCGTACATTCCTGCGCCGGATTGTTTCGCTTCATCCATTGCTGCGCGAATCCGGCCTTCGTATTTATAGTCTCCGTAATCATAAAAATCTTCCACTAACCCCGCTTTCGCAATTTCTTCCTGCAGCAGTTTGTCTCCTACCCAAACCCATGCTAACAATCGGTGATATTTGTCAAAAAGCGTGTTGCCATCTGTTTCTAGCGTAATGTTTCCACGGCTTAATCGGGAACAAGTAAATCGGCTTGCTTCTTTTCCATATGGTTCGATTTGTATCGTACTTTCAGGAGTATCAATGAAAAGAAAGCGGGTCGTGTATTCTCGACCATTGACAATAAACCGCGCCGTATCCCCGTCAATGCACGTCACCAGTTTTGCAGGATATTTTTTGCCTAATTGCAATGAAGATGATTGTTTCGAAGAAGACGCGGCAGGAGAAGCTGTTCCGCCTAGCGTATGTCCTTGCAAATCAATTTTATCCACTGTCAACTGTTGCACACATTTAGAATTGCTGTTGTGTTTTTTTATTAGTTGGGCGAGCTCCGTCTTGTTTTTCGCTTGCATCGCAATCGACGTTGGTTCGTGCAGTAAATACACGCAATCTGCGTTGCGGAAATGCCCGCCAAGCTCGTCGAGTGTACCGGGATGTGCAAAACTATCGCCCGGAAAAATCGCTGTGAACACAATGATGACTAGCGCGCTAACGAATTTCTTCATGCTTCCGTCCTCCTTAAGTGAATAGCGTGAGATATTGTTCCATTAATATGTATGATGATTGTTGCTTTCTTCATCTAAGTATAATCAAAAAAGAAAAACCCTTGCTACGCAAGGATTTTTCTGGCGAGCATAACTGAATTCGATGTCCTTCGTAGGGCCGTTCAACGTGCGCGGCAGGATGCAAAATTTTGTGCAAGAGAAAAAATGCCCCATGATAAGAATGGTTAATGAACTATCAATCAATCCTTGTTTTGGTATTGAACTACGAATTTTACATTATAACATAAAAGGGTTTTTATACAGGCACGTCCAGCGAAAAAACATAAATTATATTATTGAGGTGAGGAAAAATGGTAAAAATCTTTATTGATCCAGGACATGGCGGGACAGATCCTGGAGCGATTGGAAATGGATTGCAGGAAAAGAATGTAACACTACAAATCGCTACGCGGATTCGAGATATTCTGTTAGCTGAATATAATAACGTTTCGATTCGAATGAGCCGCACTGGTGATCAAACGGTCAGTTTAACAGAACGAACGAATGCAGCCAATGCGTGGGGAGCTGACTTTTACCTTTCCGTCCACATTAACTCCGGCGGAGGAACTGGATATGAAGATTACGTTTACCTAGGTGTCGGGGTCCCAACGACAATCTACCAAAAAAATATTCACGAACAGATCATAAAGTTAGTGGATTTTTTTGACCGTGGAATGAAGCAAGCAAACTTTCATGTTTTAAGGGAAACCAACATGCCTGCAGTTCTAACGGAAAACGGTTTTATTGATAATGCAAACGATGCGGCTAAACTAAAAAGCAGTTCATTTATTGAAAACATTGCTCGCGGTCACGTCAATGGTATCGCTCGGTCTTTTGGATTGCCGAAAAAAAGCGGAGGAACACTCTATAAAGTGCAGATTGGCGCTTTTAGCGTGAAAGCAAATGCAGATAATTTAGCTGCAGAAGCAAAAATAAAGGGATTCGATGCATACGTAAGCTATAAGGATGGATTATATAAGGTGCAAATTGGTGCATTCGCCAATCTTAAAAACGCAGAACAACTAGCAGAAAAAGCAGAAGCTGCAGGATTTGAGGCGATAATTGTTCAAGAATAATTTTTTAATTCTAAAAAATTTTTTCTGTGCGTAACGTTATAAATACGTTAGGTAGGTAATAAGTAATAATATTAATCAGTTCTGGGTTTTGCAATTCATATGGGCTCAAGTTTTTTTTAAAAGGATTCGTGATTATAGACATTTTCAATCCAGAAAAATGAGTTTGTCAATAACTCCATAAAACAACTAAAAACCCTTGCGTAGCAAGGGTTTTTCCAATGGAGCATACCGGGTTCGAACCGGTGACCTTCGCGCTGCCAGCACGACGCTCTCCCAACTGAGCTAATGCCCCATTTTAATGTGTCGTTTCCGTCCGTTTTTATTATATATACGACTTTTTTGAAATGCAATATATTTTTATCTGATTTTTATTTAAGGGACGAGGGGGATCAGGCGCTTTCAATATCAATATTAATGATCGAATCGATGGAGCGAATGGCATAGTAGACGTCGGCAGCGGCACGCTTTTGGTCCACAGCCGCTTTTAGTTTAATTAAGTGATGGTGGTCGTCTAAATCTTTAATACGCATCGTCTTAATGTCAATATTTTGCGCTTTAATTTTGTCAATTACCTCGGCAATATTTTTTTCATCCTCAATGGTGATTTGTAAAAGAATTTCTTTTTCTCGCAACTGTTTTGGTCCAAAAATGCTCATTAAAACAGGAATTAGTTCAACACTTACGATTAATAAAACAACGCCAAACGCGGATTCCCAATAGAATCCGGCGCCGACTGCGATGCCAATGCCAGCCGCTCCCCAAATGATCGCAGCTGTTGTCAGCCCAGAAATACTATCGTTACCGCGCCGTAAAATGACTCCTGCGCCTAAAAAGCCGACTCCTGATACAATTTGCGCGGCAAGGCGGAGTGGATCCATCGTAATATGGTCTTTTGAAGGAAATACATAAGCGGATTCAATCGATACAATCGTTAACAAGCAACTGGAAATGGAAATGACTAGACATGTCTTTAAACCAACGGGTTTGCGTTTTAATTCTCTTTCCAGCCCGATAATTAAGCCTAATATAGCCGATATGCCTAGCTTGATAAAAGGATCGAAGTTCATATGTAATCACCTCTTTATTTATAAGTGGTATAATCATGATAAAACGTTTATAAGGGGATGGACAATGAAATCGTCGAATTTATTGAAGCCGTATTTAGCGCTGTTTATTGGAGCGCTTTCTGTCTCTACTTCCGCCATTCTTGTAAAATTGGTGCATGCTCCTGCTTCAATCATTGCGTTTTATCGATTGTTTTTTACCGTACTATTCATGACTCCATTTTTTGTGAAAGTTAAATATATTCGAGAATTGCAAGCGATCTCGAAGCGAGATTGGATATTTTCCATCCTCTCCGGCGTTTTATTAGCGTTTCATTTTATTTTTTGGTTTGAGTCGTTGAACTTTACTTCTGTCACTAGCTCGGTTGTGCTTGTAACATTACAGCCGTTGTTTGCGTTTGTTGGCGGATATGTTTTTTTTAAAGAAAAATTGACAGCAGGAGCGTTTTTTAGCGCGTTGCTAGCCATTGTTGGCAGTGTAATTATTAGCTGGGGAGATTTCCAAGTTAGCGGCAAAGCGCTATTTGGTGATGCGCTGGCGCTTTTCGCATGTGCAATGGTAACAGGGTATTGGCTGTTTGGTCAAGAGTTGAGAAAACGTCTGTCATTAATGACATATACATATATTGTGTATGGAATTAGCACTTTCACGCTTCTTCTTTATGTGCTTGCCTTTCGCTTTCCGTTATTTTCATATAGAAAAATAGATTGGCTTTGTTTTATTTTGCTCGCAATTGTGCCGACGTTGCTTGGACATTCGCTTATGAATTGGTCAGTAAAATGGGTGAGTGCTGCGACCGTTTCGATGAGCATTTTATTTGAACCGGTCGGTGCGGCGATATTAGCTTACTTTTTGCTTGGAGAGGTCGTTCAACCATCCCAATTGGTAGGGGGTATTTTCATTTTAACAGGAATCGGAACATATTTGTGGGGAGAAAATCGAAAAGGGTCGCTACCAGTGCAAGAAAGTAGCTGACCCGAGCGTCCCGGTAATAAAATATTGCTTGTTGAGGGGAAGCCGATAATTTTCTAAACTGTTGGCAAACTGAGATAAATAAACAAAATTGACTCTTGTTGTTTGTGGAAGCAAGTAGGCTGACTTTGTAGCGTATCTCCTTCTTTTTTTGTTTAAAACGTCAATGATCTCTTCTTTCGTTTTAATTCCAATTCCATGTCCGTAATGAAGGCCGCTTCCTAAATAGATTGTATTTTCGCCTTGCCATTGCGGCGTTTGCGGATCGAATTCAGGATTTTTAAAATAAAGACAGTCGCCTGGAAGATAATCTTCTCCCTTTTTCGTTTTAATCCCTAAGTCTTCATCGACATGCCAGTCGTATAATAAGAGATTGGAAAACAATGTGTTAAATTTTTGTTTATCAATGACATCTAATACCGCTTTATAAAACACGATAACAATGGCGGTAGCGCATTCAAAGGCATACAACTGGCTGTTTATGAAAATATCATTTACCGCGTCCGAAGGAAGTATGCCTTTTTTTAATTGAAAACCTCCTAGCTCATTTTTTGTCCAAAATTGCTCATTGCATTTCGAAAGGCGAAAAATGGTAAACCTTGCTTTGCTTTTTGCGAGTAAGATCGCTGCATCGATAATGCGATCGCGCAAGATAATTTCGAATAAAAGCTGATGTTTGTTTTTATATACGTAAGTTTTTGGTGATTTTAGTAATGCTTCAAATATTTTTTCTTGTTTTTTCGAAAGAGAAGAATGCGCAAGGAAGTCGTTATTCACCATCGTTTGTTGAATTTGAATCATGTTTTCCTCCTCAAAAAAGTTATTAATAATTTAATGATTGAAAGGAGAGATGGAGTTTATTTATGGAGTAGATCGAGTCGTGATGCTTTTCTTTTATGGAACCACATCGATAAAAATAAGGATGTTTAATTTATATGTATGTGATATGTGTATTCGTTATTCTGTGAGTTTTTTATGCCTTTTTATAGTAGTGTAAATAGTTCAAGAGGTTTTCGGTCTTGGTTCTTACGTTGATTTTCTTGATGTGAAAAAGATGTAGCGATGGTAGCATATTTAAACGAAAAAGAACAAAAAAATAGTTGCATTTTTTAGAGTGAGATGTTATATTAAATAGCGTCGCTAATAAAAAGTTTTAATAACGGAAAAGTTTAGTTGACAATTAAAAAATGTTATGATATCATCAAAGAGCTGTTTGGATCAGCGAGTGTTCTTCATGTTCTTTGAAAACTGAACAAAACGAAGCGTCCACATAGAAAAGTGGAGGCGACTGATTAGCCCCGACAGGCGCTGGAGGGCTCGCGAGGAGGCTGTTGCCGCCACAGCGAGACCGAAGCGTCCCGAGGGGCTAGGAGCCGAAACTAGACAATCAGAAAAGTGGAGGCGACTGGCGCCTTGTGGTGTCGGCGCTGAAGCTTATGGGAATAAGCCAATTAACTTTCTATGGAGAGTTTGATCCTGGCTCAGGACGAACGCTGGCGGCGTGCCTAATACATGCAAGTCGAGCGGACCAAACAGGAGCTTGCTCTTGTTTGGTTAGCGGCGGACGGGTGAGTAACACGTGGGTAACCTGCCCGTAAGACCGGGATAACTCCGGGAAACCGGAGCTAATACCGGATAACACCGAAGACCGCATGGTCTTTGGTTGAAAGGCGGCTTCGGCTGCCACTTACGGATGGGCCCGCGGCGCATTAGCTAGTTGGTGAGGTAACGGCTCACCAAGGCGACGAT
>NZ_FOJS01000047.1 GCF_900111865.1 Parageobacillus thermantarcticus | reverse complement strand
AAAAAGAGACAATTTTAGGCTATACCTAACCGAAATTCATCTCCCACTTTCACTTCGTTTAGAAGTGGGAGACTTCTTTCGGAAAGATGTTAAATAAATAGGAAAAACGGGAAAAGGAGAGGCTGATTTCAAAAGATGGATGTAGCAATCTTTTGAATCAACCTCCTCTTTACTTAACTTTTCCTTGCTTCCTCAATCAAAGTCAGCAATTTTTGCAGCGTGTCTCCCGCGTCGGATCGTTCCATGTTTTGCCGGTAGCGGTCTTTGTTTTCGTAAAGATGATAAATGGCGTTTCGCAGCGATTCGTTCGTTAAGTCTTCTTCCATCAGCACTGCGGCGTAGCCCGATTTTTCGAACGAGCGGGCGTTTAAAATTTGGTCGCCGCGGCTCGCTTCTTTGGAAAGAGGAATAAGCAGCATCGGCTTGCGCAAGGCGAGAAACTCGAAAATCGAGTTGGCGCCGGCGCGCGATACGACGATATCGGCCATCGCCATCAAATGCGGGAGCTCTTCATCCACGTATTCAAACTGCTTGTAGCCTTTTGCGCTCGCCAGTTTGGCATCGATATTGCCTTTCCCGCAAATATGCACGATTTGAAAATCGGCAAGCAGCGTTTGCAAATTGGCGCGCAGCGCGTCGTTAATCCGCTTCGAGCCTAAGCTTCCGCCCATGGCGAGAAGAACCGGCTTTCCTTTTTCAAATTGGCAAAGCGCCCTCCCTTTGTCGGCGTTTCCCTGTTTTAATTGTTCGCGTACAACCGCGCCGATATAAATCCCTTTTTCTTCTTTGATATGGCGGAGCGTTTCCGGGAATGTAACGCAAATTTTTGTCGCAAACGGCATCGCGATTTTATTCGCAAGTCCCGGGGTAATATCGGATTCGTGGATAATGGCTGGAACGCCATTTAGCCACGCGCCGATAATGACGGGGACGGAGACGAATCCGCCTTTCGAAAATACGAGGCTCGGCTTTTCTTTTTTGATGATCCAATACGCTTGCAGCGTGCCTTTGAGCACTTTAAATGGATCTTTAAAGTTGTTCCAGTCAAAGTAGCGGCGCAGCTTTCCCGTCGAAATCGGAAAATAAGGCACGCCTTCCACTTTGGAAATAAGTTCGCGCTCAATGCCTTGATGGGAACCGATGTACGCGATGTCCCAGCCTCGTTCTTTTAGCTTTGGAATAAGCGCCAAATTGACCATCACGTGCCCCGCTGTTCCGCCGCCGGTAAGAATGATTTTTTTATTCAACGTCATCACCTGTCTTTTTTGGACATTATGCCATTTTACATTTTTTTAGAAACCATTATTGCGGAATTTCGTATTGTATTATAGCAAATACTTGACGATTCGGGTGCGGAAACGTGAAAACTTCGCGCAAATGAGCGCCATCAGGGCAATGTTAAGCAATTTTTTATCATTTTCTTTTTTTATTTTTATAAAAGTGCGATATGATAAATAGTCTGTAATATATTATGATCTTTGCTGGGAAATATAGAATTGGCAATTTTTATATAAAACGAATAGATTGCAATTTTCTGTTTTCAAAAAAAGAGAGTACTGGTAAAGTACAAATAAAGAGGTGAAAACGATGCTATGGATTGTTTTGATTGTTGGAGCAATGATATTGTATGGCATCGTTCCAACCGTGCTGATTCGAAGAACGAATTTCCGCGTTTATCGCAAAGGAGCGCGATCGGGAATGATCGCGTTAACGTTCGATGACGGCCCCGACCCATATTACACGCCGAGATTGCTAGATTTATTAAAAAAATATCAAGTGAAGGCAACCTTTTTTGTTGTCGGAAAAAAGGCGGAGCAATACCCTTATATTGTGAAGAGAATGCATGATGAAGGCCATGAAATCGGGATGCATAACTATCGCCATATTAGTAATTGGTTTATTTTCCCGCCGTTTTTAGGAAAAGGTTTGCGAAAATCAGCAAATATTATCGAACAAATTACAGGAACGCGGCCGATCTATTATCGTCCGCCTTGGGGGCACTTTAATTTGTTTACCCCGTTTTTGCAAAAGAAATACCCGACGGTGATGTGGACGTCCATTCTTGGTGACTGGAACGCAAAGGTTGGCGTGTTGGAGTTGTTTAAGCGCCTGAAAAATAGCGTAGAAGACGGAGCGATTATCGTTCTTCACGATAGCGGAACAACGTTGGGCGCTGACGAACTGGCGCCGGAACAAATGCTTTCGGCGTTGGAATTGTTATTGAAAGAAGAAAAAGCAAAAAAGATGCGCTGGGTGACGATTACAGATTTGCTGAACGCGCAAACTAATAAACAAATTTCATCAATATAATAATGGGGGATTGAATGGATACGGGGATTCTTTTTTCATATGTGCAATCATATGGATATGTGATTATTTTTCTGTTTCTGTTTTTTGGCATTGTCGGCATTCCCGCACCGGAAGAAAGCTTGCTCTTTTTTCTCGGGATTTTCATTGCCAGGCAGCAGTTGTTATGGGAATATTGTTTTATCGCAAGCTGGGGCGGTGTGGTGGCGGGGATGGTCATCGCCTACAGCATCGGCCGCTTTTTAGGTGCGCCGTTTATTAAAAGGTATGGAAAGTATATCGGAATAAAAGAGGAAAAATGGGAACGAACGAGAAAACTGTTCCGCCGACATGGAAAGTGGGTCATTTTGTTCGGCTATTACGTTCCCGGCGTTCGGCAAGTTTCTCCGTATATGGCTGGCGTGATCCGCTTTCCTTTCCGTTCGTTTTTATTGCTTGCCTCCGTTGGCGCGGCGATATGGACGATCCCTATTATCGTTATCGGGATGCTGCTTGGCCGGCATGTGCAAATTCCGCTCATTTATTTTCCGATGTTCGGAATTGTCTTATTTTTGTTGTTTCTGCTTGGGATGTGGGTCGCGCAACGATTTCGCAAAAAATCTTTGGAAAATTAAAGGGAGCCAACGATCATGAAAATTCTTGTATTACCGTTGTTCCAAATGAGTACGGGGCATCATAAAGTCGCGGATACGTTGATCGATTTCCTGCAAAGGCAGTTTCAAGATGTGTATTGCAAAAAAATAGACTTTTTAAGCTACTGCAATGAATTTATGGAAAAAATTGTTTCAGAAATGTATTTACGGTGGATTCGCTCACATCCAGCTTCCTATCATCGCGTTTACAAGACGTTTATGTACCCTGATTTTCATTGGTTGGAATTCGTTTCTCTTGAACCGTGGCTGCCTTATTTTGAGAATAAAATGAAAAAATTGTTGGAGAAGGAGAAACCAACGCTTGTCATTTGTACTCATTCGTTCCCATCACGCATTTTGCAGCGGCTAAAGCGGAAAAAGGTGACTCAAATTCCTGTAGTCAACGTATATACGGACTTCTTTATCAACAGCGTGTGGGGAAAGCGGGACATCGACTACCATTTTGTGCCGCATGCGGACGCAAAACGGGAGCTAATAGCGAAATATCATATTGATGAAAAGCGGATTATCGTGACAGGCATTCCCGTTCATGAAGTGTTTATGACTAAGCATTCCGAGGCGAAAGGAAAAAGGCGTCCGTTCCATTTGCTGCTGGCGGGAGGCAACCAAGGGCTAGGCAATATTATTGATTTTTTTAAGAAAATGGAATACTCCCGCTTGTTTCGTTATTCGGTATTATGCGGAACAAACAAAAAGTTATATGATGAAATCGCGAGTTGGAAGCATCCACATATTCGCCCTTTTTCATACATATCTAGCCCGCAGGAGATGAACCGTTTGTATAACGAAGTGGATGCGGTCATTACAAAGCCGGGCGGCGTTACAGTCAGTGAAGTGCTGCATAAACAATTACCGCTTTTTACCATTGGTTATTTGCCCGGTCAAGAACAAATTAATTTGCAATATCTTGAAAAACATGGATTAATTTATAATTTGACGGGGCATCGCTATTACGAGCGAAAAATCGTGCATGTATTGACAGATGAAATAGAAAAAAATCGTTTTTATCGTCGGGTGAATGAATATTTTTCCCAGATCGAAAAAACAGCGCAAGACGCGTTACAAGAGATTGTCGCGATGCATCAAAGACAATACCGCGCTTTATGGAAATAGCGCTTTCACCATCTAACGAATCGGTTAGATGGTGTTTTTGCTGTTTTCCAAGTGGCAAGACAGCCTGCATTGCTCATATAAAATTACCATACGATTGTGCTTGAAACGTGTTAAAATAAAAACTATGGTAAACAAAAGAGGAGGAACTTTAATGAAAACGAGAATTGGGATTTTATACGGCGGAAAATCGCCTGAACATAACGTATCGTTATCAACGGCGATGGCGGTGATGAACGCCATTGATAAAAACAAATTTGACGTTATTCCGATTTATATTACGACAGAAGGACAGTGGATCAAAGGAGAACGGTTGACTGGGCAAGTAACCGAAATAAAGCAGCTGCAGTTTCGGTCCGATGCCAACGCCATCATCCCGGTGGCGTTGAACCAAACGCCGGCCGCTGCAAACGGGAAAAAGCAAGAGGAAGCGGCGGTCGACGTCATTTTTCCGTTGTTGCACGGGCCGAACGGAGAAGATGGCACGGTGCAAGGGCTGCTGGAACTCTTGAATATTCCTTATGTCGGAAACGGAGTGCTCGCCTCTGCGGTCGGCATGGATAAAGTGGTGATGAAAAACTTGTTTGCGCAAGCGGGATTGCGCCAAGCGAAATACGTGTCGTTTACGAAACGGGAATGGAGTAAAAACGAAGAAGCGGCGTATGATAGGGTGGAACAAGCGCTTGGATACCCTTGTTTCGTCAAACCAGCCAATGCGGGATCGAGCGTGGGAATTACGAAGTGCAAGCGGCGCGCTGATTTGAAAGCGGCTTTTGTCGAGGCGTTTAAGTATGATCGCAAAGTGATTGTGGAGGAAGCGATTGTTGGCCGCGAAATCGAAATTGGCGTCATCGGTAACGATGATCCGATTTGTTCCGTTGTCGGAGAAATTGTTCCGAAAAAAGAATTTTACGATTACCAAGCGAAGTATGAAGATGATAATACAGAATTAATTATTCCGGCGGACGTGACAAGCGAGCAGTACGAAACGATAAAACAAATGGCGATTACTGCGTTTAAGGCGCTTGATCTTTCGGGGCTCGTACGGGCCGACTTTTTCCTGACGGAAGACGGCGAAGTGTATATTAATGAAATTAATACAATGCCTGGATTTACACCGTATAGTATGTTTCCTTTGTTATGGAAACATAGCGGCATCTCCTATCCGGAACTGATTGAGCGCCTCGTACAATTGGCGATCGAACGACATGAAGAAAAGCAAACGATCACGTACACGTTTGAGAAATAAAAATGTAGGTGAAAAAAGATGATCACTCGTACATTGCGCGATATACAGTCGATGGTCGATGGCCGCGGGCTTGCGGATGAGTTTTTGGACATCATGGTTCGTGGAGTTTCGACAGATACGCGCACGCTGCAAAAAGGAAATTTATACATCCCTCTAAAAGGAGCAAAATTTAACGGGCACGCGTTTGTCCAAGACGCGCTCGATAAAGGTGCGAGCGCTGTGCTCTGGTCGGAAACGGAAGGAAATCCGCCGGAAGGCGTGCCGGCGATTATCGTGGATGACACGTTGCGCGCGCTCCAGCGTCTTGCCCATCGGTACCGCAATCAGCTTTCGGCAAAAGTCATCGGCATTACCGGCAGCAACGGAAAAACGACGACGAAAGATATAGTTGCAGCATTATTGGCGACCACTTACAAAGTGCAAAAAACGGAAGGAAATTTAAACAACCATATTGGTGTACCGTTGACGCTCCTTCATTTGGAAGAAGATGTGGAAATGGCCGTCGTCGAAATGGGAATGAGCAATTTTGGTGAAATCGAATTATTGTCCAACATCGCTGAGCCAGATGCGGCGATTATTACAAATATTGGCGAAGCCCATTTGCAGGAATTGGGATCGCGCGAAGGAATCGCGCAAGCAAAGTTGGAAATTTTGTCGGGCTTAAAAAAGAACGGTCTTTTCGTTTATTACGGAGACGAGCCGTTGCTGGCGAGCCGGGTTTCCAGCTTGCCGCTGCCCGAGCATGTTTTGACGTTTGGGCAGGGAAACGAAAACGATTATTATCCGGAGTCAGTCGAGCTGCGGGCAAGTGGCATGGCGTTTACGATCCGGCAGGCGCCAAATCGATCTTTTTTTCTACCGATTTTAGGAAAGCACCATGTATATAACGCATTGGCTGCGATCGCTGTAGCGCGCTTTTTTGATGTAAGCTGGGAGAACGTGCAAGAAGCGCTTTCGCAATTGCACGTGACGCGCATGCGCATGGAAGTGATCGAAACAAAGAAAGGCTGGACGATTATTAACGACGCGTACAACGCCAGCCCAACATCAATGAAAGCGGCTTTGCAATTGCTTCAAGAATTGACGGGATATAAGAAAAAAATTGCTGTGTTGGGAGACATGTTGGAACTTGGCGATCGGGAAGTGGAGTTTCATCGGGAAATCGGTGCGATGCTGCGGCCGGAAATAGCCGATTACGTATTTACGTACGGGGAGTTGGCGCGCCATATTGCGCTCGCGGCACGGCCGTTCTTTCCAGACGGGCGCGTAAACGCGTATGAAGATAAGCGGGCATTGGCAAAAGATTTGCTTGCGGTTGTTTCCTCCAAAGATGTGATTTTGTTGAAGGCGTCGCGCGGCATGAAGCTGGAAGAGCTGCTTTATGATTTGCAATAACAATATCAAAATAAAAGCGGCGTGTTCGATCGCCGCTTTTATTTTTCGGCAATGGTGGTGGCGATGATCGGTTGCTTATGTATACACGGATTTACGGGAAGTCCTGAGGAAGTTGCGCCGTTGGTAGAATATTTACAAAAACGAACGGATTGGGTCATCAAAACACCGACGCTTCCTGGACATGGAGAACAATTGCAACTAAGAGGAATTACTTACGATCAGTGGTTCCAAGCAGCGGAAGAAGAGTTGCAAGCGTTGATGGAAAAATGCAAAACGATTTATGTCATCGGCTTTTCAATGGGCGGGGTCATCGCCGTGTATTTGGCGGAGAAATATAAGATAGACAAGCTCGTGCTATTAAGCGCCGCGTTTTACTACATCAATCCGCGCCAATTCATAAAAGACATCCATGAAATGGTTCGCGACGGGTGGCGGCGTCTTCGTGAAAATCCGCTTTTTATCCGCTATAAAAATAAAATTTTTGCGACGCCGCTTACGGCCATATTAGAGTTCCGAAAATTAGTGAATAAAGTTCGGCCGCTTTTGCCACATGTTGATGTTCCTGTATTGATCGTGCAGGGTGAAAAAGATGGGATCGTTCCGCTAAAAAGCGCTTATTATTTATACGAGAAGATTGGTTCAGCGAAAAAGAAGCTGTTGTTCTTGCCCGCTTCTTATCATCACGTCTGCCACGGTCCAGACCGGTACGTATTATTTACCGAGATAGAAAAATTTTTGTTAGAAAATGGTAATTATTGAAAATGACAGATGAAAATGGTATGATAACTGTCAAATATTTTTATTCGATTCAGTTTGGATCGTTAAGGAAATTAAAGGAGTTTGAATAACATTGACGACATTTTACGAATTAGGATTAAGCAACGAATTAATGAAAGCAATTCGCCGGATGGGGTTTGAAGAAACGACCCCGATTCAAGCGGAAACGATTCCGTTGAGCCTGCAAAATAAAGACGTCATTGGACAGGCACAGACCGGCACCGGAAAAACGGCTGCTTTTGGCATTCCGCTTGTCGAAAAAGTGGATGTAACGAACGAAGCGATTCAAGGCCTTGTCGTGGCACCGACGCGAGAGCTGGCGATTCAAGTGTCGGAAGAACTTTATAAAATTGGCGCAGTCAAGCGCGTTCGCGTGCTGCCGATTTACGGCGGGCAAGATATTGGGCGGCAAATTCGCGCGCTAAAAAAGCGCCCGCATATCATTGTCGGAACTCCTGGGCGAATTATTGATCATATCAATCGTAAGACGCTTCGTTTGGAAAACGTGCACACCGTCGTGCTCGATGAAGCGGATGAAATGTTGAATATGGGGTTTATCGACGATATTGAGGCGATTTTAAGCAATGTCCCTGAAAAACGGCAGACGCTATTATTTTCTGCGACGATGCCGGAGCCAATCCGCCGCATCGCTGAGCGGTTTATGAATGAGCCGCACATTGTGAAAGTAAAAGCGAAGGAAATGACGGTTCCAAACATTCAACAATATTATTTGGAAGTGCAAGAAAAGAAAAAATTCGATATTTTGACGCGTTTATTGGACATTCAAGCGCCGGAATTGGCGATTGTTTTCGGGCGCACAAAACGGCGCGTCGATGAATTGGCGGAAGCGCTCAATTTACGCGGATACGCCGCTGAAGGAATTCATGGAGATTTGAGCCAAGCGAAACGGCTCTCCGTTCTTCGCAAATTTAAAGAAGGCTCGATCGAGATTTTAGTCGCTACCGATGTGGCGGCGCGCGGATTGGATATTTCCGGTGTGACGCACGTCTACAATTTTGATATTCCGCAAGACCCGGAAAGCTATGTTCACCGCATCGGCCGCACTGGCCGCGCTGGAAAAACAGGCGTGGCAATGACGTTCGTTACGCCGCGGGAAATTGGGCAGCTTCATAATATTGAGCGAACGACGAAGCGGAAGATGGAGCGGATGAAACCGCCGACGTTGGATGAAGCGCTGGAAGGCCAGCAGCGCATCGCAGTGGAAAAGCTAGTCGCGACGATCGAAACAGAAAATCTTTCCTTTTATAAACGGGCAGCTGAAGAGTTGCTGGAAGAGCACGATTCCGTATCGCTTGTCGCCGCTTGTATCAAAATGTTGACAAAAGAGCCCGATACGACGCCGGTGCAATTAACCGAAGAACCGCCGCTTCCGGTAAAACGGGAGAAAAAGCGTGCAAACCGCCCGGGAAGCCAACGGGAACGTACAAAAAAACGGCGCGTTGCTCGTTAAAAAACGGTGCAATCAGCGCCGTTTTTTTATTAAGATTTTTTTTATGAACCGGTCGCCATATTTTTGCAGCATTGCGATGCGCGTGCACGAGGTTTGATGAAAGAAATGAAAAGCTTTCCAACACTGCTATGTTCTCTACATTGGCCGCTGAGATGTTGATAAAGAAGAAGCGATGAAACAATTTATATCCGAGATCAAGTCCGCGAAATTGTGTAAAGATAAATAAAATGGTAAACAGCGATTTTAAAGTTTATTGCACTGGTAATGGAATTTTACACAATAACTTGATCTATATCTGAAACGAGCAGCAACGAATGACTATGCTAGAATGATGATAGGAGACATTAGCGAATGACAAAAGGCCGCTGCCGATGCAGATGGGAAGAAATAAACGGGGCAATGATCCCCCCTCCTAAAAAGCCGAACAGGTGGGCGACCATGTTCGCATCGGGGGCGGTAAATGCGATAAATAGGCTAATACATAATACGGCGAAAAGAAGACGAGCGTGCTGTGCTTCGATGATATCGCGGCGAAATGCGGCCAAGTATCCGTACATGCCGAATAAGCCGAAAATCGACCCGGAAGCTCCGGCGTGGCTGTACATCGCCGGCAGAAGAAAAAATGTAGCAATATTGGCAAATATCCCGCTTCCTATATAAAGAAGCAGAAATTTGCCTTTCCCTAACATTTTTTCTAAAGCGGGGCCGAATAAAATAAGGGAAATCGAGTTGATCATCATATGTTCAAACCGTACATGCAAAACGAGCGGGCTTACTAGCCGCCAATACTCCCCTTTTTGTACGGCGGCGTTAAAGCCGATCATTTTTCCCCATAACGGTTCGGCTATAGGAATGCGTAAAAAAAACATGAACCAAATCAATACGTGAAGGGCGGCAAGAATGGAAACGACAGGGTAAAACCGAAAAAATGCATGGGCGTTTTCCATGCGCACAAACATAAACTTCGCTCCTTTATTGGTTTATATAAAATGTATGTACGAAGTAGAAAGGATAGAAGAGGGATGATTATCGGAGTTGGCATCGATATTGTGGAATTGGAACGGATCGAACAGCTAATAGCGAAAAATGAAAAATTTATCGATCGGATTTTAACGGAGAAAGAAAAAATGATTTTTTCCCAATTATCGCCGAAGCGCAAAGTAGAATTTGCCGCGGGGAGGTTTGCGGCAAAAGAAGCATATGCGAAGGCGGTCGGAACAGGAATCGGAAAGGATGTATCATTCCATGATATCCAAATTATGAACGACGATCACGGAAAGCCGATCGCTGTTGCCAATATGGAGAACAATTGCCGCATCCATGTTTCGATCTCGCATAGCCGCGATTACGCGGTCGCTCAAGTCATTATTGAGCGCTTGTCATAGCTAGTCTGCATATTCCCCTAGATCGCCTCATATATTGTAATGGACAAATGGAAATCGATATGAGGCAAAGGGGTTGAAACGATGAGGGGCAACGTGTTTAGCGTGTTTCTTTGCGCCATACTGCTTGTCGCTTTAGCTGGTTGCGGGTCAAAATCGCAAGAAGATGTGATGAAAGCGCTAGATGAAAAGATGGATGAGATGACAAGCTATCAAGCAGAAGCGAAAATGACGTTTCAAACTGGCGATAAGCCGCAAGTTTATAACGTCGAAATTTGGTATAAGCATCCTTCATACTACCGCGTCAACTTGAAAAATGCCGACAAACATCAAAGCCAGATGATTTTGCGCAACGATGAAGGTGTTTTCGTTTTTACTCCGGCATTGAACAAAAGCTTCCGTTTCCAAAGCGATTGGCCGAAAAACAGCAGTCAAGCGTATTTGTACGAATCATTGGTGAAAGACATTTTAAGCGATTCGAAAGCGAGCTTTAAAGCGACGAAAAATCATTACGTATTTGAAACGAAAACAAACTATCCGAACAGCAGCATGATTCCAAAACAGGAAATTACGTTAAACAAAAAAGATTTATCTCCGGTATCCGTCAAAGTGATGGATACGGATCGGAACGCTTTGTTAACCGTGCAGTTTTCAAAAGTAGAGTTTAATAAAAAATTTGATGATGATGCGTTTGATACATCCAAAAACATGACCGGCGCCCGCTTGGAAGTGCCGACGATGGCAAAAGCGGAAGATCAAGCGCTTGAAGTGATGTATCCGGTCGATTTGCCGGAAGGAGTAAAACAAGTAGATGAAAAAGAAGTCGTTTCTGAAAATGGCAAGCGGATCATTATGACATTTGCGGGCGAAAAATCGTTCACATTAGTCGAAGAAAAAGCGGAAGTGCTGCCGGCGACGAGCACTCCGACGCTTGTCAATGGCGAACCGGTCGACTTAGGGTTTGCGATCGGCGCGCTGACGGACCAGACGCTTACTTGGTCGTATAAAGGGGTCGACTTTACGCTTGCTTCTACAGACTTGACGCCGGACGAAATGGTAATGGTGGCTCGTTCCGTGCAAGGAAAAGCGGTGAAATAAATGACATTTGTGCAGGTCCGTAAATTGCCGGGCCTGTTTTTGATTGATGAAAAAATTAAATCGACGCTAAGCACGTATTCCTTCATTGTCTTGTAAGTGGTAAACTAAAAAAGATGAAAAAATGTTTATCTTATTTTTCATCATTTGTATTCACATTAATCCATTTGATAGATGAGGAAGTGCAACGAGATATGGATATGACTAATGTGACTAAAGCGTTTTACCGCGATACTTGGGCGGAAATTGATTTAGACGCGATTTACTATAACGTTTCGCAACTGAGAAATTTTTTGCAAAACGACGTCCGCATCATGGCGGTAGTGAAGGCGAACGCCTACGGCCACGGTGATGTACAAGTGGCAAAAACCGCGCTGGAAGCAGGTGCTTCTTATTTGGCTGTGGCGTTTTTGGATGAAGCGCTCGCGCTGAGAAAAAACGGAATTGACGCTCCGATTCTCGTGCTGGGAGCTTCCCGGCCTAGCGATATTAATGTCGCCGCAAAGCATCGGATTGCGCTCACTGTGTTTCAGCCGGAATGGGTTGAACAAGCGGCGAATTTTTACAGTGAAACGGTACCGGTTTTGTTCCATTTAAAAATGGATACGGGAATGGGGCGGATCGGCGTTAAAGAGGAAACGGAAACGAAACGCCTCATTGAACGAATTGACCGCCATCCGTATTTTTCGTTAGAAGGAGTTTATACTCATTTTGCGACGGCTGACGAAATCGACACGGACTATTTTTCTTTTCAATACGATAACTTTTTGCGGATGCTTGAATGGCTTCCGTATAAGCCGCCTCTTATTCATTGCGGGAACAGTGCGACGACGTTGCGGTTTCCGGATAAAGTGTTTAACATGGTGCGCTTTGGCATTTCGATGTATGGGCTATCTCCTTCGCCGGAAATAAAACAATATTTGCCGTATGAGCTGAAGGAAGCTTTTTCGTTGCATAGCCGCCTTGTTCACGTGAAAAAGCTGAAGCCGGGAGAAAAAGTAAGTTATGGGGCGACGTATACGGCGGAAACGGAGCAATGGGTTGGCACGGTTCCAATTGGATATGCGGATGGCTGGTTGCGGAAACTGCAAAATTTTCATGTGCTTGTGAATGGAGAAAAAGCGCCGATTATTGGAAGAATTTGCATGGATCAATTGATGGTTCGCCTGCCAAAGCGGATGCCAGTTGGAACGAAAGTGACCTTGATTGGTCGGCAAGGTGATGAATATATTTCTGTTGATGATGTTGCGCAATATCTCGATACGATTAACTATGAAATTCCTTGTACGATCAGTTATCGCGTTCCCCGTATTTTTTTCCGAAATAAGAGTATAATGGAAGTGAGAAATCTTGTTTATGCATAAACTGAAAAATTTTTCAGAAGATAATGAGCAGAAAACAGAGAAATGACTTTGCACTGTTTTTATTTAATGGTATTATGAAATGGAAGCAATGAATCGGCTGCAGTTTGTGGAGGTGTGTATTCGTGTCGGAATCTAGCGCAACAACGGAAATCGTCGTTCGTCTGCCTCAAGCACTAGTAACAGAATTGGATGTGCTTGTGAAACAAGAGAACGGCAACCGCAATGATCTCATTTATCAAGCAACGAAAATGTACATTCGCGAGCGAAAAAAACGACAAATCCGCGAGGCGATGAGACGCGGCTATATGGAAATGGCAAAAATCAATTTATCCATTGCTTCCGAGGCGTTTCTTGCAGAATATGAAGCCGACCACACCGTTGAACGTTTAGTTAGCGGGGGGTAATGCTTTGATTGTTAAGCGTGGCGACGTTTATTTTGCGGACCTTTCCCCGGTAGTTGGCTCGGAACAAGGAGGCGTTCGTCCAGTATTAGTCATTCAAAATGACATTGGAAATCGGTTTAGTCCGACGGTGATTGTGGCGGCGATTACAGCGCAAATCCAAAAAGCAAAGCTGCCGACTCATGTGGAAATTGACGCAAAGCGTTACGGGTTTGAGCGGGATTCTGTTATTCTGCTAGAGCAAATTCGGACGATTGATAAACAGCGGCTGACAGACAAAATTACTCACTTGGACGATGAAATGATGGATAAGGTGGATGAAGCGTTGCAAATTAGTTTAGGGCTTATCGATTTTTAATAGCGGCGCCCGAAATATAATTTTGTTGTTAAAGCGAGTGCACGGTGCCACCTATCGCCTCCATTTCATAAAAGTGGTGGGGAGTTTGCTATGCGCAAAAAGGGCAGGTCGCAAGCATCGATCTGTCCGACTTTTTATAACGATTTATGCAAAAATAGCTGCATCATTGTAGCTATTTTTATTTTTCGCATATGGAGGGGTCGTGGGGTTGTTAAATAGAGAAGCATTGATCGACGTGATAGCGAATGAATTGCAGTTGTCCGCCAAACAAGTGAATAACGTGATTTCCCTTTCTGAGGAAGGAAATACAGTGCCGTTTATTGCCCGCTATCGCAAAGAAATGACGGGCGCCTTGGACGAGGTGCAAATTCGCAATATTTTAGAGAAATGGAATTACTTGCAAAACCTAGAACAGCGCAAGGAAGAAGTTCTCCGCCTTATTGATGAGCAAGGAAAGCTGACGGACGAGTTAAAAAATGCAATTATCAATGCCACAAAACTGCAGCAAGTGGAAGATTTATACCGCCCTTACAGACAAAAACGGCGCACGAAAGCAACGATCGCAAAGGAAAAAGGGTTAGAGCCGCTTGCAGAATGGCTATGGACGTGCCCGATGGCGCCGCGGCCGGAAGAAAAAGCGTTGGAGTTTATTCATCCAGATAAGGAAGTGCTTACTGCCGAAGAGGCGCTTCAAGGAGCGAAAGACATTATTGCTGAAAAAGTATCGGATGACGCCCAGTTTCGCCAATGGATCCGCCAGCAGACGTGGAAAAAAGGTGTTATCATATCGACGGTGAAAGAGCCTGAAAAGGATGAGAAAAAAGTATATGAAATGTATTACGAGTATGAAGAGCCGGTGCACAAGATCGTTCCCCATCGTGTGCTGGCGCTCAACCGCGGCGAAAAAGAAGGGGTGCTGCGCGTTTCCATTCAGGCCCCGGTAGAAGATATTATGGCATATTTGCAAAAACACATTATTACAAATCGGCAATCTTCTGCCGCTACCCTTCTCGCCGAAGCGATCGAGGACGGCTACAAACGGCTTATAGAACCGTCAATTGAGCGCGATATTCGCAATGAGTTAACCGAAAAGGCGGAAGAACGGGCGATTCATATTTTTGCGGAAAACTTGCGTAAGCTATTGCTTCAGCCGCCGCTAAAAGGAAAGATCGTTCTTGGCATAGACCCTGCTTATCGAACGGGATGCAAGCTAGCGGTTGTCGATGAGACAGGCAAATTATTGAAAATCGATGTCATTTATCCGCATCCGCCGCAGCAGCGGGTAGACGAAGCAAAGGAAAAACTCATTCGGCTGATTGAAGAATACCACGTAGAGATGATTGCAATTGGAAATGGAACAGCATCACGGGAAACGGAACAGTTCGTTGCCGATACGTTAAAGCAGGTAGACAGGGAAATTTTTTATCTAATTGTTAATGAAGCGGGAGCGAGCGTCTACTCTGCTTCCGACCTTGCCCGCCAAGAGTTTCCGGATTTGCAGGTAGAAGAACGGAGTGCGGTTTCAATCGCGCGGCGCGTACAAGACCCACTCGCGGAACTGGTAAAAATTGATCCAAAATCAGTAGGAGTCGGCCAATATCAGCACGACGTTTCGCAAAAAAAATTAGCGGAATCGCTGCGGTTTGTCGTGGAAACGGTTGTCAACCAAGTCGGCGTCAACGTCAACACCGCCTCTGTCTCTTTATTGCAATACGTATCAGGCCTTACGAAAACAGTATCGGAAAATATCGTGAAACGCCGCGAGGAACAAGGAAAATTTAAAAACCGTGAGGAATTAAAAGCGGTACCGCGTCTTGGCGCTAAAACATATGAACAATGCATCGGCTTTTTGCGCATTGTTGACGGAGACGAACCGCTCGACCGTACGCCAATCCATCCAGAGCGGTACGAAGAAGTGAAAAAACTGCTACACCAACTTGGCTTTACAACCGAGCATATTGGAAGCGAGGAACTCCGCCAGGCATTGCAATCTCTTTCTATCCCTGATACGGCTTCCGAACTTGGCATCGGAGAATTGACATTGCAAGACATTATCGACGCTTTAGTTCGTCCGGAACGCGATCCCCGCGACGAGCTGCCGAAGCCGTTGTTGCGAAAAGACATTTTAAAAATGGAAGATTTAAAAAAGGGGATGGAGTTAGAAGGTACGGTGCGCAACGTCGTCGATTTCGGGGCGTTTGTGGATATTGGAGTGAAGCAGGATGGGCTTGTCCACATTTCAAAATTAAGTAAGCAATATGTGCGCCATCCGCTTGATGTTGTATCCGTAGGCGATGTCGTCAAAGTATGGGTTGACAGCGTCGATATCGATAAAGGAAGAATCTCCTTATCTATGATTCCACCGGAAGAATCAGAAAAAACACTGCCTTCATGAGCAGTGTTTTTTCTGATAAAAAAACCAGCATTGATTTAGCAATTTGATTTGGTAGCGATTTTTTTCATAATAGGCCCGTCTCATTTGATTTTTTAACCATGTTGGCATAGCGGTCGACCTCCCGCAACAAAAAAGGTTCATATATAATGTATGTATCGCTAGTCTGTCCTGTTCTAAAAAAGTCAAGGAGCAATGAAAATGGAACAAAGTGATTTGCAACGTCTTGTCGAAAGGGTATCTTTGCAATTTTTTCAAAAACCTTTTAAACATACCGCGACATTCAATCCGCGCCTGCGAACGACAGGGGGACGTTACATGTTACAAACTCACAACATTGAATTGAATAAAAAATATTACGAAGCGTTCGGGGAAGAAGAATTGATTGCGATCATTAAACATGAATTGTGTCATTATCACCTTCATTTAGAAGGAAAAGGATACCGCCATCGAGACAAAGATTTCCGCGATTTATTGCGCCAAGTTCAGGCGCCCCGCTATTGCCGTCCCCTTCCTCAGCAAGCGCGCCAAAGAACGAAAAAGGTGTACGTGTATGTTTGTTCCGATTGCGGCATAAAATATAGACGGAAAAAGCGAGTAAATACAGACAAATATGTTTGCGGGCGATGCCATGGAAAATTAATGTTGGATGACGAGAAGGATAAATGAAACAAATGGGCTTTGCCGTAGCTTTAACATTGCTGTGAAAGAAGCTTTTTGCAGGTGAACGCGTCAAGCTCTATTGTTACGTAAAATCCGTACCGTCAGTTTAGTGAACTTGGATATCAAGAAAATAAAAAAACGCTTTTTGCCAGTTCTTTTTTTACAGGTCGAGTCCTAGTATATTGTTTAAAAATTCCTTTTCCGCCCAGTAAACTTGGGGCCGTCGGAAAATAAAAATGCCTTTTGCCAGTTCCTTTTTACACAAATCTCGGGACTTCATCCAAAAAAATTTTTTGTTTAAAAAGTGTTGACAGCTATCCTTTATCTATGCTAAATTATAAAAGCCGTCGCTAAAAGGCGATGGATGATAGATACAGGATAGAAGCTATTGACAACTGTCTATCAGCTTAATATAATAGAGAATGTCGGTTGTACAAATCAATTTGAATGAATTTTCTAGTGATGAGCTTTATTTCTCTGAACGTGCGACGAGTTATCCTAACATTAGTACTTTTGGATTCGCAAGCAGAGAAAGGGACGAATTAGTAAGTAGTTTGATTTATTCCGCAATAGCTCAGCGGTAGAGCAACCGGCTGTTAACCGGTAGGTCGTAGGTTCGAATCCTACTTGCGGAGCCTTTGGAGAAGTACCCAAGTGGCTGAAGGGGACGGTTTGCTAAACCGTTAGGTCGTGTCTTTACGGCGCGCGGGTTCAAATCCCGCCTTCTCCGCCACTTTTCGATATATTTTGTCGTGGCCCGTTGGTCAAGTGGTTAAGACACCGCCCTTTCACGGCGGTAACACGGGTTCGAATCCCGTACGGGTCACTGTGAATGGGTGTTGGGAGTGTAAAGCACCAACCCCATTTTATTGATGGTCCCGTAGTGTAGTGGTTAACACGCCTGCCTGTCACGCAGGAGATCGCGGGTTCGAGTCCCGTCGGGACCGCCATCTCGACATATCGCATACATTGGGCTATAGCCAAGCGGTAAGGCAACGGACTTTGACTCCGTGATGCGCTGGTTCGAATCCAGCTAGCCCAGCCATGAGCCATTAGCTCAGTAGGTAGAGCATCTGACTTTTAATCAGAGGGTCGGAGGTTCGAATCCTCCATGGCTCATTTTTGCGGGTGTGGCGGAATTGGCAGACGCACCAGACTTAGGATCTGGCGCCTTACGGCGTGGGGGTTCAAGTCCCTCCACCCGCACTTTAATAGACACGCGGTCGTGGCGGAATGGCAGACGCGCTAGGTTGAGGGCCTAGTGGGGGCAACCCCGTGGAGGTTCAAGTCCTCTCGACCGCATAAAAAGTGTTTGCAATTTGTAGAAAATATTGTTTGTCATTATATATTTGCGCTCGTAGCTCAACTGGATAGAGCATCTGACTACGGATCAGAAGGTTAGGGGTTCGAGTCCTCTCGAGCGCGCCATTCGGGAAGTAGCTCAGCTTGGTAGAGCACATGGTTTGGGACCATGGGGTCGCAGGTTCGAATCCTGTCTTCCCGATTTATCAATAAACATGCGGGTGTAGTTTAGTGGTAAAACTTCAGCCACGAGCAAAGCATCTGTGAATGTACTGCGAGTTGCCTCGACGCATTTGACTTCTTTGAACAAGCTCGTAGAGGAAGAGGCATGGATAGTTGCGCGTTGTGCGCAGATTAAAATAAAATAATGTGCGGGTGTAGTTTAGTGGTAAAACCTCAGCCTTCCAAGCTGATGTCGTGGGTTCGATTCCCATCACCCGCTCCATATAATTTTTACGAATGTTCCTTGAAAACTGAACAAAACGAAGCGTCCACATAGAAAAGTGGAGGCGACTGACGCCTTATGGTGTCGGCGCTGAAGCTTATGAGAATAAGCCAATCAACTTTCTATGGAGAGTTTGATCCTGGCTCAGGACGAACGCTGGCGGCGTGCCTAATACATGCAAGTCGAGCGGACCAAACAGGAGCTTGCTCTTGTTTGGTTAGCGGCGGACGGGTGAGTAACACGTGGGTAACCTGCCCGTAAGACCGGGATAACTCCGGGAAACCGGAGCTAATACCGGATAACACCGAAGACCGCATGGTCTTTGGTTGAAAGGCGGCTTCGGCTGCCACTTACGGATGGGCCCGCGGCGCATTAGCTAGTTGGTGAGGTAACGGCTCACCAAGGCGAC